>DASSWG010000148.1:0-13104 GCA_035705295.1 Flavobacteriaceae bacterium
TTCCCAAATATGCGTACAAATCGGACAAAGATTCGTTTCCTTGCGGAGTAAACAAAGTCAGTGGAACGCCGTTTGCACGATCCAAAAAATATTGATCGATCGATTGGGTATTGTTTCCAAAAGCAAAAAGATCATTCTCAAAATTGGCAGTTTGGTCATAGGTAAGTCCCAAAGTGAATTTTCGAAAAGGCGATTCCTTGGAAGTGTTCCGAAAAACAAAAACCACCCCGGCTTGGTTAAGGAGGTCGAAGTCGGATTCGGAAGTGGAGGAAAAACCGTTGGTGAAATTCACATCGTTATGCGAATTTTTCAAATTCAGCGAAACACTTGCCGCTCCGTTCAAAAAAACGGCACTTCCCGCAGGGTTGATTCCGATTGCGGAAAAATCACCGCCCAAAGCTCCAAAAGCTCCGCTCATTGCTGTGAAACGGGCGGTTCCGGAAAGATCTTCAGAAGCATACCGCACGGCATCGGTAATATTTTGTGCATGGGCAATAGCAGTAAAAGCGATCGTAAGTACAAGTAATACGGTTTTTTTCATGGGGCAATAAAAAATTACAATTTAGAAAAATTATCTTCTTCCCCGCGTCGAGGACGACCTACTGCTGCTTCTGGTGCTTGAAGCCGGGCTGGAATAGGAACTGCTTCTTCTTGTTGAGGTGCCGGAAGAATTTCTCCTGGAAGATCGTGAGGGCGGGGAAACCGTCCTGTCCGAACTTCTGGAACGGTTGCTTCGCTGTACGCGTTCATTGTCATTGGAATTGCTACTTCTGGTACGGATGGTTCGCGAGCGTTGGTCATAACTGCGCGAACTTCGGGCATCTACATTTCGCGGGTTGCGAATGGTCCGTACGGAACTTCTGTTCCGGCTGCGGTCATTGTTGTCCGACCGCACATTTCTGCGGTTGACGGAACTTCGTGCGTTCCGGTCTTGATCCGATCGCACATTACGTCGGTTATAATCGCGATCACTCCTATTGGCATTTCGTGCATTTTGACGATTGTAAGAATTGCTTCGATAATAATCGCGGTAATTATTATGGTAAGCTACCCCATAATAAGGAGAATAATAATTTCCGTAGTAATAGGGATTGTAGGAATAATAGGGGTTATAAAATCCATATCCATAATAAGGATAGTAAGGGTAATATGGATAATAGTGGTTCCAACCTATGTGCCACCAACTGTTTCCATAATAAGGATATCCCCAACCGAAATTCCATCCGTAACCATATGCATAATAGGGCGAATAAAATCCGGAATTGTAATAATTTACGTTAATTTCAGTAGGGTTGCTTCCCCAAGCGGCTTCGCCTCCGGAATAAGTATATCCATCTTGCGCGTAGTAAGCCTCGTCGTTTTCCACATAGGCGGAATCGGATTTGTTGGAAGAATAAGCATCAACATCGGTGAAAATAGCATCTTGCGCTTTTTCAATTTGCACCGCCTGCTCGGCAAAATAATTTTCATAATATCCGGAATCTTCGTTGTTTTGGTTTCCGGTTTCATTTTGCGGATTTGCTTCCGGGGCATTGGAAACCTCGGCGTCGGAGTAGATGCCGTCTCGATCATAACCGGTATATTCGTATGTTCCACACGATACCACGGTCAAAATTGCGAGTATCGCCATTAAAAATGAAGGCGATTTTTTTATGTATTTATCGAGTGTCATAACTTTGAGGTATTAATTGTTCTACATAACAAATTTAATTAGTTTTGCGACCAACTAAAAATGTATTAACATAAAGTGCAACATTTGTGCCAAAATAGAATATGGGAAACAAGTTAACAAAACGCGAAGTGGATTATTCCAAGTGGTACAACGAGCTGGTGGTCCAGGCCGATTTGGCCGAAAATTCCGCCGTTCGCGGCTGCATGGTCATCAAGCCCTATGGATTTGCAATTTGGGAAAAAATACAGGCCGAATTGGACCGCATGTTCAAAGAAACCGGCCATCAAAATGCTTATTTTCCACTTTTTGTACCCAAAAGTTTGTTCGAAGCGGAAGAAAAAAATGCCGAAGGATTTGCGAAAGAATGTGCCGTGGTTACGCATTATCGGCTAAAAACCGATCCGGACGACCCGAAAAAACTCATTGTGGACCCCGATGCGAAACTGGAAGAAGAATTGGTGGTGCGGCCCACTTCCGAAGCCTTGATTTGGAACACCTACAAAGGTTGGATACAATCCTATCGCGATTTGCCAATTTTGATCAACCAATGGGCCAATGTGGTGCGTTGGGAAATGCGCACCCGATTGTTCCTCCGAACCACCGAATTTTTGTGGCAAGAAGGCCACACGGCGCATGCAACCAAAGCGGAAGCGTTGGAAGAAACCGCACAAATGAATTCGATTTACGCGGAATTTGTCGAAAACTTTATGGGGATCCCCGTAATTCAAGGGAAGAAAACCGAAAGTGAACGTTTTGCAGGGGCGGAAGAAACCTATTGTATTGAAGCTTTGATGCAAGACGGAAAAGCATTGCAAGCTGGAACTTCACACTTTTTAGGGCAAAATTTCGCGGAAGCCTTTGATGTGAAATTTACTTCCAAAGAAGGAAAATTGGAATATGTTTGGGCCACCAGTTGGGGCGTTTCCACCCGTTTGATGGGCGCGTTGATCATGACCCATAGCGATGATCACGGGTTGGTGCTTCCGCCAAAATTGGCGCCAAATCAAGTGGTGATCGTTCCCATTTACAAAGGCGAAGAGCAATTGGCGCAAATTTCGGAGGTTGCCAACAAACTTGCGATGGAATTGCGAATGAACGGAATTTCCGTGAAATACGACGATCGCGACACCCACAAACCCGGTTGGAAATTTGCCCAATACGAATTGCAGGGAGTCCCGGTGCGTTTGGCGCTCGGCCCAAAAGACCTCGAAAAAGGAACCGTGGAACTGGCCCGGCGCGACACGCTGACAAAAGAATTTGTGGAGCAAAAAGAAGTGGTTGAAAAGGTAAAGGTATTGATGACCGAAATTCAAGAAAATTTATACCAAAAAGCCATGGATTTTCGAAATGAACACATCACGAAAGTAGATAATTTCGAAGAATTTAAAGAAGTGTTGAAAACCAAAGGTGGTTTTGTTTCTGCCCATTGGGATGGAACTTCCGAAACCGAGAACAAAATCAAAGAACTCACCAAAGCAACAATTCGCTGCATTCCATTCAATAACGAAAAAGAGGAGGGAAGCTGTGTTTTCAGTGGGAAACCTTCTTTGGAACGGGTGCTTTTTGCCAAGGCATATTAAAAAAGGAAAAATAAACAAACCCACATTTGCAGCATTGAAAAATAGTTGTATTTTTGCAACCGTTTAAAATGCAAAATTGGTCCGTTCGTCTAGGGGTTAGGACGCCAGGTTTTCATCCTGGTAACAGGGGTTCGATTCCCCTACGGACTACTTGGTTGGTTATGAGTTATGAGTTGTGAGTTGTGAGTTTGTCTCACATCTCAAGTCCGAAATCTCACTTCTCACATCTAAAAATAAATATTGGCCCGTTCGTCTATCGGCTAGGACGCCAGGTTTTCATCCTGGTAAGAGGGGTTCGATTCCCCTACGGGCTACAGAAATAAGTTATGAGTTAAGAGTTATGAGTTATGAGTCTGCCGTCAAAGGCAAGTTTATACGTTTTTCATTTCTCGCTTATTAAATCTAATATCTAAAGAAAATGGCAAATCACAAGTCAGCATTAAAAAGGATACGTAACAGCGAAACTAAACGTTTGCGCAACCGTTACCAGCATAAAACCACGCGAAACGCGATCAAGAAATTGAAGGAAGCGGACAAAAAAGAAGCGGAAAAAATGTTCCCTACCGTCGTTTCCATGATCGACAAACTTGCCAAGCGGAACATTGTGCACAACAATAAAGCGGCCAATTTGAAATCGAAATTGGCAAAGCACGTAGCGGCCTTGTAAACGCTTGAACTTTTTACAGAAAAATAGCTCCCCGAAAATTCGTGGGAGCTATTTTTGTTTGGAAACGAACAAAGGCAAACTATATTTTATGCTTGTCCGCTTTTAGTTCCAGAAGTATATTTTGTTACCCTGAGCGCAGTCGAAGGGTCGACAAAAACATCTCGACTGCGCTCGATGTGACAATTGTTCTTGATTTTAGGGGATTTTTGGGGTAGGCATTATTCGTTCGTGTTGAGCGTGAATGAAAAACCCTTTCCCAAGGCTTATTGGAAAAGGGTTTTCTGAATTATTAAAGGGGAATGATTTTACTGCCAACTGCTTACTGCCAACTAAAAAATCACCCGTTCATCGAAATCAAAAACTCTTCGTTGTTCTTGGTTTGTTTAAAACGTTCGTTGATGAATTCCATGGCTTCCACGGGGTTCATATCGGCCAAATATTTGCGCATCACCCACATTCTCTGAACCGTACTTTCATCAAGTAACAAATCGTCGCGGCGCGTGCTGGAAGAAGTAAGGTCGATGGCCGGGAAAATTCTGCGGTTGGCGATTTTTCGGTCCAGTTGCAGTTCCATATTTCCGGTCCCTTTGAATTCTTCGAAAATCACCTCGTCCATTTTTGAGCCGGTGTCGGTCAATGCTGTTGCCAAAATGGTCAAAGATCCACCGTTTTCAATATTTCTTGCTGCCCCGAAAAAGCGTTTGGGTTTGTGCAATGCGTTAGCATCGACCCCACCGCTCAATACTTTTCCGCTTGCGGGTTGCACGGTGTTGTAGGCGCGCGCCAACCGCGTGATGGAATCTAAAAGGATCACCACATCGTGGCCGCATTCCACCAAACGTTTTGCTTTTTCCAAAACAATGTTCGCCACGCGAACGTGTTCGTTTGCTTCCTTGTCAAAAGTGGAGGCAACTACTTCACCTTTGACGTTGCGTTGCATGTCGGTAACTTCTTCCGGGCGCTCGTCGATCAATAAGACAATTTGATAAACCTCTGGGTGGTTTGCCGCGATGGCATTTGCCACATCTTTCAGCAACATGGTTTTCCCGGTTTTGGGTTGGGAAACGATCATTCCACGTTGTCCTTTTCCAATGGGCGAAAACAAATCGATAATTCGCGTCGAAATTGTGCTTTGGCGCTCGGCGATGTTGAATTTTTCCTGTGGGAAAAGCGGCGTTAAATGTTCAAAAGAAACCCGGTCGCGCACCACTTGCGGATCGAGCCCGTTGATTTTGTTGATTTTGATGAGCGGAAAATATTTCTCACCTTCTTTTGGGGGCCGAACTTGCCCCAAAACCGTGTCGCCGGTTTTCAAACCAAACAAACGAATTTGCGATTGTGAAACGTAAATATCGTCGGGCGAAGACAAATAGTTGTAGTCCGAAGAACGCAAAAATCCGTAGCCGTCCTGCATAATATCCAAAACCCCTTCGCTTTCTATGATCGCGTCAAACTCATAATCGGGTTCGCGATAGCGGTTGCGGTTGTCGCGGTTGCCATTGTCACGGTTGCCGTTGTTTTTCTGATTTGGATTGTGGTGGGTTTCCTTTTTTGGGCGATTTTCGCGCCGATTGTCTTTGGAAGAAGTTTCCGGATTTTTTGAAGCCGTGGAATTGTGTTCCCGCTGTTGATTTTTTTCCGGTTTCTGATGCGTTTGGTTGGGGTTTTTTACTTCTCGGTTTTCCTGTTTTCTGTTTGGAGGGTTGCTGCCCTGAGCTCTACTTTGCTGTTGCGGTTTTTCTGTTTGTTCTTCCGAAGTTTTGTTTTCGGCCGGTTTCTGGGTTTGCGGTCTTTTTCTGGGAGGTTTGGAAGAAGTTCGCTCAGCGGATTTTGCCGTCACGGCTTCTTCTTGAAGTACTTCTTGTACTTTTTGCGGATTTGCCGCTTGATAGTCCAAAATTTGATAGACCAAATCCAATTTTTTTAAGCTTTTGTGTTTGGGAACACGTAGTGATTTAGCAATTTCTTGAAGCTCGGGGAGCTTTTTTGCTTTTAATTCTGAAATTTCCAACATGTGTATTAAAGTATGAATATTATTTTGTTCTGAGATTTGTTGTGTTCCGAAGAAGAATCGAAAAAAAATCGAAGTTAATGGATAACCTTTGTTGAAGTGGTTATGAATTGTAAGTGCAATAATACAACTTTATTTTTATTTTCCGATTGTCGTTTTTAAAAATAATCCTTTATTTTTGTGGCTCGTTATTTTTTTGGTTTTTTAAAAATGGACTTATCGAAAATTTTTCGTAAAATTTGAAATGAAAATGCCGTTAAAAATTTTATACTGTTTGAGCCAACGAAATTTTTGAATTCAAAACCAGAAGTGCTGGCGAGTTTATAAAATTTAGGCATCGAATGATAAATTTAGAAAAAATTTCGTCCGTCCTAGCGTTTTTTGTTTCTTTTTTGGGCAATGCAAAAAAGAAAAAATAGGAAAGAAAAACTGGCTTTGTTTTAAAAAGAAAAATATATTTGGGACAGGATTGAGATAAAACCAAAAAAGTACATTAAAAAGCAACCTTGAAATTATCAAAAAAACCATGATCCAGCGCATTCAAAGTATTTACCTTTTGATCGTTGTTTTTTTGAACGCCGCCATGCCGTGGTGGTTCCCACTTTGGAAAACCGAAGCCGGAACAGCGGTGTTTGCTATGGAAAAACCCTTTGTTTTTGGCGCTTTTTGTTTTTCGGGTTTGTTGGCGTTGATCGCCATTTTTATGTTTAAAAATCGAAAGTTCCAATTCGTTTTGGGACGGCTGAATATAGTATTGAACTTTGTTTTGCTAGGATTTTTCGTGTACTGGCTGCTAATGATGCCTGGAGAAATGCAAATTTCGGAGAAAGGCATTTTGGTGTTTGTTCCGCTTGTTGCTATCGTTTTTTTGGCCTTGGCCAACAAAGCCATCAAAAAGGACGAAGACCTCGTAAAATCTGTGGACCGGTTGCGATAAAACCTTTTATCTTAGTGTTAGTGCGTGAACCCGGGGTGAAGATCCCGGGTTTTTTTGTGATTGAATCTATCGCTCAAAATCAAAACCGAATGGTTGTTTTTAATAAAAAATAACGGGGCAAAAGTTTGTAAGTCGAAGTGAAAATTCCAGTATCACTAATGTATAAATCCCTGTAGGTATTGGTATTGAAAAGGTTTTTTCCTACGATCGAGAATGATAATTTATTTTTCAAAAAGGTATATTTTGTTTCAAAATCCATGAAGTAATATGCATTATTGTTGGTTAAGCCAGTAAAATAAAAACGTTCGGTATTTAAATAGAAATTTAGGCGCTCAACAGGTTCGTAGATCATATTCAAAAAACTTTTATTGGTGGTGTTGGATCTCTTTTTCATATTGGTTTTGACCACATTCTCGAACCATTCCGTTCCTATATGAAAATTGAATTTCCCGCTAAAAGCAGATCGTATTTCCGCTCCATAATTATAGGTCGATAGTTCCAAATCGCGCAGCACTCCATTTAACTTATTGCTGTATTTTTGTTGGGAATACCCCAATTTTATACGGCTGTTTATTGCAAGCTTGCTTAAATAATAATTTAATTCGGTTTGTACGTTCAAAAAGCTTCGGTTTTTGAGGCGAATAAGTTTGTTCAATTGGTAGCTTTGAGTGATTGTTGAATTCGAAGAAAAATATTCTTTATTTTTCTGATAAATAAAAGAAGTGTTGGCGTAAAAAGTGCTTATTGGCGTTCCCAGCATGTAATTGAAAAAGAACATAGATGTATTTAAAGGTTCCAAATTGTTCGTGCCTTTTGTGAACGAGTTAAAATCTCGGAGCACAAAATTTTCGTTCAATGTTTGTAATTCCGGATTTTCACTGCCGTAGCTGTAAAAAGTGGTAATTCGATGATCGGCATTGATTTTCCATTCAACATTGAGTCTGGGATTCACAAAAAAGGGCGATTTCTTGTGGGTATTCAGTGGAGTGCCAAGCGCATTGAAATATTGACGAAGGCCCATACTTGCGGCAAGCGAAATAGTTCCCAATTCCAATGTGTATTCTGGTTTTGCATAAATACTAAAAAGACGATATTCCAAGTCGTTTTGGAAACCGGGCAAGGTGGTGGTTTCGCTATTTTCCAAAAGCCTAAAATTTGTATTCAAATGATGTTTTTGGTAGCTAATTCCCGATTCTATGCGGAATAAATTTTCGTTTTTATTCCGGCTGTAAAATTCGGTTTCGAATCCTGCGGAATGTACTTTATGTTCACTATGCTGAAAAACGTTTCCCACCGAATCTTGCTCTGGAAACAATTCTTGGAACAGAAAGCGATTATTGCGATAATTTTCCGGTTTTTTGTCAAAAATATATTGAACAGTCAAAATAAAAGCTTGATTTTCTTTTATTTTGTTGGAATAAGTCAAGCGTTGAGAAGTTGTAAACTGGTTTTCCACAAGAAATTCATTGTATAATCTGTCGTTGAATATTAAATTGGTTTGAATATCCGATCGAAAACTATTGTACCTCCCGGAATATTCCAAAATTTTTGTTTTCGAAATATCATATACCAATTCGGTTTTAAGAAAGCCTGTTAGTTTCTTTCTATGTAATTGATAATCCTTTTTATTTGTAAAATTTCCGGTTGGCAAAAAATAAGTTTCTTTGCTTTTTTTGAAAAAATTTTGTTCGTCCCAATTTAAGAACCCAATGGTTTTTAGAGTAATTTTCGGGCTTAAATTTGAAATATTGTTCAGCGAAACCAACTCTGCATTGTTGAAATTGGTAAGTTCTTCCCCCAGATCGGGCGGGCGACTGATCAAATTTAGGTAGGAATAGGCTTCTTGGTTTTTAAAATCAATATCTCCCGATGAAGAAATCATCGCTTGTATATCTTCTCCCATAACTTTTTCGCCGACATTGTTCAGGTTGAAGAAGGCATAGGATTTGCTTTTTTCTTGAAGCCAAATAATATTGGATTTGACGTTGTATCGATTTTCCGAAGCCAAGCCATATCCCGGCCGCAACATCGCGGAGAGCTGATTTTTATATTTGTCGTTCAAAGTGAGGTTCAAGGCAATATCGTTGCTGTTTTCAATTCCTTTCAAAAGGTGGTTGTCGGAATAATGCTCATAAATCTCCACATTATCTACCGTATTTGCGTCTAAATTTTTAGTGAGCAGTTTGTATCCTTTTCCAAAAAGGTCATCCCCTTCGATCATTACTTTTTCGATTTCCCTGTTTTTTACTTTTATTGTTCCGTCTTTGGTTACGTTTATACCCGGTAAACTTTTTAACAAATCTTCCAGAGTTTCTTCATTGCCACGTTTAAAAGCATCGGTGTTATAAATAATGGTGTCTTCTTTGATTGTTATGGGTTTTTCGGTATAAACAATTACCTCGTTTAGCTGAAAAGTTTTTTCTTTGAGTTGAATGTTTAAATTTTGAGTTTCATTTTGTTTTAGGGCAACCTCTACTGTTTGGGTCTGAAACGAAATCGCGCTAAAAGATATTTCAAAAACCCCATCTTTCTCAAGGGTCAAACGATACGAACCATCTTCGGTGGTAGATGTGAAAGCAATGATGGCTTCGCTGTTTTTTGGTTTTAAAAAAACATTGGCAAATGCAATCGGTTGTTGGAGACTATCGGTTACTGTGCCTTCAATGGTAGTTTGGCAATAAACAAAATTGCCCGATAGCAAAAGCACCAGGCAATTTATAATAATTATGAAATATCCTTTTATCCTTTTTCCCACTCGTATTCCAGTTCAAATCCTGTTCTTTTCGTTTTTGCTGTCACATTTTTGGTGCCTTTGGGAAGTCTGGCCATAAAAGCTTTGATGATGTCATCTGATTCGTGACTTCTTCTTTCAATAAATTCCCGAAACGTGATTTGTGCTCCTTCGATAGGTTTTTTTAGAAATTTTTTTACATTTTTCGGAATTTCTATTTTTTTGGCCACAATATATATCTCTCCCGTTTCGTCGTATGTTTCCAAAATCAATCCCGGCAAACCGTTCAGTTTCCATGGGCCATAAGGCAAAGGGATTTTTGTAGTGAACCAAGCGGTATATTTTCGTCCGCGAAAGTCGGTGGTGGCTTTTTGGCACGAATATCCCGAAATGGTCTTGAATTCATTTTTTAGTTGCCATTGTATTTTTCTGGCATAATTGTCTTTGTAAATATAAGGTTCAAACTTTTTATTTTCAAAAAGAGTTCCTCTGCATATGAATTGTTGAGTTTCGACATCGAAATAATATAGAGGTTCAAAAGTACTAGTGTAAGTTATGTTTACAGTTTCTGTAGCGGTGTTTTCATCGATGGGAATGGTCTTTTTCGATCGGGTTTTTGTAGTTTGACCATTTTCTTTCCTATCGGAAACGTTGGCTACACTTCTATAGAGCGATGCGCTTTCATTAAAAAATAACTTTTTTTCGCTTTTTTTCGGCGCGGAATTGCCAAAATTGATAATAGATTCGTAAGTGATTATACCACTTTGAGAATATGTGTGGGTAAAAGCAAGAAAAAGAAGATAAAAGAAATATTTCATAAAAATCAACAAGGTATATATTCAACAAGGACAATTGTTTCTGTATATGTACCATGATCTATGGTAATAGTCGTGGTCCTTTTTATCACACATTTATCCTTTTTGAGGATTAGTTCACTTGTTTCAAAAGAAGACAAAACTTCTTTTTGGTGTTCAATATTTTCGGTTGTTGCACCTCCATTGCTGGAAAAAGCGCCAAACGAAAATAAAATGGTCATTAAAATTAATAGTGTTCTTTTCATGGTTTAAAATTTAAAGTTAATAAATAATTCGTGTTGCAACAATTCAAATGTTGGTTTTTTTTTTTTTGTATTATACAAACAAATAATGTTAAAATTTTTCAATGTGACCGATTTGCTGAAAATTTAGATTTTGGTTTTCCTCAAACTTGGAAAAAATCAACATGCAATTTTTAAGCCCCGGGATTTATTTTGTGAAGCTTTATAGCAACAAGGAATTTAGTGTCAAAAAAATCGTGAAAAAATGATTTTTCTTTTTTAAGAATGGGATTATATATTGCACAACCGGTGCGAAAGTACCGGTTTTTGTTGTTTATTGCTGAATCCGAAACCACTTCCTTAAAAAACATCAAAAGATTCCTGCGTTCGCAGGAATTTAAACCGTACTTTTGCAGCCTCAAAAAAAACGAGGCCTTTTATGAACATCAAAAACATCGCCATTATCGCGCACGTTGACCACGGAAAAACCACGTTGGTCGATAAAATCATGCACCATTGCCAGCTTTTTCGCGACAACGAAAACACCGGTGACCTGATTTTGGACAGCAATGATTTGGAACGCGAACGCGGCATCACCATTACTTCCAAAAACGTTTCGGTGATTTACAAAGACACCAAAATTAACATCATCGACACGCCCGGTCACGCCGATTTTGGTGGTGAAGTGGAGCGCGTGTTGAACATGGCCGATGGGGTTTTGTTGTTGGTCGATGCGTTCGAAGGCCCGATGCCACAAACCCGTTTTGTGTTGCAAAAAGCGCTCGATTTAGGTTTGAAACCTTGTGTCGTCATCAATAAAGTGGACAAGGAAAACTGCACGCCCGAAGAAGTCCATGAAAAAGTATTCGATTTGATGTTCGAATTGGGCGCGGAAGAATGGCAACTCGATTTTCCGACTGTTTATGGTTCAGCCAAAAACAATTGGATGAGCGACGATTGGAAAAATCAAACCGAAAATATTGAACCACTATTGGATATGGTGGTGGAACACATTCCGTCCCCGAAAATCGAAGAGGGAAGTCCGCAATTGTTGATTACTTCTTTGGATTTTTCTTCGTTTACCGGAAGAATCGCTATTGGTCGTTTACAGCGTGGAACCTTGAAAGAAGGAATGCCGGTTTCGTTGGTGAAACGCGACGGTTCCATCAAAAAAACCAAAATCAAAGAACTGCACACCTTCGAAGGTTTGGGGCGCCGGAAAATCGACCAAGTGGAAGCGGGCGATATTTGTGCGATCGTGGGTTTGGAAGGTTTTGAAATTGGCGACACGGTGGCCGATATTGAAAATCCGGAAGGCCTAAAAACCATCGCCATCGATGAACCCACAATGAGCATGTTGTTCACCATCAACGATTCCCCATTTTTCGGTAAAGATGGAAAATATGTGACCTCGCGCCATATTAAGGACCGTTTGACCAAAGAATTGGAAAAAAACCTCGCCTTGCGCGTGGAAGAAACCGACAGCGCCGATAAATTTTTGGTTTATGGCCGGGGGGTCTTGCACCTTTCCGTGCTGATCGAAACCATGCGAAGGGAAGGTTATGAACTGCAAATTGGCCAACCACAGGTAATCATTAAAGAAATTGACGGCCAAAAATGCGAACCGGTGGAAGAAATGACCATCGACCTACCGGAAGAGGTTTCCGGAAAAGCCGTGGAAATGGTTTCGATGCGAAAAGGGGAAATGCTCAGTATGGAAGCTAAAGGCGATCGAATGATCTGTGAATTTATGATCCCTTCGCGTGGAATCATCGGTTTGCGAAACCAATTGCTTACTGCAACGGCGGGCGAAGCCATTATGGCGCACCGTTTCAAAGAATACCAACCTTTGAAAGGTGGAATTCCGCAACGTCAAAACGGTTCGTTGGTTTCGTTGGAAAAAGGAACTGCCATTCCGTATTCCATCGATAAATTGCAAGACCGCGGGAAATTTTTCGTCGACCCGGGTGAAGAAATTTACGAAGGACAAGTGATTGGTGAAAATTCGAGACAGGACGATATTACGGTGAACATTACCAAAACCAAAAAACTTTCCAACGTGCGAAGTTCCGGTGCGGACGACAAGGCGAAAATTGTTCCGGCAATCAAATTTTCGCTGGAAGAAGCCTTGGAATACATCCAAAAAGACGAATATGTGGAGGTAACGCCCAAATTTTTGCGTTTGCGCAAAATATACTTGACCGAAAACGAACGGAAACGCAACAAAATTGCATAGTCATTAAAACCTTGTAGGTTTTTCAGTATTATACCAACAAAACCCGACAGGTTTCCGAAACCTGTCGGGTTTTTCGTTTAAAAAAACACTATTTTCGTTCTATTATTTTCGTGTATGCTCCAACGTTTCCGCAACATTTTTCAAAACAACCCGCTTTTACAGGTGACTTCGCAAAACAGCGCGGGTATTTTGGTGAAATTGTTCACGGGTTTGGCAGCTTCCAAAATCATTGCG
>DASSWG010000149.1:0-2822 GCA_035705295.1 Flavobacteriaceae bacterium
AATAGTATATTCGTACAAACACGCTGAATAAGTCCGCCGATCACTGGAAAAACTTTCTAAATCAAGACCTTCCGAAAAAGATTGGATTTGGTCGATGGCCTTTAAAATATGTTCCACCCTTTCTTTGCTTGTGGGTTTATCTGGCTTCATAAATGAGTTTTAAATCATCTTTTATTCGCTCTTTTACTTGCGGCTTGATTGCAGAAAGTAAGACGACATCGGCTTTCCGTTTTATTTTTTCTTCGATGAGTTCTTTAATTTCCGCCAAGTCAAAAAAAGTGAATTCTTGATCGGTAGGGACATCAACAAGGATATCAATGTCACTTTTCGGATTGTCGTCTTTTCTGGAAAAGGAGCCAAAAATCCATCCTTTTTTGATCATATTGAATTTCTTAAGAATCCTTTTTATATCACTGACCAGCTTTTTTCGGTCGATTTTGCTAAAAATCATATATTCCAATTGGTTTTCGGCTACTTGTAGGGCTTCCAGTCCTAATTTTTCATCTCCGATTTCATAAAGCATTTTGTCCGATAACCATAAAACCAGCAAATCGCTTTCCTCAACTTTAAAATATTCGGCAAATCGCAGCACTTGTTCGCGGGAAGCTTTTCGCTGTCCACGCTCGATTTTGCTCAAAATGGCTTGATCTATATCTACAAACGCGGCAACTTTACGTAAAGGCTGCCCCGCATCTTCGCGTAATTCCCTGATTTTTTTACCGAAAGCATTCATTTTTGAAATATTTGTTTTGACAAATTATGTCAAATATACAAAAATAAACTGAACAATGATTTTATTTCTATTCCAATTCAATGCGAGTTTCCCAACCGTCATAAAACCCATTGAATTCTTCTGCTTTTTCTGCAAAATCAATGGTGTCCAAGTTGATGGAATCTTCGTTTAATCCTTCGGTTTTATACACAATCAACAACAAATCTCCTTTTGTGGTCTCTGTGGCTTTGCTCATCGTTTTGAAACCAATTTCAAAAGTATATTTTTCGAATCGTTCCAAATCCGCTAAATTTTTGAAATAAAACCAATGTGTCACCTCCCTTTTCTTCTCCAAATTTTCATCGAATTTATGAAGAATACCAAAAACTTGTTTATTCAGGAATTTTCTAAAACGGTTCATAAGAAATCCTTTTTAAGAACAAGAAGTGAGAAGTTGTTCGAACTGAAAATTCCAGACCAATTTTTACAACCAGTCTTTTGGATTTTTCAGTACCTCAACCAGTTTCTCTTCCTCACTTCCCGGTTTTGGATGATGGTCATAAACCCATTGCACTTTTGGCGGCAAACTCATCAAAATACTTTCGATGCGGCCGTTGGTTTTTAGTCCGAACAAGGTTCCCCGATCGTGCACCAAATTGAATTCTACATAGCGCCCCCGACGGATTTCCTGCCAAATCCGGTTTGCTTCGGAAAAAGGCAAGTTTTTTCGTTTCTCCACAATGGGAAGGTAGGATTTCAAAAAATGATTTCCACAATCGGTTACGAAATCATACCAATTTTCGATCGACATTTCCTCGGAATCTTTGCAATAATCAAAAAATAATCCGCCAATTCCCCGAGCTTCGTTTCGGTGTGCGTTCCAGAAATAATCGTCACATTTTGTTTTGAGATCGGAATAAAATTTTGAATTGTGCCGGTCACAAACCGATTTGCAAACTTGATGAAAATGCCGCGCGTCTTCTTCAAATAGATAATAGGGTGTCAAATCCTGGCCGCCACCAAACCAGCGATCTACGATGTTTCCTTCTTTGTTGTACATTTCAAAATAGCGCCAGTTGGCATGCACCGTGGGAACCATCGGGTTTTGGGGGTGCAATACCAAACTCAATCCGCAGGCAAAAAAATCGCAGTCTTTCACCCCGAATTGTTTTTGCATCACTTTTGGTAATTCTCCGTGCACGGCTGAAATATTCACTCCCCCTTTTTCGAAAACAGCTCCGTTTTCAATGATGCGCGTTCTTCCGCCGCCACCTTCCGGGCGTTCCCATAAATCTTCCCGAAATTTTCCTTTGCCGTCAACTTCCTCTATTTTGGAGGTAATGGTGTTTTGAAGATTTTGGAGGTATATGTAGAACCGCTTTTTCATTTATGAATTTTAAGGTCACTGTTTCAGACGATAGAAGGAATCTCAATACTCAATACTAACTACTCAATACTCCTTCACCGCCTCCACAAACGCTTTTGCATTGTCCACCGGAATGTTCGGCAAAATACCATGGCCCAAATTCACGATGTATTTGTCTTTTCCGAATTCGTCGATCATTTGATGCACCATTTTTTTGATTTCCGCCGGAGGAGAAAGCAAGCGAGATGGATCGAAATTTCCTTGCAAAGTGATGTTCCCGCCACTCAAATAACGCGCGTTTCGAGCGGAACATGTCCAATCCACTCCGAGTGCAGAAGCTTTGCTTTTTGCCATTTCGCCCAAGGCGAACCAACAGCCTTTCCCGAAAACAATGACTTTGGTTTCTTCGGCCAAGGCATCCACAATTTGGTTGATGTATTTCCAAGAAAACTCCTGATAATCCACCGGGGAAAGCATACCGCCCCAAGAATCAAAAATCTGGACGACATCCACGCCGGCTTTGACTTTCGCTTTCAAATACGCAATCGTCGTATCGGTGATTTTTTGCAGTAAACTGTGTGCCGCCACCGGATTGGTGAAACAAAACTCCTTGGCTTTGTCAAAAGTTTTGGAACCTTGGCCTTGCACGCAATAACAAAAAACCGTCCAGGGTGAACCGGCAAAACCGATCAATGGAACTTCGTCGTTCAATTCTTCTTTGGTCATTTTTATGGCGTCCATCAC
>DASSWG010000150.1:0-8848 GCA_035705295.1 Flavobacteriaceae bacterium
TGAATCAATCAAACTCTTTTGCCCGCAGCAGTTTTCCGCGGTCATAAAATTCCAGTCGGACCAACTCGCCTTCCTTTCCAAAATAGGCCCAACGCCCGTCTTTTGTTCCTTCTGAAACCGATTGCTCAATGTATTCCGCTACAATTTCGCCATTTTCGTTCGTTTCGATAACCCTGCTGAATTCAACGGTGACTTCAGGAAGATAAAATCCGGTGGTTTGTAAAACCCCGGTTTCGTAAAAAGACGTCCAATTCCCTTTAAAAAGATAGTCGTGCGGAACCAACTCCTTGAAATGGGGAAGGCTGTCGAGCTCTTCATAAACCCTTTTTCCCACGATGATCACGGCCTCTTTGGTAAGTGCCACCACATTTGCAATGACCGCGAGCCTTCCGTTTTTGTGAAAATAGCTTACTGCCAGTTCCGGTGCCCCATTTTTGTACCTTACCACATAAGCTTCTTCGCCATTTTTCCACCATCCTTTTTCGAAACCTTCTTTTGTGCCGTTTTTGTAACTTTCTTGGTATTTTAATTTCCCGTCGGGGTAATATTCGATGACTTTTCCGGAAAAAAGTTTTCCATCACGGTAATATTTAAAACCCTTGCTGGAAAAAGCTTCTTTATATTTTACCACAAGCTGTCTAGGGGAAAGGGTGTCCTGGGCGGAAAGGAACGCAGGGAGCAATAGCAAAAAGGCGAGTTTGGATTTCATTTATCAAATTCAAGTCTTATGTCTTATGTCTAAAAGCGAAGCGGTCTTACGTCTTTAAAATTCCTCCCTTTAGCAAAACTCAATTTCCCGTCGTGATGGTAATGCAAACACCAGCTTATTTTTTTATCGAAAAACAAAGTGTTTTCGCCACTAAAAAAAGTGTCTGAATATTTCACGATCATTTTCCAGGTGGTCAACAGCACCGGATCGTCTTTTGAACCAAAGGTTTTTAGTACAAACACGTTGGTTTTAAAAACCACGCCGCGCTGGTAGAGCCATTTTTTCAACTTGTCTTCGTTCCTCCACATTTCAAAATCTTCCACCGATTCGTAACAACCCCCGCCAAAAGGTTGGTTGCCCCAAGCATCGTCGCCACAAAGAATATTCAAATTATTGACCGTTTCAAAAACCATTTCTGAAGAAGCGGTATCGAGGAAAAACAACTGGTCTTGATGTTCGGGCGGCAGGGCTTTGAACTGCGGCGGGGCGAAAAAGAGCCAGCGGTCCGGATTGGGGGCGGGTTTTCCGGTGAGGTGAGAAGTATTGATCATTTTAAATTGAAAATTTGTAACTAATCTGTCTAATCCAAAATAAGGGATTATCTTATTTACAGCAATTTAACCGTAAATTTTTGCATAAAGTTCACAAAGCATTAATAACTGATTTTTAAATCTCTGCGTTCTTTGCGTATTTTCCTTAGCGTTCTTTGCGACTATTAAACCTTTGCCAAATAAGCATTTAAACACACTGATTAGTTACGGAAATTTTATTGTTCAACATCCACCCAGATCAATTTCGCACCTCTTTCGGCACATATTTTTTCTACGGATTTCACAGCTGCTTCCAATCTTTTTCGACGTTCTTCTTTGCTCAGGTTGAGCGCGCTGTTGTTAAAAACAATTTCGTTTTTCCCCGCCCAGTCCAGTTTTTTTCGGGTGTAGGCTTTGTCTTTGTTTTCGCCGAGATAACCATATAGTTCTTCTTCCACCACATCCATAAAACGATCGGCAAAAGGTGTCATTTTTTCTTCGGCATCGGCGGTCCAAATCCATTTTCCGCCTTGCTTTTGCGCCACATTGGGTTGAAAGAGCACTTTTGTCACAAAGCCTTTTTTCCAATAATCGGAATAGGTGAAATGAAAGAAATAAACTCCTTTCAACAAAGTTTTCGTTTCTTCGGAAGCGACCAAATTGCCGCCGTTGCAGCCCCAAACGCGGACCACCAAATCTGTTCCGCCACGGGTGCGCGCTTCGCTGAGGGCACGGTTTTCTGCAGCGGTACGGGTATCGCCCGTTCCCCAGCCATATAAACTATTGTTGCCGCGTTCCACTACATAGGCACCACAACCACCGGTAAAGCGCAATACAATGTGGCAGTCATCGCCCCCGTTTTTTTCGCACTCCGCCATAGCACGTTGATCGGCCGCGGCTTGGGTTTCATAATCCACCGCCCAACCGTATTGGTCGCCGGTTTTTTGGTCGATGGCCAAGCTGGCGTGTTGGGCGTTTACATAAAACACCGAAAAAAATGCCAAGCCAATAAATAAAATTTGCTTTTTCATGATAAAACGATTTTATGGATTGTTTTTTTAAAACTTCTCGCCCGAAGCCGCACGGTCTTCCGCCCGCTTTTTGTTGGCCAAATAAGCCAAATGTTGGAAGGCTTTTAAAAGTCGGGGGCGCATTTCGTCGTCGGGAACTCTTAAATCCAACCAAGAACGGGGGTCTCCTTCGGAAAATTTGTAGGTATCGTCGTAATTGGCCACGCGGTAGATTTTATATTTTTGCTTTATGTTGTCCCCGGTAGTTCTTAATCTTATGGCATTTCCATCTAAAGTTGCTTCGTCGAGATAATACAAATTAAAAGACGCTTCAAAATCCGCCCTATAACCTTCGCCTCCCCCATAATTACGCCCGTATGATTTGGCGGCAACACTTATCCAAAAACTTTTGCCAATCGAAAAATCCGTAATATCCGGGTCGGAAAAATCATGTGTGACATAATGTATGCGGTACTTCATATAATCATCGACCTCCTTGATGTACTTTTTGTATTTATTGATAAAATCGCGTGTTTCCGCCCAAGTGGCATCGCTTCGTTCGGTTTTTTCTTTTTCTTGTTGTTCTTGCGCGCAAATGCTTTGAAGGGGCGACAAGCAGATTGTTATTAATAAAATTTTGATTGTATTTTTCATGATTTGAGTATTTAAAAATTTAAAACGAACTGCACTCATAGTAGAAACTAAAATGGTAGCGTTGATATACCCGATAACCTTTTTCTTTAAACCATATAATTTGTTCGTTCCTTTCTTCTTCCACTTCGCCCCTGTCTCGCCAAAGCCATGCATCTGTGACCATGATCATGTCTTCAACTGGAAAGTTTGCCTCTACTTTTTGCTCCCACACCTGATCCAGATTGTTGTAATCGTCCATCGAAAATTCATCTTCGTTAAATTCACATTTCACCACCGGGCTCACATAGACTACTTTTGGGTATCCTGAACTGGTGCCGTTAATTAAAATTTGTGGATAGGAATAAGCAAAGTTGTACAGCGTTACTTTTTCTTCCTGTGCGTGGGCGGAAAAGCCCAAAAACAAGTACGCTACTAACAAGAAACTGGAAACAAAGATGTTTTTTGTGGTTTGTCTTGAATTTTTCATGTTCGTGATTTTTAAGGGTTAATTTCACAAAAGCAAGGTTGTTCAAATTATCAATTGCCCAAATACCTACTTTATGGTATTTTTATGAGAAAGCTTGGTAAAGTTATTTTGAAACCTACAGGCTTATGAAAACCCAGCAGGTTTACAAATAAAAACCCCGTTCCAAAAAAATTGGAACAGGGTTTATGCAAACTGGATTCAAGTTAATTAAAAAACCCTACCTCGAATACTCGGGGTCAAAAAAAAGACCTTGCGGGTTTGGAAATTGAACCTTGCAGATTAGTGAATTTTATGGGGTTTCCACCGAAATCCCGGTAAAATAAATTTTGAAATCACCGGTTTCGCTTTGGTGCATTTTGGCGATTTTGATGCCGTTTTTTTCAACGTAATCTTCCCAAGTGGTGCTCATCGCGGGTTCTTTTTTTCCACTTGGAACATAGGACCATTCGCGGATTATAAACTCGTCATCGACATAAATTTTGTAGGTGTCGCCCGGGGTGTAACCGGTTGTGTTGTTGTAAGAAACCACCACTTCGGTCATGGGGTTTTTGGAAATGGGCGCAGGAACGTTTTTCTTCGTTTGGTGCGAAAAACCCGTGTCCCATACCAAATTAAACGGGAAGAGCAACCAATATTTGTCGTTGATGAACGCGCGATCTGTTTTTTGTGCCAAGGAATCCATTTGTGAACGTTCGTAAACCACGGTATCCGATTTCCCGATCATTTTCACCTTGTTTTCTTGTGGCCACCAAACCCAAGAACGTTCGTAATGCGAGCTATCGCGATCGACGTTGAACGTATAGCTGATTTTTTTCACTTCTTTCCAATTTTCAATCCCGTTCGCTTGGGCGATTTTTTGGAGGATGGTTTGCTTTTCATCCGAAACATCGAAATTTTTTTCTTGGTTTTTGCACCCGAAAATCATTAGTTGAAAAATAAAAAGGTAAACTATCTTTTTCATAACATTGGATTTTTACTTGTTATAAAAGTACGCTTTTGTTTTCTGAAATAAAAAACCATCGGAAAAAACGTTAATAAAAACGTCCCCGATGGTTAATAT
Source organism: Flavobacteriaceae bacterium (assembly GCA_035705295.1). GTDB lineage: Bacteria > Bacteroidota > Bacteroidia > Flavobacteriales > Flavobacteriaceae > DASSWG01. Next base: position 4,430 of record DASSWG010000150.1, read on the forward strand.
CAAGATAGGAAAACCTAATTTAGATTTCCTCATCGATTTCGTCCGCGGCATCTTCCATTTCGTCGCCTACTTCTTCGGCGGCTTCTTCAATGGGTTCTTCGTTGGCGGTTTCCCTACAGCTGGTCAACCCAGTTGCAAACAACCCCATTGTGAACATCAATAAAATTACTTTTTTCATAATAAAAAATTTAAATTAAACATATTGGTTAAAAAAATCAAGGCCTGCGCCCCGTTGCTAATTTATACAAAATTCCGATAATGGCAAGTACGAGCAAAATATGGATCAAACTTCCCACTGCATCACCAAAACCAATATAACCTACCAGCCAAGCAATGATCAGAATCACCACGATTAGCCAAATTAAATCTTTCATAGCTATTTGTTTTTTGATAAGTTCAAAAAAATTAATCAATTCATAGTCGTCTTCCAGCCAACAACTTGTACAAAATTACAATTACGGCAATTACCAGTAATATATGGATCAGGTTTCCAACGTCAAACGCAAAATAACCCAAAAGCCATGCGATGATCAAAATCACAACGATCAACCAAATTAAATCCCTCATACTATTTTGTTTTTTTGATTAGTATGGAATAAAAGTATAAGGATTTATTATAGGTTGTTCCGGGTTTAACGTCGAGTTAACTAACATTTGTGAAATTAGCTATTTTTTTAAGATTTACACATCATTTACTCTATAATTGAAGAAGATACGATGAAATACTTGAAAATCTCTACCAATCTGAAAAAGTACACTTATTTTTGACGCGAAATCAGCTTTCCAGCCAGTTTTGAACGATGGTTTTTCCGTGTGGGGTCAAAATGGATTCGGGATGAAATTGCACCGCACGCAAATCAAAATTTCGATGGCGCAGCGATAGTATGCAATTATTTTCATCGACAGAGGTGGTTTCGAGGCATTTTGGCAAGTCATGGTTTACCGTCCAAGAATGATAACGGCCGACCGGAAAGGTTTTGGGAAGATTTTTGAACAGCGGTTCGTCGTCCACCACTTGCGTCGCCAACATTGAAATTCCGTGATAAACGCTTTCCAAGTTGATCAAGCTTCCGCCAAAAACCTCTGCAATGGCTTGTTGCCCCAAGCAAATGCCCAATATGCTTTTGGTGGGCGCAAATTCTTTGACAAGGGCTTTTAGCAATCCCGCTTCGTCGGGCAACCCGGGACCGGGCGACAACAATATTTTGTCATAGTTTTCGGCTTCCCCCATCAAAAATTGGTCATTGCGTCTAACTTGAACATCGCAGGAAAACGCTTCCAGGTAATGCACCATATTATAGACAAAGGAATCGTAGTTATCAATGACCAATACTTTTTTCATGCCGTAAAACTACACCGTAATTTTTCAACGACGAACTCATTTTAACTTTTTTGCTTTAATAAAAAAGCTTGCCGTAAAAGCAAGCTTTGATTTTTCGAAAAACAATAAATTCGACTTAGAATTTCAACAAAACTTCCACGTCGAAGTTGTCATAGATCATATTGTCGCCCAAGTTGTCGAAAAAACTTCCGGAGCCGTAGCGCACATTGTATTTTGCCCGGTCAATTTGAAAACTTGCGGAAGCGGTGTTTTCTACCATTTTCAAATCGAACTCAATGGGGTTCGTGATTTCTTTGATCGTTAGGTCTGCATTGATTTTATAACCGTCCGAGGTTTTTTCGGCCGAGGTGATCACCAATTTTGACGTTGGGAAAGTTTCCACCCCAAAAAAATCATCCGATTTTAAATGCCCTTCCAATTTTGTTTGGTATTCGCCCGAAAGGTCGGTTACGGCAATCGTGTTCATATCGATCGTGAACTCGCCACCGATCAATTTTCCATCTTCCATCAAAAAATGGCCGCTTTTCAACTGAATGGTGCCTGAATGTTGCCCGGTCACTTTTTTTCCGACCCAGTTCACCGTGCTTTCTTTGATGTCAATTTTCTTTTTGATCGTTTCCAAGCTTGTAAATGACAATGCACTTAAAATGACCGTTGCCAAAAGGGCTGGTTTTAAAAAATTTGTTTTCATCTTTCTGTTTTTGTTTTTAAAATTAATAATTGGGTTTTGCTTATCGCTCGTTTTTATGGTCTTGGGAGCGGCCAAGTGTTGGCGGAAAATCTTGCAGTTTTTCCAACAACAGGTTCAATTGTTTGAGTTCTTTTTTGGAAAATCGCCCACAAATCAATTCATCGACCTTTTTCACTTTGGGGTCTATTTTTTCCAAAAGTTCCAATCCGTTTTCATTGATCGTTATTTCCACTTTCCGACGGTTTTTTTCGCACACAATGCGTTCCGCCAGTTTCTTTTCGATCAATTTATCGACCAACCGGGTGGTGTTGCTGTTGCGGTGGATCATCCGTTGTTGGATGGTTTCCAAATTGGCGGGCGTTCCTTTTTGACCGCGCAAAATACGCAATACATTGAATTGTGGTCCCGAAAGGGCGAAAGGCTTCAAAATTTCCGACATATAGTCCTTAATTGAAGTGGAGCCAACCAACATGTTCAACACCACTTTTTTTGACTCGGATAAATTTCCCGTGGTTTGAAGCCGTTCTTCGATTTTCATTGTGATTACAACTTTTGTAGGCACAAATGTAGGGTATGCCCAATTGTCCAAATGTGAACAAAACGTTAAAGTTTATTGTTTTCTCGTTCAAAAACTTCACAAAAAAACCGAATTGGGAAAAGTCCAACTAAGAACTGTGAAATTTTGTTAAAATAGCTTTTGTTTGGAACTTCATGGGTTATCTTGCCGCGATTGTGGAGAGGGAAAATGTTTTTCCCAATGGGTAATTTGTTCGAATGAAAACATTGAAATTTTTAACGGCAACTGTTGTTATAGCGTTGGTTTTTGCTTTTGCATTGCACGCTTCTTTTTTAAAATGGGGCCAAACATACGGCATTGGAAGTGTTGTCGATAATTTTATATTGAAAAGCATAAACGGCAACTATGTTTCACTCTCCGATTATAAAAATTCGAAGGGTGTTATTTTGGTTTTTACCTCTTTTCGCTGCCCCTATTCCAAAAACCACGACACGAAACTTCAAAAATTGGACAAACGTTACGGTCCAAAAGGGTATTCTGTGATCGCCATTGATCCCACAATTTCCGAAACCGATATTTTTAAACGCCTAAGAAGCCAAATTTCCAAAACCGATTTCTCCTTCCCCTATCTACTGGATGAAAACCAAGAAATGGCCGAAAATTTCAACGTGGAAAAAGTGCCCACCGCCTTTATTCTCCAAAAGAAAAAACCTGGTTTCGTTATCCGTTATTTTGGACCAATTGATGTTTTTTCGGACGGTGAAAACAAAAACCATATCGATCTTGTTATGGCACAATTGCTGAAAACAGGGAAAATCACGACCGACAAAGTCAAAATTACCGGTTGTCGGATCAAACCGTAAAAATGGCATTGGGTTTGTTGTTTTCTTTTTTTCCTATTCTCTTTTAAATCATTTACTTTTGCGTTTGAAAAAATAACTTCGATGAAAGATTTAACAGTAAAAGAATGGAAGCAGTTGCTCGAAAAAGAAGAAAATGCATTTGTTTTGGACGTGCGCACCGACGAAGAATTTGAGGAAGGCCACCTGCCGGATGCAACACAACTCGATATTTACCAAGGCGCCGAATTTTTGGAAAGCTTGGAAAAACTGGACAAATCAAAAAACTATTACGTTTATTGCCGTTCCGGCGGAAGAAGCCAACAAGCTTGCCAATTGATGGATCAAATGGGATTTGGCGAAACCTATAATTTGGTGGGCGGCTATGACGAATGGAAAAAAAACAGTTTATGAAAAAACAAATTTTATTGGTCGCGATGCTTTGCCTGTTCACACTTTTAGGCTGCAAAGAGAATTCGGAAAAACCCAGCGATCTCAGTCAAATAACCTTGGTAAGCCCGGAAGAAGCGGCACTTTTACTGCAAATGCAAAACACCCAATTGGTGGATGTGCGCACGGTAGAAGAGTTTGAAACCGGAAAAATTGAGGGAGCCGTCAATTTAGTCTATCAAAAAAACTTTTCCGAAAAAATAGCAGAATTGGACAAAAGCAAACCGGTATTGGTCTATTGCCAATCGGGTGGGCGCAGCGCGAAATGTGCCGAAATTTTAAAGGAGGCCGGTTTTGAAAAAATTTATGATCTCGAAGGCGGTTTGACGCAATGGGCTCGAGCAGGGAACGAGATTTTGAAGTAAGACCCATAATTGAACCAAGTTTCAACCATGAAAAAGACCGGCTTTTGGCCGGCCTTTTTGTTTATTTTTAATTCAAAGGCAGTTTCAGAAATAAGACAACTATTTGATTTAAAGCAAATTAATTCGTATTTTTAGACAAACAAAACCCCGAAAATGGATGTTCGGCCCAAAAATCGGGGTTTTTATCTAAAAATCTATGACCAAAATACGAAGAA
>DASSWG010000151.1:0-10349 GCA_035705295.1 Flavobacteriaceae bacterium
ACTAAATGACGTAGGACATAAGACGGATTTATGAATTTAACCCACTACAAATAAACGACAGCTATTTTTGTCCTATGTCATAAGTCCTATCGTCCTATGTCTCATTTTATTTTGGACATTATTGATTTGAAATATCTTCACCACTGGTCGTTGCGCAAGGACATTTTCTATATTTTCAAAACCATCTTTTAGTCAGTCCTCTTCGCATTAATTCGCGTCAACCCGCAACTCGTAACCCGTCACCCACCGTAGCCTTGGCGAAGGTGACCCCAATTAACCAATCCCGAATTAACGAATCCCGAATCCCGAATCCCGAATCACCCCATCGCCTCGTCAACCCGCAATCCGTAACCCAATCACCAATCCCGAATCACCAATTAACCAATCCCCAATAACGGATCCCCGATCACCAATTAACCAATCTCGAATCACCGAATCCCGAATCACCCCGTCTCCCGCATGCTCAGGATCGGAATTTTTCAGGGTGACAGTTGTTTAAAAATTAAAGGCTTTGCCCATCAATTGTTGCTCTTTATTGGAAATGCCAATTTCCTTAGCTATATTTTGCCAGGTAGCTACTACAGCTAATACTTCTTGAATTATTTTATCCATTTCCTTGTCATCCAAACGAAAAAGTTCGCCAACGCTTTTAGCTAATTTATAATCCAGGGCATTGTTGTCCATATCAATATTAAGTGCAAGACTGTCTTTATCTATGGATGGGTTCAAATCATAAGCCGGTGATAATATCCAACCCTGATGGGTTAAAATAAAGCCGTGGTTGCGTAAATGGTCATCGGTATTTGAAATGGCAATATTGAATACAATTCTACGCCATAGTTGCTCTAAATTATCATTGATCATTGCGCCATGATTTTGGATGAATTCCGCCAATTCCAAATAGCTTGCAGGATTATCCCGTATGTTATCTTCAGTATTGCCTGTCATTGTCATAGCGGAGGCAAAATGAAGTCTGCAACCATTTTCACGATCAAATCTTTTGGTAAAAAACGTATGGAATATACCGCTGATCTTTTCAAGTTTTGATGGGGCCATGTGTACACCTGCCTTTATTGCCAATTGATATGCTAGGTATTCCCACGCTGCTTTATCTATAGTATCGTTTTTTGAAGGAAACTTTGCAATCCACAATTCTTTATTTTCATCCAATATATTTGCTTTCGGTCTCGCTCCTCCCAATGAGGATCCGGGAGCCATAAGAACTGCCAACCATTTTATTACCTCATCATTGTCTTCATCGTTTTCAAAATTCTTTGCAGCTTCTTGCAATTCCCTAATGGATGACCATGGTGGGGTTGGGTTTAATTTGTTATTGTCCAAAAAAGGTCCTTCGGGGGCTAATTTAAAACGTAATGCACCCATTCGGCTTTCGTCATAAACTCCCAACAAATAATCAATTTCATAAAGTGTTTTCGCTTTTTCATTATTTGCCGCTGCTTGTTGGGCTGCTCTTCGCTTCATTAGCGTTCGCCCCCAAGTATCCGGCATACTGTCCAAGAATATACCAAAATTTCCTTTATTGTTTGGATATTGTGGGCCGCTATAAAACTGAATGTCCGGATCCAGTAGTATTTGCGCTTTCGATTTCAACCAATTTTTATCATATTCAAAGCTAAATGCTTTTTTACCCTTGGCGTATAATGCAGAAAGTATGCCCATTAATTGGGGTTCTTCTAAGCCTTTCCAATGTGTGTATAGATATATGTCGGTTTTTTTTGCCATTTTTATTTTCTATTGCCCATGACAGTTATTTTAAATTAGCTCTAAATCCTGCAGTTTTCTACCAAATTCGTCATCAGCTGCGAGTTTTAAAAAATCATCTTGTAGCCCCAGTACCCGCAATACGTTGAAATAAGCACCTATTGTTACACTTGGGTTTCCTGTTTCAATAAAGTATAATGTACTTCTGGCAATAGCTGCTCTTTCCGCAACTTGTTCTTGTGTAAGTTTCCTTCTTTTTCGTGCCAATTTTATATTCTCACCCATTTGTTTGAGCACCTCTTTGTGTTTTGGAAACAATATTTGTTTCTTTTTGTCCATTATAATATGATTGTTATTTCATACAAATATATGATTTTTGATTGAAATAACAATCTATTTTTAATTTTAGAAACTTATTTTGAAGGCTTTTGCTACACGAATGAAGAAAGCCAAACGGCTTAATGGAAAATACCAACCTTAACCAATTACAAAAAAGCTTTTTAGACACTAACTAAACGACATTGCCCCTTAGGTCACCGTAGCCTTGGCGAAGGTGACACCCCGTCGCCCCGTCACCCCATCTCCACATCGCCCCGTCACCCCATCTCCCCGTCTCCCAGTCTCCCCGTCCCCCCGTCGCCCGGCAGCTTCGCTATAACTCGTACATAAAAATGTAATATTTTCCTTTAAAAGGTACATAAAAATGTGTATATTTACCTCATGAAACGCAAAGAATTGGATTATTTGTTGAAGTGGAAAGCTTCCAAAACCCGAAAACCATTGATTTTGAAAGGGGTTCGTCAAGTAGGCAAAACTTGGCTTTTACGAGAATTTGGCAAAACAAGTTATAAAAAAATGGCCTATGTGAATTTTGAAAGTAACGCGACGCTCAAGGACTTGTTTCAACAGGATTTTGATATCGAACGCATTTTATTGGGAATAGAGATCGAAACAGGTGTTGCAATTGATCCAAAAAACACCTTGATCGTGCTGGATGAAATACAAGAAGCCCCCAAGGCACTTACCGCTTTAAAATATTTTCAAGAAAATGCTCCGGAACTACACATTGTATGTGCAGGATCGCTACTTGGGGTCGCCCTAAACCGGGAAACTTCATTTCCCGTGGGCAAAGTCGATTTTCTACATCTTCGGCCATTGACTCTTTTCGAGTTTATGGAGGCTATGGGTGAAAAAAAATTGCCTGATCTATTGAAAAAAAGGAACTGGAAATTAATACAAAGCTTTAAAAACAAATTCAAACAATTGTTGCGGCAATATTATTACATCGGTGGCATGCCCGAAGTGGTTTTTTCGTTCTCGCAAAAAAAAGATTTCAGAAAAGCAAGGGAAATTCAAAAGTCGATTTTGGCCGCCTATGAACAGGATTTTTCAAAACATGCCCCTCATGGCATCGTGCCCCGTATTCGAATGCTATGGAATTCGATCCCTGCCCAACTGGCAAAAGAAAACAAAAAATTTATTTATGGGGCATTGCGAAAAGGCGCGCGCGCCAAAGAGTATGAATTAGCGTTGACTTGGTTAAAAGATTGCGGGTTGATCTACCAAATATACAATGTTGCAAAACCTGCAATCCCCCTAAAAGCCTATGAAGATCGAAAAAGTTTTAAATTGTTTATGGTAGATGTGGGTTTATTGGCAGCCATGACCAATTTGGATATGCGTACGTTGATCGAGGGCAATGCTATTTTTCAAGAATTCAAAGGAGCCTTGACCGAGCAGTATGTTTTACAAGAATTGGTTGGCCGAAAAGATGTTGATATTTATTATTGGTCGCCTGAAAACGCACGATCGGAAATTGATTTTTTGTTGCAAATTTCCGGGCAAGTGGTTCCTTTGGAAGTAAAAGCTGAAGAAAACCTGCAAGCAAAAAGTTTGCGGTTTTTTTCAGAAAAGTACAAGCCTTCCAGGAGCATCCGTACTTCCATGGCAGATTATAGGGAAGAGCCATGGATGTGCAATATTCCGTTGTATGGTATTTGCATGATTTGATGATCTATTTTCCAACGGACAGAACTTCGTGGCCCCGCCACCTTACAATTCAAAAACGAAGAAGCGCTATTGGCTGCACAAGCAAACCCCGAGCACTATAACCAAACAGTCATTTGGCCCGAAAAAGTGCGGCTTAATTTAAAATCATTAGCGTCCTAAACGTTTTTTATAAGTCTACCTAAACCTATGGTTTTACAGTTATTTTCAGTAAATCATATTTTAAGGGGTATCTTTTTAGGACGCTGACGTAGGACTAAATGACGTAGGACATAAGACGGATTTATGAATTTAACCCACTACAAATAAACGACAGCTATTTTTGTCCTATGTCATAAGTCCTATCGTCCTATGTCTCATTTTATTTTGGACATTATTGATTTGAAATATCTTCAAAACTGGTCCTTGCGGAAGGATATTTTCTATATCTTCAAAACCATCTTTTAGTCAGTCCTCTTCGCATTAATTCGCTCCAATTCCCGTCAATCCGTAGCTCCCAGTCTCCCCCCTTGGCGAAGGTGACCCCATCGCCCAATCACCCCATCGCCCAGTCGCCCAGTCACCAAGTCGCCCCGTCTCCCATCGCCAAGTCGCTCCATCGTCAGTTCGAGTAAAAATTCAGCCTGCGGCAGCAGGGTGCATTTTGTATCGAGAACCCCGCAACCCGCAACCCGTTCACCAATCCCGAATCACCAATTAACCAATCCCCGATAACGGATCCCCGATCACCAATTAACCATCCCGAATTAACGAATAAAAAAGACCCTGCTTTCACATTGAAAAACAGGGCCTCAAAATTCATATAAAGTTGGTATAATAGACGTGCTAATTCGCAATCGGCGCCCCGGCCATTATTTCGTCATTTGCGTATTCCTCGAACTTCTTGAAATTTGTTTGAAAAGCTTGTTTCAAATGTTCCGCCTTTTTGTTATAGGCTGTTTTATCGTCCCAAGTATTTTTGGGATCCAAGACTTCACTGGGAACCGCAGGAACTTCCGTAGGCATGCTGAGCCCGAAAATTTCGTGCTTTTGGTAGTCCGCATTGTCCAACTTCCCTTCCAAAATAGCGGTGATCATGGCCCGTGTATATTTCAGTTTCATACGGCTTCCGGTACCGTAAGGGCCGCCGGTCCAACCCGTGTTGATCAGCCAAACCTTGGTGCCGGTTTCCTTCATTTTTTCGCTCAACATTTCCGCGTAGCGCGTAGGGTGCAACGGCATAAACGGGGCGCCAAAACAAGCTGAAAAACTTGGCAAAGGCTCATTGACCCCAGCTTCCGTTCCGGCCACTTTTGCGGTGTAGCCACTAATGAAATGATAGGCCGCTTGACCAGGGGTAAGTTTGCTCACAGGTGGCAAAACGCCAAAAGCATCGGCGGTGAGGAAAAAAATGTTTTTTGGATTTTTTCCCACAGAAGGTTGTTGAATGTTGTCGATGTGGTAAATTGGATAACTGACCCGCGTGTTTTGGGTAATGGAAACATCGTCAAAATCCACATCCCCGTTTTCGTCGAGGATCACATTTTCCAATATTGCGCCCGGTTTGATGGCGTTGTAGATATCGGGTTCGTTTTCTTTTGAAAGGTTGATGACTTTCGCATAGCAACCTCCTTCAAAATTGAAAATGGTGTTTTCGTGCGTCCAGCCATGTTCGTCGTCACCGATCAATTTTCGATCGGGGTCACAAGAAAGCGTGGTTTTTCCGGTTCCCGACAATCCGAAGAAAATCGCGGTGTCACCGTCTTTTCCAACATTTGCCGAACAATGCATGGGCAAGGTGTTTTTTTGAACGGGCAAAATAAAATTCAAGGCAGAAAAAATTCCTTTTTTAATTTCGCCGGTATATTCGGTTCCGCCGATCAAGGCCATTTTTTTACCAAAATTAAGAATGGCAAAATTGTGCTGCCGCGTTCCGTCGCGTTCCGGATCGGCCATAAATCCAGGGGCATTGATCAACAACCAATCCTCCTTGAAATTTTCGAGCTCGTTTTCTTCCGGTCGCAAAAACATGTTGTAGGCAAACAAATTACTCCAAGGGGTTTCGGTGACCGAACGGATGTTCAACCGATAATTTTGATCGGCACAAACGTACGAATCCCGCACAAAAACTTCCTCTTTTTCGGAAAGGTAATCCACTACACGATCATATAGCTTATCGAATTTTTCCGGATCGAAAGCGATGTTGATATCGCCCCACCAAACTTCGTTTTCGGTAACTTCGTCTTTTACCAAAAAACGGTCTTTGGGCGATCTTCCTGTGAATTCGCCGGTGTTTACCGCCAAAGCGCCTGAGCTGGCTTCGCGGCCTTGGCCTTTTTTAAGGGTTATGGAATGTAATTTTTCGGGGGGCAATTGGTAGTGAACCTTTTCGTTCTTCAACCCATATTTGGATAGGTCGATGTTTTTTGTGGTTTTATTGTCTGCCACCATAGGTTTTGGATTGTTGTGTTTAATTATAGCAAAAGTATAAAATTATATGGGTCGGGTCGCGATTTCTTGTTTAATTTTTGTCAAATTTAAGCTTTGCAAAGCCGATCAATAAAATCAACCAAGCCAAAATCAACAAGGTTCCGCCCAAAGGTGTCAACAGCGCAATGACCGTGAAATCAATACTTGTCAACGAATTGGTCGCCAACAAATAGATCGATCCGGAAAACAAAAACGTTCCCGTTGTCAGTAAATAGCATACGATTTTTTTTGTTTTCGCACCGATGCGTTCGAAACTACCGATCAACAGCAACAACAAGGCGTGGTACATTTGGTATTCCACGCCGGTTTGGAACGATTGCAATGCGCTTTCGGACAAAACTTCCTTCAAAATATGCGCACCAAACGCTCCGAGCACTACCGCGGTCAATCCAAAAAAACATCCGATTGTCAAAATCAATTTATTCATTTGCTTTTATTTTTAAAGGAAAAGAAATTACCTACATTCGCTTTTCGAAAAACAAAGTTAACCCAACAAACCCACAATGCGCAAAATTTTAATTATCGGGGCCGGAAAATCCACTTCTTGGCTCATTAACTATTTGACAGAAAAATCGGAAAGCGAAAAATTGGAGGTTATCATCGCCGATATTTCCCTTGAAAATGCCAAAAAAATGACCGAAAACCATCCACGTGCAAAAGCAGTTTCGCTGGATGTTTTCAAAAAAGAAGAACGCCAGACGGCCATCAAAAATGCCGATATTGTCATTTCGATGTTGCCCGCGCGATTCCACATCGAAGTTGCGAATGATTGCGTTGCTTTCAACAAAAACATGGTCACCGCTTCGTATGTAAGCGAAGAAATGGAAAAATTGGACGAGAAGGTCAAATCAAAAGGATTGGTTTTTATGAACGAAATTGGCGTGGATCCGGGCATTGACCATATGAGCGCGATGCAGGTGATCGAAAGGATTCGTGAAAAAGGGGGGGGGATGTTGTTGTTCGAATCGTTCACCGGCGGGTTGGTGGCGCCCGAAAGCGACACCAATTTGTGGAACTACAAATTCACCTGGAACCCCAGAAACGTGGTCGTGGCGGGGCAAGGCGGCGCGGCGGAATTCATACAAGAAGGGCAGTACAAATACATTCCCTACCACCGTTTGTTCCGACGAACGGAATTTTTGGAAATCGAAAATTACGGGAAATTCGAAGGTTTGGCCAACCGGAATTCGCTGGCTTACCGCGAAGTTTATGGATTGGAAAACATCAAAACCCTTTTTCGAGGCACATTGCGCCGCGTCGGTTTCAGTAAAGCGTGGAACATGTTCGTCCAACTCGGGCTTACCGATGACACCTATTCAATGCAAGACACCGAAAATATGAGCTATCGCGATTTCGTGAATTCTTTTTTGCCCTATTCCCCCACGGATTCCGTGGAACTCAAAATGCGCTACAACCTAAAAATTGACCGCGATGATTTGATGTGGGAAAAACTGGTGGAACTCGATATTTTCAACCCCAATAAAAAAATTGGCCTGAAAAATGCCACCCCCGCACAAGCACTTCAAAAAATACTGGAAGAAAAATGGACCTTGGCCCCGGAAGATAAAGATATGATTGTGATGTACCACAAATTTGGGTATGAGTTGAACGGCGAAAAAAAGCAAATCGATTCCACCATGGTGAGCATTGGCGAAGATCAAAAATACACCGCCATGGCAAAAACAGTGGGCTTGCCCGTGGCAATCGCAACTTTGAAAATACTGAACAAAGAAATTGTTACACCAGGAGTGCTTCGGCCGATCAACAAAGAAGTTTATGAACCGATTTTAAAAGAATTGGAAACCTACGATATCAAATTCACCGAAAAAGAAACCGAATATTTGGGGTACAACAGGGAAAATTTAGGGGGATAAGACCCCTTTTCGATGATTTTATTGTGATAAAAGAAGGTTTTTTGGCCACAACGAGAGGAACCACGAAAAGTCGTGCGTCAAAAAATCCTGGTTCGTGGCGCAAAGGACATAAAAATGAACAGAACATTTCATATTGATTAATTATCAAAAATCAATAGTTTTACCTTTTGAAAAAACCATCCATGGAAAAACCGAAAATCTGGCTTTCTTCGCCACATATGGGCGGAAGCGAACAAAAATATGTCGATTCCGCTTTCAAAGAAAATTGGGTCGCGCCATTGGGGCCAAACGTAAACGGTTTTGAAGCCGATTTGAAAAACTACCTCAACGAAGACAAATACGTCGCCGCATTGAGCAGCGGTACGGCGGCCATTCATTTGGCTTTGTTGCAACTGGGCGTTGGTGCCGGAGACGAGGTGCTTTGCCAAAGTTTCACCTTTTCCGCTTCGGCAAACCCCATAAAATACCAAGGTGCAACGCCTATTTTTATCGACAGCGAACCGGATACTTGGAACCTTTGCCCGAAAGCCTTGGAAACGGCGATCAACGACCGGATTTCAAAAGGCAAAAAACCCAAAGCCGTTGTGGCGGTGCACCTGTACGGAATGCCCTATAAAATCGATGAAATTTCCGCCCTTTCAAAAAAATATGAAATTCCCGTGATCGAAGACAGCGCGGAAGCTCTGGGCTCAACCTACAAAAATCGGAAATGCGGCACGTTTGGCGATTTCGGAATTTTGTCCTTCAACGGGAACAAAATCATTACCACCAGTGGTGGCGGCGCTTTGGTTTGCCCCTCGCAATCCGCAAAAGAAAAAACCGTTTTCCACGCGACCCAAGCCCGTGATGCCGCACCGCATTACCAGCACAGCGAAATTGGTTTCAATTACCGAATGAGCAACATCGTGGCGGGGATTGGCCGCGGACAAATGGAAGTGTTGGACGAACATGTGGCTTTGCGGCGAAAAATGAACGCATTTTACACCGATTTGTTCAAAAACGTGGAAGGGATTTCCATGTTTTCGGAACCAAATTCGGATTTTCATTCCAATCATTGGTTAACGGCAATTACGATCGATCCCAAAAAAACCGGGATCGACCGGGAACAACTGCGCTTGGCTTTTGAAAAGGAAAACATCGAAACCCGGCCCTTGTGGAAACCCATGCACTTGCAACCGTTTTTTGAAAACGCTCCGTATTATGGTGAAAAAACGGCCGAAACACTTTTTGAAAACGGGTTGTGTTTGCCTTCCGGATCAAATTTGACGGATGTGGAACGGAGAAGAATTACAGAGGTTATTTTCAAGGTTTTCAAATAAGTAATTACAGGTTTTCAAGCAGTTTTTTTAGCTCATCATTGCTGATATTTTCTTTTTCGGACTTATCATAGATGGTAAGCAAATACACTCTTAGACCGACCACTTTCACACAAGAAATCACCCTGCCCCACCTGATTTTCCTTTTCCTTTCGACTTTATCGCCAAACGGATTTTATAACAACTTTTGCCAATGGATTTTCCTTGAAGTGGCTTTTTTTCCAACAATTCGATTAGTTGAGAAAGATCGGATTTAAGTGACTTATGTTTTTTGTGGAGTCTTTTGAACTCTTTTTTAAAATCAGAAGTGATGAATACATTAAACTTCATTTAAAAAATCCCTTGCTGGTTGCAGTTTGATTGCTCCTTTTTCGTATAACTCCACCTCTTTTATGCCACGTTCTATACTTTGTAAAATTTCTTCTTTTGTGGGTTCCATATATTCTTCTTCTTGATGAATTCGAATGAAATTCAAACTTTTTATAAAATTGACAAAAGCGGCTGCCTTGCTATCCTTTATCTCCAATACAATTTTCATCTTTTTTGCTTTTGAACAAATATACGATTTTCTTGAATATCTTTGTCGCTATGAACAACTTACAAGAACTCATCCAAAAACGGCGCTCGGTTTTCCCGGAACAATTCAACGGGAAACCCATTGAAAAAGAAACGATCCAACAAATTTTGGAAGCCGCAAATTGGGCGCCAACGCATAAGCGTACCGAACCATGGCGGTTCAAAGTGGTGCAAGGCGGGACAAAAAACAAATTGGGGGAGTTTTTAGCCGGAAAATACCGCGAAACCACCCCAAAATTTTCCGAATTGAAATATCAAAAAATCCCTTTGAAATTCCAGCAATCGGCTTGTGTGATCGCCATCTGCATGCAACGCGACCCAAAGGAATCTTTGCCCGAATGGGAAGAAATTGCGGCAACCGCAATGGCGGTGCAAAATATGTGGC
>DASSWG010000152.1:0-4188 GCA_035705295.1 Flavobacteriaceae bacterium
CCTTTTTCATAGCCCAGAAAAACCAAAGGCCAATTATTTTCGTCCGCAATGTATTTTCCGTCGGGATACCGATAATATTTCTGCCCAAAATTGATGCGAACGCCCAATTCCAGTTTTGCGATATTGTGTTCAACAAAAGGCATCGAACCAAAGTTTTGCGGTTGCAGCGGATTGTTGGAAGTATATTCCACCCCTTTGTTCTCCACAAAAACGTGGTCGGTGGTGTTGAAAAGGGGTTTTCTTTTTTCAAAACTTAAGGAGGAATAGGCTCGAAAACCATTAAAAACTTCGACGGAATAGGCCGCCTCGGCAAAAAGTCGATCGTAGAGTTTTAAATAGTTCCGCTCGAACAAAATGTTTGCGACATCGTTCACCAACAACGGAATGGGGTCGGTGTCGTTGATGGAACGGGTTTCGATTCCGCCGGAAATTTGCAAAAGTGGTTTGGAGAAATTGTTGAATTTCTGTCGAAATCCGCCCGAAATCCGAAAACGTTCATCACTAAAGCCATAACTGGTATTGGCAAAAATTCGCCAATATTCGGTGCGGGATTCGTTGCTTTTTTGAAAACTGGTTTCCAAGTTCAAATTCCAACCCTGCACCGTGTTGAAATGTGTTCCGAACAGCGGGCCGCTGATGTTGAAATCCAAATTTTTATGGGAATTTTGCCAATGGTACCCAAAAAACAAAGCCGAAAAATCAATTTTGTTCCGCACGTGATCGATGGAGTCCAAATAGGTTTTGGATTCCCGCACCAGTTGAATACTGTCTTTTCGAATATAATCGTTCCGTTCTTCTTCGGTCAATGGAACCGGGCGGATTCCCTTCCAAAAAAGCGAATCTTTTTCGTTGGCATTTTTGGCAAAAGAAAGGATTTCGTTGGTAAACGTGTTTTTTTCGAAATCGGGCGAAAAATCATAATTGCTGTAAACCGCCAAAAACCGGCCACTTCCGGAAACACTAAAAATCGCCCAACTAAAAGTAATGTTTTGCGATCGCAAGACCCATCGGTTTTCAGTTTTTGAATATTTGAAATTTTGTTGAAAACCCAGTTTTTCGATGATCGGCACTTGCACGGCTTCGCCCGTTGTGGAAAGATCGACCCCATAAATTTCCCAAGAATCTTCGACAATGTAAATATGGCCAGAAAAAACCGCGTCGTCCGGGCGTTTTGGGATTACTTTAATTTTATTGATCAAATTTCCATATTCGTCATAAAAAGTTCCTTCCAGCTTATAATTGTAGTAATTGAACGCGTAATCGGCGATCGGTGAAACAATTTCAGCGTTTATTTCGAGCGTGTTGTTGTAAAAGGAAATGTTGAATTCACGCGCACTGTTGAAACTGAAACCGTTGTCGTCGCCGCTCACCTTGGAAGCAAGTATTTTTTCCTTGAAATTATCCGGCGCTTGGTAGGCAATTTTCGAAATGGTTTCGGAAAGGTACACCACGCCGCTCCGGGTGGAATCCAGTCCACCGCCCAAATCGCCGATTTCGGCACCCATGAATTTTTCAGGAACGTTTTGCACGCGCCACAGCCCCCGTGAATAAAAATCGGCAGTGAATTTTTGCGATTTTGCCCGGTTTTCCTTTCGTTGTTCAATGGCGTTTTCAATGATCCGGATTGCGGGATTTTCACCATTGCTTAAAATCACCGGTGCCAAACTGGTGGATTCTTCGGTCAAAGAAACGTTCAAGGTAAACGGAAAGGCCTGTATTTCTATTTCTTTTTGTTCGGTTTTATAGCCCAAATATTGAAAAACAAGCGTGTGCTCCCCAAGCTCATCCAGCGTCAATTCGTAATCGCCGTTTTTATTGGTCGTGGTTCCGACAGCGACATTCTTTAGATAAATATTGACATACGGGAGTGGTTTTCCTGTAGAATCGCTCACTTTACCAACCACTTGTGAAAAACAATGGGCCGAAACAAAAACACAAAACAAAAAGAGCGGATATTTTGAAATGCTCATTGGAGTTGAATAACAAATTGTTCAAAAATACATTTTTTTGGGAAAAGTTGGGACGCAGGAACATTTTGAGAAAAATTTAACCCCAAAATCACGCAACGTTTTTTCAGATCGGCATCTACATAAAAAACCCATTTTTATGAAACCCATTATTTTTACATTTTTAGTGCTGTTTTTCGGATGTTTTGCCGGTTGTGACAACAGCGACGACGACATCGACGACCCAACAATTTATGGATCATGGAATTTGATGAACATCAGCGGTGGTCTGGCAGGGGTCGATAATGATTTTGAGCGCGGAACCATTATTTGGACCTTTGATGGAAATTCATCTGAATTAACCGTTGAAAACAACAATACAGAAGAAATTATTGATGGACTCGATTCCAGAACTTACATGTTCTCTATTTCGGGCAGCGACACCCTGTTTGTTGAAGGTGGAAGGCTTGGCGTTTATACTGTCTCCGAAACCCAACTGGTCATTGACCAAGGTGTGGCTTCGGATGGGTTCCTTTTAAAATTCGAACGCTAAAGCAATCAAAATAATTCCACAATCTTCCGAAAAAATCACTTTCCTGTTTTTTCTTCGTTTGTTGATTTAGGTGCTGTTTGTTCCCAAGCATCATTGCCTTCGTCTACGTCCGGCAGCATGTTTTTAGGATCGGAAACTACTTTTTTTACTGTTTTTTCTGTTTCCAACAAATAATTCCACGTATCACCGCGTTGCCATATTTCTACGGGAAGCCGCACTATTTCGGAGCTGCCGTCCACATAATTCACATGGAGAACCATTGGCATCGGAATACCGCCATGGTTGGCGACAGTGATGACATATCCTTCTTCGACTTTTTCAATTTTGTCGATCGCCAAATCGATGTTTTTATTGCTGTAGAACCAACTTTCCCAAAACCAAGAAAGCTCTTCACCTGCCACATTTTCCATGTGGTTGAAAAAATCACTGGGTTGTGGATGTTTGTAGGCCCAAGTTTCAATATAGGAATTGAACGCCCTGTCGAAACGTTCGTGGCCCAGCACATATTCGCGAAGCAATAGTAAGCCTGCCGCAGGTTTATAGTAAGCGGTATATCCCAAATGACGCAAACCTACCACATCGGGATAGGTGTTGATCGGTTCCCGTTTTGGCGAGGTCATATAATTCACAATTCCCTGCATATTGATCCGCGAGGCATATTCACCATTGTTGAACGCCAAAGTGCTGTAATGGTTGATGAACATGGTGAAACCTTCGTCCATCCACGGAAATTTTCGTTCGTTGGAACCGACGATCATCGGGAACCAAATGTGTCCAAATTCGTGATCGGTAACGCCCCACAACCCGCGACCTTTGCTTTTCCAACTGCAAAAAGCAAGACCTGGATATTCCATTCCGCCCACGTGCGAAGCCACATTTATAGCGTTCGGGTAAGGGTATTCAAAATAATTTTTGGAATAAAACTCGATGGAAGCTTTGGTATATTCCGTGGAACGCCCCCAAGCCGATTGCCCCGCGCTTTCCACTGGATAAGCCGATTGTGCCAAACAAGAAGTTCCGCTTGGAAGATTGATTTTTGCCGCGTCCCAAACAAATGCCTTGGAAGAAGCAAACGCTATATCGCGTGAATTTTCGATTTCGAAATGCCAAGTGAGCAAACCGCTGTTCATCGGTCGTGAATTGGGCGAACCCACTTCTTCCGGTTTCAAAATAAAAACCGTTTCATTGCTATTCGCCGCTTTTTCCATGCGTTTCATCTGGGTTTCCGTCAATACCTCTTTTGGGTTCAGCAATTTTCCGGAACCGACCACAATGTGATCGTAGGGCGCTGTGACTTTGTAATCGAAATTGCCATATTCCAAATAAAATTCGCCCGCGCCGAGGTATGGCAACACGTTCCAACCGTTCACATCATCAAAAACCGCTACTTTCGGGTACCATTGCGCCAAGGAATAAATGGTTCCGTTTTTGGTTTCAAGCCTTCCCATTCGGTCCATTCCGGATTCTGGGATTTTGAATTTGAAATTCATGGAAATCACGGCTTCGCCACCGTTCGCTTCCAACGGTTCGGGCAACATCACTTGCATGCGGGTATCGGTGATCAAATATTTTGAAGAATGTTCCCCTTCGACCTCGGCATCCAAATTAGTGATCAAATAACCCCCATAGGTGTTTCCGCTATAACGGTTTCCGCCAATGGGCGTGGTGAGCGTTCCGCGCGAAGTTTCG
>DASSWG010000153.1:0-4722 GCA_035705295.1 Flavobacteriaceae bacterium
TTCTTCGTATTTTGGTCATAGATTTTTAGATAAAAACCCCGATTTTTGGGCCGAACATCCATTTTCGGGGTTTTGTTTGTCTAAAAATACGAATTAATTTGCTTTAAATCAAATAGTTGTCTTATTTCTGAAACTGCCTTTAAAGAAAATTCTGAACACGCCTGCCGGACGGGCAGGTTCTGAATTTGAAATTCTGAATCAATTATTGCTTGATCACTTTTTTGGTCAAGTTTCCTTGTGAAGTTTCCAATTCCAAAATATAGACCCCAGCAGCCAAATTAGCCGTGTTCAACGTGTTGTTTTCACTGATGGTCATTTTGGTGGCTTGGCCCAACAAATCGTACATGGTTGCAGTTTCCAACTCCACAGAAGCGGGCAAAGTGATGTTCAATTGGCCTTGTATGGGATTTGGATATAAAGAAATTTGGGCTAAAATTGGATTTTCAACTCCAAGAGGTTCTCCAACACAAATTCCAGAAATTGCGAAAACACCATCCGAAAGACCATCCCCTTGATCATTAGTATCATTTATCCATTGTCCACCTGTACCATTTGGAGGTGCCGAATTATTTTTGAAAGCCAAAGAATTACCAATAATAGTTTTATTGTTTGAATTTACACTCTCCCATCCAAGAAGCCCTGTAGCGGAGGAGGGGATGGCGACCAATTCCAACCAATAAGTAACATCATCTGTTGCATTGCCACTACCAGCAAACGCCTCGGAAGCTGTTAAATCAAGCACAACGTCTCGTAAAACTACAGGAGCACCATTACTTAAAGTATAGTTTCCCGTTATGGTCTGTGAAGTAGGAGTAATAGTTCTTGTAGATCCAATTTGAGATCCTGGAACGCCACTATTGTCATTATAAAAAATAACCTCTACAGAAGTTAAATCAATATTATCAGGAGTTAAGATACTCGCTGTAATTTGATCTACTGTAAAAAGAGTTGTACCACCGGTAACAATAAAATCGTTAGCAGTAGAAAAACTTCCATTATTTGCTCCAACTATAATGTTGGCACCTCCTTGGAAAGCATTCCCAGGTTGTGTCTGATCACATGCGGTCTGCGCCTGTAGAGCAATGCTTCCCAAAAACGCGATCATCAATAAAGTAATTTTTTTCATTTTAATTTTTTTAAAGGTTAAACGTTGCACAAACATAGTAAAATTGAAACAAACAGCGTGTTAATTTTTAGTTTTTTTATCCCGACCCAATTTTTCATTAGTTTTGGGGTATGAAAAAAAAGTGTTTCCTCCTGCTTTTTTTGGTTGTTTTTTCCGGTTGTGACCTTTTCGGGTTACGGGTTGTGGAGTTGCGGGTTATGTGTTAGGGGTTATATGGATAGGTGGTAAATTTTATTTTTTTGTATATTTGTAAAAAGCCAAAAAAACATGGAAACGATCACCATAGAAATAGACAAGCGCACCAAAATAGGAAAAACATTTTTGGAAATGATCGAAGCCTTTGCCAAGAACAACAAAAAGGAAGTGAAAATTCTGGAAGAAAGATTGGTTCCAAACAAAGCTACTGCCAAAATTTTGAGGAAAAACAGGAACAAAAAAGGAACAAAGGCCAAAAATGCCGCTGATATGTTCAAAAAAATGGGAATAGATGTTTGAGATTTCCTATAAAAAATCATTTGAAAAAGACGTCAAAACTTGTAAAAAACGTAATTACGATTTAAACATATTGCTTTATACCATTGAGGAACTTAGAAAAAAAGGGAAGTTGCCCAAAGAAATGGGCACGCATCCCTTAAAAGACGAATTTTCAGATTATTTGGAATGTCATTTGGATTTGGATTGGCTTTTGGTATGGAAACAAGACGACAGAAGGAAAAAGATAAGTTTTCATAGAACCGGCACCCATGCCGATTTATTTTGACTCCAATTATTTCCTTGGCACAATTCTTTCCACAAAACAAACCATGTTTCCATGAAAAAAAGTTTCCGTTCCAATATTTCGAAGATTTGGAAGAATAGTTGTCCAAAATGTCCTTCATTATACTGGATAAAAGGATTAAAAAACACATTAACCACTTTTTTATTTCTATCGGTTTTTTTTGTAACGCTTTCTTGTGACCTGTCAAAATACAAACTGGTAAAGGAATACGACTTCACCACGGTATTTGAAAAATCGGAGGGCAAAGCAACTGCTACTTATCAAGAAACCATTCGGTTTTATAGCGATTTGGACAATGCGTTCACTTCCATTTCTATGCAAGAAATCGGAACGACCGACAGCGGAAAACCCTTGCATTTGGTCACCTACAACCCGGACAAGGAATTCGATTTTGAAATCATTCGCGAAAACAAACAGGTGCTGCTCATCAACAACGGTATCCACCCCGGCGAACCCGATGGCATCGATGCCACAATGATGCTCATGCGCGATTTGGCACAGGATTCCCTTCCCGTCCCGGAAAATACAGTGATCGCGGCCATTGCGGTTTACAATGTCGGCGGGGCGCTGAACCGCAACAGCAGCAGCCGCGTGAACCAAAACGGTCCGTTGGAATATGGTTTTCGCGGCAATGCGCGCAATTTTGACCTGAACCGTGATTTCACCAAAGCCGATACCAAAAATACGCGCGCTTTTTACGAAATTTTCCACTTGACCCATCCCGACGTTTTTGTGGGAACCCACGTGAGCAACGGCGCGGATTATCAATATACCTTGACGCATTTGTTCACCCAGCACAACAAACTGGGCGGGCCCTTGGGCAACTACCTCCATAAAAGTTTTATGCCCCAACTCGAAGCTTCGCTTTCCGAAAAAAACTGGGGCGTCACGCCCTACGTGAATGTTTTCAACCGAAAACCCGACAGTGGTTTTGCGCAGTTTTTGGATTCGCCGCGCTATTCCTCGGGCTACACCACTTTATGGAACACTTTGGGGATGATGGTGGAAACCCATATGTTGAAACCCTATAAACAACGCGTCTGGGCAACCTATGATTTTTTGCGATCGGTGGTGGAAACAATGGAAAAAGAAGGTGTGAAAATTGAACGTTTGCGAAAAGAAAACGCAAAAGTTTTTCAAGAAATGAAAACGTACCCCTTGAACTATGTGGTGGACAGTTCAAAAGTTTCCTTGCTCAATTTCAAAGGTTATGAAGCCGAAACAGTGAAAAGCAAGGTCACCGGTTTTCCTCGGTTGAAATATGACCGCGAAAAATCCTTCACCAAAAAAATCGATTATTACGATCAGTACCGACCCAGCGACAGCATCATTGTGCCGGAAGCCTATATTGTTCCGCAGGCATGGTGGAAGGTGATCGACCGCTTAAAATGGAACCATATCGAAATGGAACCGCTGAAAAAAGACACCTTATTGAAAGTAGAGGTTTACCGCATCGAAGATTTCAAAACCAGCAAACGTGCCTACGAAGGCCATTATCCGCATTACGGAACGAAAGTTTCCGTTTCCACAAAAAAAATCCAATTCCGAAAAGGCGATTTTATTGTGAAAACCGACCAGCCCGGAATGCGGTACCTTATCGAAACTTTGGAGCCCATCGCAAAAGATTCTTTTTTCAACTGGAATTTTTTCGACAGCGTTTTGCAACAAAAAGAACATTTTTCGCCTTACGTTTTTGAAGACTTGGCCCATAAATTCCTGTTGGAACATCCGGAAATAAAACAGGAGTTTGAAAAGAAAAAAAGCACGGACAGCGATTTTGCAAGAAACTGGTACGCGCAACTGAACTGGATTTACCAACAAAGCCCACATTACGAAAAAGAACATTTGCGGTATCCGATTTTTAGGCTTAGATAGGTTCTCGATACGAATTTTGGTCCGCTACCGCTCCCCAAACTTCTACTCGAACTGACAGGGTTCAAAGCATTGACAATTAATCAATCACAAAATATAATTTTACAAACCTGAACTCATAACTCTGAACTCATAACTCTGAACTCATAACTTTGGACGATCCTTCGGATGCATCGTCAAATATTCTTTCGGGAAAAGTAATTTGATGTTTTCGTAGGATTTTCGAAGGGCTTTTTGGCTTTTTTCAAAATTTTTCCACTTTACTTTGGTGATTTCCTCGGTCTCTTCCGGAACCAATTCCCCGTCATAGTTGGTATGCATTTCAAACCAGTGAGTTTCTTTTAGTTTGTACTCGCCGTTTCTTTTTAAAATATGGTAGGTGGTTTGCAAAAAACGGGTGATTTTCAAATCCTGCACACCGGTCTCCTCTTCCACTTCGCGCATAGCCGTCCATTCAATTTTTTCACCATCGTCTGCTTTTCCTTTGGGCAAATCCCAACGTTTTTTTCGGTAAATAAAGAGGATTTCTTTGCGGTCGTTATAGACCAAACCACCTCCGGCCACAATTGTTTTCAACTTTTTCTTGAGGTGCTTCAACAATTTTTCCTCTTTTTTGTGATAGAGGTTGATGTAAAAAAGTTCGCCTTTTTCAATTTGCTTGATAATGTGTTTGAGGTTGGCCTTTTTAATGGGTTCCGATGTATATTCGTTTCCAATATCTTTTTGCGTGGAAAGAATTATTGGAATATCGTTCACAAAAACTTTATACATTTGCACCTATGATTTTAGATAAAAGCATCGCCAAAAAAACCGCCGAAATATTGCTGCAAATTAAAGCAATAAAATTAAACCCGCAAACGCCTTTTACATGGGCTAGTGGCTGGAAGTCGCCAATCTATTGCGACAACCGCGTGGTTTTGTCCTATCCGTTGATGCGGAACTACAT
>DASSWG010000154.1:0-4903 GCA_035705295.1 Flavobacteriaceae bacterium
TTCTTCGTATTTTGGTCATAGATTTTTAGATAAAAACCCCGATTTTTGGGCCGAACATCCATTTTCGGGGTTTTGTTTGTCTAAAAATACGAATTAATTTGCTTTAAATCAAATAGTTGTCTTATTTCTGAAACTGCCTAATTAACCAATTAACAAAAACATGCTCCTAACCACCGCCGATTGGCTCATCATCATCGCTTTTTTTCTCGTCAGTTTGGCAATTGGCCTACTTGTTTCCCGCCAAAGCGGAAAAAACTCCGAAAACTTTTTTCTTTCCGGTCGGAATATGCCGTGGTGGCTGCTCGGAACCTCGATGGTGGCCACTACTTTTGCCGTCGATACGCCAGGTTTGGTAGCAGGAATTGTTCGGAAAGACGGGGTTTTCGGAAACTGGATTTGGTGGAGCTTTTTATTGACCGGAATGGTGACCGTTTTTTTCTACGCAAAATTATGGCGAAAAAGCAACATCACCACCGACTTGGAATTTTATGAACTGCGCTACAGCGGAAAAAGCGCCGCAATTCTACGTGGGTTCCGGGCGGTTTATTTGGGCGTGTTTTTCAACATTGTGATCATGGCCACAGTTTGTTTGGCCGCTATCAAAATCGGGCAGGTTTTGTTCGGCTTCGATGCTGCGGAAACCTTGGTGATCGCTTCTTTGATCACTGTTTTTTATTCGATTTTGGGCGGGTTGAAAGGCGTTTTGATAACCGATTTTGTACAATTTTTCATTGCAATGGCCGGAAGTATTTGGGCCACAATTTATATTTTGGACATGCCGGAAATTGGCGGCTTGCAAAACTTATTGACACATCCAGCGGTGATCGAAAAAACCGCAATGTTCCCCGATTTCACCAATCCTGAAATTTTTGTGCCGTTGTTGATAATTCCTTTGGCGGTTCAATGGTGGAGTGTTTGGTATCCAGGCGCTGAACCGGGCGGTGGCGGTTACATCGCTCAACGCATGTTGTCCGCCAAAAATGAAAAACACGCTACCCTGGCAACTTTGTATTTCAATGTAGCCCACTATGCGATCCGTCCCTGGCCATGGATCATTATCGGGATGGCCTCGTTGATCGTCTTCCCGGATTTGGCAAGCTTGGGAACAGCTTTCCCTGATCTGAACAAAAGTTTTGTCCGCCCGGATTTGTCCTATGCCGCAATGCTCACTTTTCTTCCGGCAGGCCTGCTTGGTTTGGTGCTCACTTCGCTCATCGCGGCTTTTATGAGTACCATTTCCACCCATTTGAACTGGGGAAGCAGTTATGTGGTGAACGATTTCTACGCACGTTTCGTTAAACCCGATGCTTCCGAAAAAAACAAAGTGCTGGTTGGACGTATTTCCACGGTATTGATGATGGTCTGCGCAGGGTTTTTGTCACTTATTTTGGAAGAGGCCCGCGATGCGTTCAACTTATTGCTGCAGATTGGGGCCGGAACCGGCTTGTTGTTCATTCTTCGTTGGTTTTGGCGTAGAATCAACCCGTACAGTGAAATCACCGCAATGGTCGTTTCTTTTTTGATCGCGGTGCTGTTTTTTGCCAATTCGAAAATGGAAACTCCACTTTTTGAACTGAAAACACATTGGCAATTGGTGATTGGTGTTTTGCTAACCACATTTGCATGGGTTTTGGCCACCTTGCTCACCAAGCCTTCCAAAAAGGAAACCATCGATGCTTTTGAAAAACGCGTGTTCGACAAAGAGGGGAAATTCCACAATTTTGGTTATAAAACCACTGCTTTTTTTGCCGGCACAGTGGGAGTTTACAGTTTACTTTTCGGAACCGGGTTTTTCTTGTACAAAAATTACATCCTAGCGGCAATTTGCTCAACGGTTTGCTTGATTTGCGGATGGGTTTTGGTGAAATACTGGCGAAAAGTAGTTTGATTTGATCATTTAAAATCATCGCCCAAAAGCTACTGTTCCGGAAACTTCAAATAATCAGGCGCAACGGATGCAGGAAGATCTTTGATGGTTTTTACGATTTCTTCGGGTTCAATTTCTTTGTTGAGGATTTTTCGGACCAACTCTTCAAAAGTGTCAAAATCGACCGAATACGAAAGCCCCAATCCTTGCGAATAGCCAATTTCTTCGCCAATGTATCGGATATTGTTCTCCCTGTTGAAAACTTTGAAAAGTAAAGTCCCTTCTTCGTTCAACAGAAAATTTATTTCGGCGTTTCCAATGACCAACGACTCGGAAACCCCTCCAATGGGAACCCCAACTTGGCCGTTGAAAATAATGTTTTTACTGATTTTTGTGGAGACCGTGACCCCAAACCGATCAGCGGCGGCTTGGTCCAAAGCACGGTTTCCTTGCTCGTAGCTCAGACCCAAATTGAATTTTCCATTGTCCGCAAAAATATCGCTCACCAAACTCGAGGCTTTTTCCAACAAATTTCCGGCAGGGGCCTGTCGAAGTGTTTGCTCGCTATAGAATGTACCGGTAGTGACCAACGTCAAAGCGTTTAGTTCGGTACTTTGCTCGTCGTTTATTCGATATTCCAGCTCCGATTTCACCGTGGAACTCAAGTTTGGATATTGGATTTCAAAAGTAATATCGGGTTGAATGATTTGTCCTTCCAAAATAATGACCACTTCCACCGGAATTTGCCGGTTGAAACTTGGATTTTCCAACAAAATTGCAGGATTTGCCTGTGTTTTGTAAATTGCCCGGACATTCAAATCGGCCCGAACGGGGCTTCCGCTCCAGTTGATGCTTCCTCCAGATTGTACAATAAATTCTTTTTGGACCAATCCGGCATATTTGAAATTGTAAACCCCTTCATAAACCACAAAATCGCCCCACATATTGAATTTTCCGTTGGTGTTTATTTCAATACGCAAAATTCCGGCACCGCGGCCTCGAAGGGTACTTCCGCTGATCGGATCGACCACAATTTCTACCAAAGCATCACGGGTGACGTTCAGGTCAAAATTGATTTCCATTCCATTGGCTTCCTTGATGAAAATTTCTTTTCCTTCCAATTTTGCCACCTTTTCATCGGGACTCAGAAAATAGATGAACGAATTGTCGCCAAGGGTTTGGGTGTCGTTCAGCGGAATTTTGAAAACCGTTCCTTTTTCCGTGGTAGCATCCACATTGATCACGAGTTCGTCCGTTGGACCAGAAATCGACGCGCCACCACTGATAAAAGCGGTTCCATAATACAATGAGGTTTCTGTGGCTTCGGTATCCAACACCAGTAAACGATCGGTGTCAACATTTAAATCCAGTTCCCAATCTTTGAAATTTTCGTGAGAAATGGTTCCGTTCAAAACCCCTTTTGTGTGGTATTTGGTGTCTTCAATGGGAATATTGTCAAAAAGAAATTGTTGTTCGCTCAGGTTGACGGTTGCATTGTCCTTGAAATCAAAATCAACGTTCAAATAGGGGATTCGCAAACCGGTATTTTCCAATATCAATTTCCCATCGATATCAGGGTTTTTGTAGTTTCCGCTAATGGTGGCGTTTCCAGAAGCCAGTCCGCGAATGTCGGTGATCACCTCGCCGCCCAAAGCGCTGAATGCCGAAAGTTTGAATTTTTCCAGGGCCACCTTCAAATCGATGTTCGAATTTTCGCCACTGACATTTATTGTTCCGTCGGCTTTCAGAAAATCGTATTTTTCATTTTTTAGCAGGGCGGCGATGGTATAATTCGTCAAACTTTCATTGCCTTCTATGTTCAAGGTCAAGTCTCCGTAAGGAATTTCGTTCACGGATATACTGTCAATTGTCAATGAAGCTTGCGGAAAATAGGCCCCTTTTTCTTGCAACAAATGAATTTTTCCATTTACAGTACCTCCCAATTCCAAACTGTCGATCGTCGGGGTTATTTTTTCCAAATCCACATGATCAAAAGCAACTTTAAAATTTTTGTAAGTGGAATCTCGTTTGACGCCGCTCAACCTTATTTCTTGGTTTTTATGGCTCAAAACCAATGAATCCAAGCGCAAATCTTGAAAATTGTTGTCGAAAATAATGCGGTTGGAAGCATTTTTTTCCTCGTTCAAATACCACACGCTTTCTTTGAATTTGATGTTCGATTTACGAATTCCCACCACCGATTGGCTCTCTTTGTTGATGGTGTGGTACAAACTTAAATTAAAGACATCGTTGTTGTTGTTTCCGCCGCGAAATTCAGAACGAACGAACAAGGTGTCGCGCAAGGTCACGTTGATTAAATTGAAATCGGACAAACTGTACACATCGGTCGCGACGCTGTCAATTTCCACAAACGCATTGAAAAGCGGGTTGGTGTTGTCCACTTGAAAATTGATTTCTTTCAGCATATTGCCAAAAGCTTCGATTTTCGGCGATTTGAACGTTAGGTTGAATTCCGACTCGTTCGATTCCACACTGCCTTTAATAAAAGTATTTGGCGCAAAATGAATTTTCGGGAAGAAAACCTCCACTATTTTGTTGTAGATATCAAAATTGAAATTCAAATATTGCCCCGTGGTGATCGTGGTAGGTTCGTAATTGGTGTAGAGGCTCGCGATCGCATTTTGGAACAAAGCGGGGATTTCTTTCAAATCGAATTTTCCTTCGACTTTTCCGCTGATAACGTCGGGCGAATTTACTTCGATAGTGCGTTCGTTCCGTTCGTCAAAGGTGGAAGTGATTTCCAACTCTTCAAAAACGTAGGTTTCGCGGTGATTTTTATAGGAAGTGTTCGTGAACAAAATACTTCCAGAGGCGTCGTTTATGTTCGTGCCCTTCATATTCATGGAAATGTTCCCTTTTAAAATTGAAAGGCTGTCGCGCGACACAAAATTGAGCGCGTTCAAATCGGCATGTTCCACTTCCAGGTCGAAATTGTAATAATTCACTTCTTCGGAAGCATCCACAATTCCGTTGAAAAGAAATTTGAAATTTGGATCCTCCCCGACTACTTTTCCA
>DASSWG010000155.1:0-25415 GCA_035705295.1 Flavobacteriaceae bacterium
CGTAACTGTTTCGTTGGGATGTTTGGTATTTAGGTATCCGGTGAGATCGGCAAATTTGGTGATGCGGATATTGTCTATTTTTAAAATGACATCGCCTTTTTTCAATCCTGCTTTTTTGGCCCCGCTTTCAGCATCGATCCCCGCAATGTAAAAGCCTTGGGTAACGCCCAAATCGAAGTTTTTTGCCAAGGAACCGTTCATCACAGTTCCGCGAACGCCCAAAATTGCTTCCCGAACATCGCCATATTCCAAAATATCTTCCACAATTTTGCGTACCGTGTTGCTCGGGATGGCAAAAGAATAACCGATGTAACTTCCTGTACGAGAAGTAATTGCAGTGTTGATTCCGATCAATTGCCCTTGGGTGTTCACCAACGCGCCACCGCTGTTCCCGGAATTGATTGCCGCATCGGTTTGGATGAACGATTGGAAAGTTTTGTCGTTCCGGTTCAAATCTCGGGCTTTTGCGCTGATGATTCCCGCGGTCACGGTTGAGGTGAGGTTGAACGGATTTCCGACGGCCAAAACCCATTGCCCGATTTCCACATTGTTCGAATTTCCAAAAGGAATGTAATGCAGGTTTTCCGCATCAATTTTAAGCAAAGCGATGTCCGTCTCAGCATCGGCGCCCACCACTTCGGCCGTGTAGGTTTTGTTGTTGTTCAAAGTCACTTGTATTGCGCTCGCGCCTTTGATAACGTGGTTATTGGTGACAATATAGCCATCGGGGGTGATGATCACGCCCGAACCGGTTCCGCGCAAAAATTCTTTTTTGATGCCACCACCATGAAGGTATTCGTACATATTTCGCGGTTGCCGCGCCACGCTCATGTTTTTTACGTGGACTACCGCATGCACGGTTTTGTTGGCGGCTTCGGTGAAATTGGTTAAATTTTCCGAAGAAAATGCGTTGAAACCCGTGCGCACAAAGTTTGCCGAGGGTTCCGTTTTTTGTTCGGCAAAAATGGGAGAGTCTTGATTTTTTTCGTTCTCAATAAACAATTTGTAGCTTCCAAGGGCGATTATCCCGCCCAAAATGGAAACCATCAAAAAACTTGCTGCTTTTTTCATTTTCATAGTTCTTCGTTTTTTATGGGTTCAAGTTTATAAAATAGTGTTGAATTTTCGAAATCACAAAAACACTTTAACCGCTTTTTAACACCTTGTGGTTGTGGCAACTTTTGTATATTTGGCCACGCTTGAAAAAACACCCCGATGAAGCATTTTTTTTATAAATATCAAGGAGCCGGAAACGATTTTGTATTGATCGATGACCGCACTATGAATTTCAAAAAAGATGCCAAACTTGTCCGCGGTTTGTGTGACCGCAAATTTGGAATTGGAGCCGATGGGTTGATTTTGTTGCAAAACCCAATAAAAGAAGGTGAAGATTTTAAAATGGTCTATTTCAATGCCGATGGAAATGAAGCTTCGATGTGTGGAAACGGCGCGCGTTGTATTTCCGCTTTTGCAAAACACCTCGGAGTTGTTGCCGAAAAAGCGGTTTTTTCGGCCAGTGATGGAAGTCACCAAGCAGTTTTTGATCAAGGATTGGTGCGCGTTCAAATGCAAAATGTTTCCGAAATCACAAAAACCGGTGATGATGCTTATTTTTTGGACACCGGTTCGCCACATTATGTTTTGTTCACTTCAAACATCGATGAAATTGAGGTGAAAACCGAAGGAAGAAAAATAAGGAACAACGAAACCTATCGCGAAAATGGGGTGAACGTCAATTTTGTGTCACTTGGCCCCAATGAGAATAAATTTTTTGTCCGCACATACGAACGCGGAGTGGAAGACGAAACTTTGTCTTGCGGAACCGGTGCAACGGCGGTCGCGTTGGCGGCACATTTTTCAGGGAAAACCGGGGAACAACAAATTTTCATCGAAACCCCCGGCGGAAAACTTTCGGTCGCGTTCGAAGCGGTTTCGGGAAAATATAAAAACATTTGGCTCACGGGCCCGGTGGAATTGGTTTTTAAAGGCGAAATTGAATGTTGACGCTCATCGGAAAAAATATCGCCCTGCGCGCTTTGGAACCTGAAGACCTCGATTTTTTATTTCAGATTGAAAATAATGAGGAGTTTTGGGAAGTCAGCAATACGCAAGCCCCGTTTTCAAAATTCGTATTGAAAAAATACCTCGAAAACTCACACCGCGATATTTATGAGGTGAAACAGTTGCGTTTGGTCATTTGCAACAAAAAAGGGGGTTCATTGGGCTTGATCGATGTCTTCGATTTCGACCCTAAAAACCGACATGCCGGAATTGGGATCGTGATCGGCAAAAAAGAAAACCGTGGAAAAGGTTACGGAAAAGAAGCTTTGGAGCTGCTCTGCGATTATTGTTTTTCACATTTGAACCTGCACCAAGTGTACGCCAATATTTCCGAGGAGAACAAAAAAAGCCAACATTTGTTCGAAGATTTGGGCTTTGAAAAAATAGGCTTGAAAAAAGAGTGGAATTTGGTGGGCGGCAACTTTAAAAATGAATTTTTATACCAATTGATCAACAATGTACATTAAACGAATTTTGGTGGCGATCACCCTTTTGGTCACCATTGGCTTGGGAATTTTTAGCTATTATATTTACCAAACCATTTTTTCCCCCAACACGGCTTTTTCCGAAAATACCAAAAATGTGTACCTAAAAACCGGTGCCGATTATCAACAAGTGCTAGAACAATTGCGCCCACTTTTGAAAGATGTGGAAGCTTTTAATATCACGGCACAAAAGAAAAAATACCCTTCCGATATTATGCCCGGCCGGTTCATTCTAAAAAAAGGGATGAACAACAACGAAATCGTGAATACCTTACGCAGTCAAAATGTTCCGGTTTCCGTGATTTTCAACAATCAAGAGCGCTTGGAAAATTTGGCGGGCCGCATCGGCGAACAAATCGAAGCCGATAGTTTGTCACTTTTAAAAGCAATGAAGGACACGATATTTTTAAAAAACCATGGATTTACGTTGAAAAATGCCTTGGCAATGTACATTCCCAACCAATACGAATTTTATTGGAACACTTCCGCAGAAGAATTTCGGGAACGGATGTTGGAAGAATACCAACGGTTTTGGACGGAAAACCGCTTACAAAAAGCCAAATCCATCAATTTAAGCCCGGAAGAAGTTACCACTTTGGCGGCCATTGTTCAAAAAGAAACCGCAAAAGTCGATGAACGAAAGCGCGTGGCCGGGGTTTATATGAACCGGCTCAACAATGGTTGGCCTTTGCAAGCGGATCCGACGGTGATTTATTCCATCAAAAAAAACCAGAAAAATTTCGACACCATCATCAAACGCGTGCTTTATAAAGATTTGAAAATTCAATCGCCGTACAATACGTATATTCATCCGGGTTTGCCACCGGGGCCAATTACGATGCCTGATATTTCTTCGATCAATGCCGTCTTAAACTATGAAAAACACGATTTCTTCTATTTTGTGGCCGACCCGGAGAATTTTGGCTATCATCAATTTGCAAAAACCTTGCGCCAGCACAACAACAACAAAAACGAATATGTACGCTGGTTGGAAAAACACGATATTCAGCGTTAAAACAGTCTTCACAATCATAATTAGTGTTAATAAAAATAAAAAACACTTAATACCGTTTTCAAGCTACACAAACAGCTATTTTCGCTTTCCGATGATCAAACCTGGGGTTTTTATTTTTTTGTGTTTTTTCGGTTTTTTTGCCCAAGCGCAAATTGGCGGGAAATATACCTATCAATTCCTCAATTTAACCACCTCGCCAAGGCAAGCGGCTTTGGGCGGGCGGAACATCACCACGTATGATTACGACCCCACTGCGGGCTTGTACAATCCGGCGAACATCAATTTTCGAATGACCAATCAACTCTCGGTGAACTATGTCAATTATTTGGCCGATGTGAATTTTGGTACCGCCGCCTATGTTTTTCGTTCCGGGAGAAAAGAGAACGTTTTTCACACGGGCGTCACCTATGTAAATTACGGTTCTTTTGATGGTTATGACGTCAATGGAAACCCCACAGGCGAGTTTAGTGGAGGCGAAGTTGCGGTTTCGTTCGGATATGCTTTCAACATTCCATGGTCCGATTTTTATGTGGGGGCGAACGCGAAATTGATTTCTTCCAAACTGGAACAATATTCTTCATTTGGAGGTGCGTTGGATATTGGGATTACTTACTACTACGAAGATTGGGATTTGGTCATTGCAGCGGTGGCACGGAATATCGGGACACAATTCACGGCCTACGACGAAATATACGAACCCTTGCCTTTGGAAATCGATTTCGGGATTTCGCAAGAACTGCGCGATGTCCCCATTCGGTGGCATTTGACTTTTGAAAATTTGCAACAGTACCAATTGGCCTTTCGCAACACCGCGCGCGATGAAACCGATTTAACAGGGAATACAATAGAAAGCGAACCAAGTTTTTTCAACAACATTTTACGGCACACCATCATTGGTGTTGAACTTTTTCCGCAAGGGGGTTTCAATATTCGGCTTGGTTATAGTTTCAGAAGGGGAGAAGAATTGCGCATCATCGACCAGCGTTCGTTCGCGGGTTTGAGTGGGGGCATTTCCATTAAATTCAATAAACTGCGGTTGAGCTATTCCTATGCGCGCTACAACAGCGCCGGCAGTTCAAGCTATTTCGGGGTGAATATTGATTTGGATTGAAAAACCATGTTTTTGCACAGAAAAAGAGTTTTCTCGTCTTCGCGGGAATTTTTTACTTTTGTCAAAACCTGTTCCCTTGGAAAAAACTTCGCCCCACAAAAAAATCATCATCGCCATCGACGGCTTTTCTTCCACCGGAAAAAGCACCGTGGCCAAACAACTCGCTAAACATTTGGGTTACCTTTATGTCGATACCGGTGCAATGTACCGTGCGGTCACGCTTTTTGCCATGCGGAAAAATTTGGTTTCCGAAACCGGTTTTGACCGTGAAAAACTGATCGCCGATCTTCCTTTGGTGAAACTGGATTTTAATTTTAATTCGAGCTCGGAAATGGACGAAATTCATTTGAACGATGAAAACGTGGAAAAAGAAATCCGGCATTTGGAAGTGGCCCAATTCGTAAGTCAAGTTGCCGCAATCCACGAAGTGCGCGAAAAATTGGTGGAACAACAACAAAAAATGGGGACAGAAAAAGGAATTGTGATGGACGGGCGCGATATTGGAACGGTGGTTTTCCCCGAAGCAGAACTCAAAATTTTTATGAACGCTTCGCCCCAAAAACGTGCAATGCGCCGCTACAAAGAATTGTTGGCCAACAACGATTCCGTTACCTTCGAAGAAGTGCTCGAAAACGTGCAACAACGTGACACCATTGATACCACCCGGAAAGATTCGCCTCTGAAAAAAGCCGAAGACGCCATCGAAATCGACAATTCCGAGCTGTCCGAAAATGAACAGTTCGAAACCATTAGGCAATTGGCGGAAGACCGAATCGTGGGGCGGATATAATTTTCAATTGAGCTCCACAACATTTGACATCTGAAATTCTTTCCAACATTTTGAAACTCAATAAATAAGTTGTAATTTTGCACTCCTTTTTGGCAATCGACAGAAAAAGAAAAGGACCGCAAATCAAATTTATATAACGCTTTCGTGCTTTTTTTGCCCAATTTTTCTGAAAAACACGGAATACAAATTTTAAATCAGCAATGGCTGAAGAAACAAAAAACACCGAGGTGGAAGAAGTGAAAGCTTCTGAAAACCAAGAAACCGCAACCGTGGAAACCCAAGAAAAACCGAAAGTTTCCCCACAACAGGAAAACCCTGAAAAGTTTTTGGAAGATTTCAATTGGCACAATTACGAGGAAGGAATTGATCCGGTAGATGACAGCAAATTGGAGGAATTCGAAAAATTGGTTTCCGAAAATTTCGTGGACACTTTAGACAACGAAGTGGTTGAGGGAACCGTGATCAACATCACCGATCGCGACGCCATCATCGACATCAACGCAAAAAGTGAAGGGGTAATTTCCTTGAACGAATTTCGTTACAATCCCGATTTGAAAGTTGGCGACAAAGTGGAAGTTTTGATCGATGTACGTGAAGATGCTGAGGGTCAATTAATACTTTCGCACCGAAAAGCCCGCGTCATTATGGCTTGGGACCGCGTGAACAAAGCGCACGAAGAAGGAACCATCGTGAACGGATTGGTAAAATGCCGTACAAAAGGTGGTATGATCGTCGATGTGTTTGGAATCGAGGCGTTCTTGCCAGGTTCGCAAATCGATGTGAAACCGATCAGGGATTACGACGCGTATGTTGGAAAAACCATGGAATTCAAAGTAGTGAAAATCAACCACGAATTCAAAAACGTGGTCGTTTCGCACAAAGCGCTTATTGAAGCGGATATTGAAGAACAGAAAAAAGAGATCATTGGCCAATTGGAAAAAGGCCAAGTGCTCGAAGGAACCGTCAAAAACATTACTTCTTACGGAGTATTTGTCGATTTGGGCGGCGTGGACGGATTGGTTCATATTACCGACCTTTCTTGGTCGCGCATCAACCACCCGAACGAAATTGTGGAGCTCGATCAAAAATTGAACGTGGTGATTTTGGATTTCGACGAAGCCAAAACCCGAATTCAATTGGGCTTGAAACAATTGAGCAAACACCCATGGGAAGCCTTGGGCGAAGAAATGAAAATCGGCGATAAAGTTACCGGAAAAGTAGTGGTGATCGCAGATTATGGTGCATTTATCGAAGTTGCCAACGGCGTGGAAGGATTGATCCACGTTTCCGAAATGTCTTGGAGCACGCATTTGCGTTCCGCTCAAGATTTCGTGAACGTCGGTGACGAAGTGGAAGCGCAAATTTTGACTTTGGACCGCGAAGAGCGAAAAATGTCGCTGGGAATCAAGCAATTGACGCCCGACCCATGGACCGATATTACCAAAAAATATCCTGTGGGATCGCGTCATACCGGAACCGTTCGCAATTTCACCAATTTTGGTGTGTTTGTGGAATTGGAAGAAGGAATCGACGGATTGGTGTATATTTCCGATCTTTCTTGGACCAAGAAAATCAAACACCCATCAGAATTTTGCAACGTCGGCGACCAATTGGACGTCGTGGTGTTGGAATTGGATGTGGAAGGGCGTAAATTGAGCCTCGGCCACAAACAAACCGAAGCAAATCCTTGGGATAAATACGAAGCCGAATTTGCTGTTGGAACCAAACACACCGCAGCAATTACCGAAATGGTGGACAAAGGTGCAACGATAGACTTCAACGAAGATATCACTGCATTTGTTCCGATGCGCCATTTGGAAAAAGAAGACGGTTCCAAACTTGGAAAAGGCGAAGAAGCAGAATTTGTGATCATTGAATTCAACAAAGAATTCAAGCGCGTCGTTGCTTCACATATGTCGCTCCACAAGGAGGAAGAAGCCAAAATCGTGAAACAAGCTGCAAAAAAAGCCGCAGAAAAAGAGGACAAGCCAACACTTGGTGATGCCAACGCGGAATTGCAAGCCTTGAAAGATCGAATGGAAGGAAAGGACAAAAAATAAAGACTTAGGTCTTTTTGATGTTCAACTAATAAACCCGGTAGGTTCTCGAGAACCTACCGGGTTTTTTTGTTGGGAAATTTTAAACTTGACAGGTTTTCAAAACCTTGCCAGGGGTTTTTACAAAGCTTTCACTTTTTTAAGCTTGGCTTTCCAAGTTTCCAATTGTTCTTTATGTTTGGCAATGTTTTGGTGCACCTCTTTCACCAAAGGGTTTTTGTCGTCCACATTGGAGAAAAACTGCAAATTGTTTTCCAATTGTCGGATTTCCGCTTTGGTCTCGTCCACTTTTTTGCGGAGGAAAAATTGTTCCTTTTCAATTTTTTCCGCATCGTGCGAATCGTCGAGTGCTTGAATTCGGTTTTCGTATTTCAACAGTTCGGCTTCTTTGCGGTCCATATCGAGTTTGTCAAAAAGACCGTCCAAAGCTTTGTTGAACTTCCCCTCGATGAAACGTTTGTTGTTTGGAACGCGGCCAATATTTTTCCAGTCGGAAATCGTTGATTTGATCGTCGCCAAAGCTTCTTTGTGATCTTTGCCGAGTTCAAGGGTTTTTAGGTTGTCCAACAACTCCCTTTTTTGTTCGAAAGCCGCCGTTTCTTCTTTGTTTTCTTCGTTTTTTGAAGCGTGCATTCGGTCAAAATAATGGTTGCAGGAAGTTTTAAACTGTTTCCATATTTTATCGCTGTCCTTTCGTGGAACATGTCCTATTTTTTTCCAATCGCTTTGAATTTTTTTCATCAAAGGCGTTGTCGTTTCAAAATCATCGCTCTCTTTGTTTTCCTCGGCGATTTTCACCAAAGCTTTCTTTTTCTCCAAATTGTCGTATTGGTCTTTTTTTAAATTTTTGTAGAAAGCGTTTTTCTTTCGGTTGAAATTTCGTGTGGCTTCTTTGAAGGCCGACCAAATGGTTTCGTTGTCTTTTTTGGGAACTTTTCCTGCTTTGAAGAAATCGTTCCTTAAAGCTTCAATTTGCTTTATGTTTTGTTGTACCTGTTTGTGCGAAGCAAATTCTTCTTTGGAGAGGGTTTTTATTTTTTCAATGATTTCCTGTTTGGCTTCCAGGTTTTTTTCATTTTTTTTATCCAATTCCGCAAAATGGACCTGCCGGTTTTCATGAATTTTTTTGGTGACCTCGCTGAATTTTTCCCAAATTTCATCGCGGTATTTTTTTTCAACCGGGCCCAAATCTTCTTTCCACATTTTGTGGAGCATTTGCAGCTCGCGAAAAGCCCGGTTGATGTTGGTTTCTTGCGCCAATTCTTCCGCCCGGACGATTATTTTTAGTTTTTGGTCCAAGTTGTGCTTGAAATCCATGTCGCGGAACTCGCGGTCCAAATGCAAAAAATCGTAAAAATGTTCCACATGGTGGTGGTAGTTGTTCCACACGGTGTTGTATTTGTCGCGCGGAATTGGCCCCGCTTTTTTCCAACGTTCCTGCAATTCTTTGAACTGGTTGAAACTGGCGTTCATATTCGCGCCCACGCCGATCATTCCTTTCAGTTCCTCGATGATCGCCAAACGGGTTTCGAGGTTTTTGTTGAGGTTTTGCTTGAGTTCCTTGTAATGGGCGTTGCGTTTTTCTTTGTAGTCGAAATAAACGCTGTTGAAATTCTTTTTTATGGGGGTGGAATAATAGAAATCGATGATGTTGCCACCGTCTTCCAAAAATTCTTCTTTTTTCTGTTCAAGCTCTTCGTCGAACTTGGCATTGAATTCGGTTTTTATTTCCTCGACATGCTCTTTGATGGCTTGGATTTTCTCTTTTTTCAACAAATTCGAAAATTCGGCGACCAATTCCTCCATGCTCATGGCATGGTAATCCTTCATCGGAATTTCGTGTTTTTTTGCCGTTTCTTCGTCTTCGCTTTCTTCAGCGTTTGCATCGTCAAGTTCGCGTTGGGCGGTTTCTTCTTTTTTGCTGCCAAGCAATGTTTCATCTGATTTCTCAAGCGTTTCCACTTCTTCTTCTGAAGTGTTTTTTCCTGAAGTTATCGGTTGGTTTTCGGTTTCTTCTTTTTTGGTTTCGGACAAAGCATCGTCGGAATTTTCAACCGTTTCCGTTTCTTCTACGGGAGTGTTTTTTTCTGAAGCTTCCGGTTGGTTTTCGGTTTCTTTATGAGTGGTTTCCACAGGTTTTTCAACCGCTTGTTTGGTTTCTGAATCCGTTTTTTTTACTTCATTTTCAGAAACCGGGGTTTTTTCCTCCAAAGTTTCGGCTTTGGGTTCTTTTTTTACGGGTTTTTGTGGGGCCGCTTCTTTTTCAAGAACGGTTTTTTTCTTGGTGGCCACTTTTTTTTCAGTTAAATTTTCCTTGTCCGACATATCTTTCAATGTTTAGGTTCGTATGAATTTTCGCTGAAAGATAACAACTCCCATCGTTCCCACCAAAAAATTGCTAAAAAACACGAGGAAATCCTATTCCGAAATAAAATTTTGGAAAACGAACTATTTTGCGCGCCAAATTTCCCAAGCTTTTTCGGCTTGGAATTGCAGCATTTTTTGTCCGTTGCAAATCGTGGCCCCTTGCTGTTTCCCTTTTGCCAAAAATTTACTGAGGGGTGGGTTGTACACCAAATCGAACAACAGGTGTTTTTTTCCGAGAAATTGGTAGGGAATTTTCGGGTTTTCTTCTATTTTCGGAAATGTGCCCAAGGGCGTGCAGTTAATGATAAGCAAATGTTCCGCGATTATTTTTTGGGAAAGCTGTTCGTATGTGAAACCTTTTTCGGTTGGACTTCTGGAAACAAATTCAAATTGGATACCAAGTCCGTGCAATCCGTGGGCGATGGCTTTTGAAGCGCCACCCGTTCCCAAAACCAGCGCTTTCCGATGCTGCTTTTCCAAAAGCGGAAAAACGGATTTCACAAAACCAAAACTGTCGGTGTTGTAGCCGATCAATTTCCCATTGGTTATTTTCACGGTGTTCACCGCGCCGATTTTTTCAGCTTCCGCGTCGATTTCGTCCAAAAACGCAATTACTTTTTCCTTGAACGGAATCGTGACGTTAAAGCCTTTGAGCTTTTCTGTTCGGATGATTTCAAATAAACCACCAATTTCATCAAGGTCGAAATTTTGATATGCGGCCGCAATCTCTTCCTTTGTGAATTTTTTGGTGAAATAATCCTTGGAAAAGGAATAGTTGATGTTTTTTCCGATCAATCCGTAGTTATCCATTTTTATTTGCCAAGCGTTTTCCGTACCATTCCAACCCAACGACGGTCAAAATCCCGACCAAAATGAAAAAAACCGCGAGCCAGGTTTGCCAATTTCCGAGGTCTGGAAAATAACGTTCAAAACTTTCCACAATTTTTCCGCCGGTGGAATCCGTTAAAAAATTTCCGGCGGCGTCGGTCCGGTAAATGGTTTCTTTCCAAGGCCAAACCACGCCCAAAGATCCGGTAATGAAGCCAATGATCACGGCGTAGGTCGCCATTTTGTAGTGTTTCAACAAATAGCCCAACAAATGCGACAAGGTGACCAGACCGACCAAAGAACCCAATGAAAAAACGAGCAAAACCTCTAGTAAACGAATTCTTGCTTCGTTTTCCAAAAAGGAAAAATCCCATTGGACCATTTCCACAAATGTGAGGTACAATGCATTGACCGAATCGACGAGCAACAGCACGTAATTTCCGAAAAGCATAATGATGAACGAACCGGAAAGCCCAGGCAAAGTTTGGCCGGAAACGCCAATAATCCCACAAAAAAACACGAACCAAAGGTTGTCGTTTTCGCGTGCCGGATCCAAAAAACTAATGCCGATGCCAATGAGCATACCGAAAATCATCCAAAAAATATTGCGACGACTCCAATCGTCAAAATCTTTGGCGACATAGTAAACGGAACCGATGATCATTCCGAAAAAAGCCGACCAAACAAAGAGCTCGTAGTGTTCGATCAAATAATCCAACAGCAATGAAACGCTGAAATAGCTGATGATCATTCCAAAAATCAAAAGCGTCAAAAAACGTCCGTTGATGTATTGGTAAAAACTTTTGAACCTTCCGTTCAAAATTAACTTTAGGGCTTTGAAATTGATTTTTTGAAGCGAATAAATAAATTCTTCGTAGAAACCGGCTACAAAAGCGACCATTCCGCCCGAAACTCCGGGAACTTTGTTCGCCGCGCCCATTGCAATGCCTTTCAAAACCAGAAATATCCGATCGCTAAAAGTTCTTATGGCCTGCATTGAAGGAATCTGTGATTTGGTGATCCGTGATTTGGTAACCTCAATATTGATCTATTCAATCGCTCAACAATATTTAGAAATCATCTCTTTAATGCTTTTTCGTTTAAAGAGTTTTGGGAACAATTCCTCGATGATGATCACGTATTCCGCATCTATTTTCAAGGCATTTTTGAGGTGGAAATACCCTTTGTCCGTTTCATTCAAGCTAAAAAACAATCCGGACAAACGAAATTCGATTTCGGCGGTTTCGGGGTAAAATTCCGATGCTTGCAGCAAGGACTGGACGGCCGGTTCAAACTCGCCCAGTTTGATCAAAATATCGGTTCGGGTAATCCAGGTTTCCAATTCGTAATTGCCAAGTTCCAAACTTCTTTTGTACCCGTTTTCGGCTTCTTCGAAAAATTTCAACCGGTTGTTGATTTTCGCGTAGCGTTTCCAATACAATACATTTTCTTCATCGATGCCGATTGCTTTTTTGATGTAGTACAAGGCTTTTTGAAAATCGTGTTCCCGCATATAGAAATCGGTGATCGCGATCCAAGCCTTGTCCAACAACGGATCTTCGTGCACGGCTTGTTGGTAATGCTCCAATGCCAATTTTTGCAGCCCTTTTTTTTCGAAACATTTTCCGATGCGCAAATAAGCAAAAGCGGTGGGATCGTCCAACTCCAGTGTGATTTTGTAATTTTCGATCGCTTCGTCGTAGCGTTTCAATTTTTCGAGCACCTTTCCTTTTTCCAAATAGGCACCGATGAAATATTCGTCGGAAATAATCGCAAAATCAAAGGAGGTCAATGCTTTTTCATACTGTTTCAAATCAAAATATTGTTTCCCGATTTGGTGCCAAGCGACTTCGGAATACGGGTTTTTGTTCAAAAACATGTTCAAAAAATCGATGGCTTCTTTGCGTTGTTCCAAAAAGTCGAAACAGTAAATGATGTTGTACAAAGCGGCATAATCTTCTTCGTCCGCTTCCAAACATTTCATAAAATTGTACTTTGCGTTCTCGTAATCTTCGATAAAAAGGTATTCCATTCCGATCATCGAATACACATCGGCTTCGTCCATGGTCATTTCCAATGCCGTTTCCAGCATTTTGATGGCCTGTTGGTGGTTGTTTTGCTTTGAAAAAATATTGGCTTTTTGAATATAAACTTCTTCGTTGGAAGGCTCCAGTTCGTAGAGTTTGTTCAAAATATCATCGGCGAGCTCGAGTTTGTTCTCAAAAATCAAAATCTCGATTTTGTACAACCGTAAATTGGTGGAATCAGGATGTTGGGCAAGGCCGAGTTTCACGGCTTTTTTGGCCAAACCGATTTTTCCAATTTCGAGATAATGATTGATGATGGTTTCAAATTCGTCCGAATCGAAAAACAACACATCGTTGGTTTTTAACATGGATTCGAACCGGGAAAGCGAGAAATCGTGATCTTCGTTCGGGCTTAATTGCATACACGAATTTTTAATATTTCTACAGAATTAAAGTTATCTATGAAAAACGGTAATTCCTCGAATTTCATCTATTTCTTGTTAACAAAGTAATCAACAGCTTTTTTGTGGGTTTTTAACGCTGTTTTCAGCTTGAAATTTCATTCAACACGTCAATAATAATGCCACAGCCTTTTTTTATTTCTTCTTC
Source organism: Flavobacteriaceae bacterium (assembly GCA_035705295.1). Classification (GTDB taxonomy): domain Bacteria; phylum Bacteroidota; class Bacteroidia; order Flavobacteriales; family Flavobacteriaceae; genus DASSWG01. Next base: position 13,351 of record DASSWG010000155.1, read on the forward strand.
GGAAATGGTGAGCGGCGGCGTGATGCGGACTGCTTTTTTTTCGAACAGCAACCAAAATAAAACCAGCCCTTTTTCTTGGCATTTCAAAATAACTTCCGTGGCCATTTCTTCGGAAGGAAGCAGTATTGCGAGCATCAAACCTTTCCCCCGGATTTCTTTAATAAGCGGATGAACTAACATTTCGTGGAACAATTTTTCCTTTTTCAGCGTGGCTGCCATGATGTCGGTTTCTGCGATTTCCTCCAAATTTGCCAAAGCCGCCGCAGCAATCACCGGATTGCCGCCAAAGGTAGTGATGTGGCCAAGTTCGGGGTTATGGCTCAAAGAATCCATAATCTCTGAAGAAGCCGTGAACCCGCCGATCGGCAAACCAGCGCCCATTGCTTTTCCCATAACCAAAATATCGGGAACCACATTGAAATGTTCAAACCCGAACAATTTTCCGGTCCGTCCAAATCCGGGTTGGATTTCATCTAAAATCAATAAAGCACCTGTTTTTTCGCAATGTTGTTTTACTTTTTTCAAATAATCGTTTTCCGGGAAAAGGAATCCTGCGCCACCTTGAATGGTTTCCAAAATCACCGCTGCGGTTTTGGTGGTTATTTTTTTCAAATCCGACAATTGGTTGAACTCAATGTGCGAAATATCGCCTATCAAAGGGCGAAATGGCACTTGGCGTTCTTCAAAATCCATTAAACTCAGCGAACCCATGGTGTTTCCGTGATAGGCGTTTTTGGCGGAAATGAGTTCGGTTCTGCCGGTAAAACGCCGCGCGAGTTTCAGTGCCCCTTCCATGGCCTCGGTGCCGCTGTTCACCAAATAGGTTTTTTCCAGTGGTTCGGGCAGGAGGGAAGCCAACAATTTTGAAAATTCCACAGCGGGCCCTTGCGCATATTCGCCATAGACCATCACGTGGGCATACTTGTCCAATTGGTTTTTCACCGCCGAAACGATTTTTGGATGGCAATGCCCCAAACCGCAAGCGGAAACCCCGGCAACAAAATCCAAATAAGCTTTTCCATCGGTGGAGAAAATGTAGCTTCCTTTCGCATGCGAAATTTTCAATCCCAATGGATGTGCGGTGGTTTGCGCTTGGTATTTTTGAAAATCGGAATTCAATTGTTGTTTTTTTTCTTCGGAAGCGAATCTTGGGTCATGATTGATTTCAACGGGTCGAGTTTGGAATCCGGTATTTTTTTGAACGGTTCCGATTTGGAAATACTGTCGCGTTTTTTTGGACGTTGCAATAAATTTGAACCGGATTCTTTTTTTTGTGGTTGCAATATTTCCGGCGAAAGCCGCGATTTTTCATTTAAAAGCAGCGAATCGTTTTCGGTGCGTTCATCAAAAAATGCGGGTTGTGCTTCGGGCAAGGGGATGCCTTGTATTTTTGGCAAATCCAATGGTGGATCGTTGATAAACAGCTCGGCTTTGGATTTCAAGCGTTCATCGCCGCGCCAATTGAAACCTTTCAGTTTTTGTGCGTTTTCCGGTAGTTCGCCTTCCGGATAAAGGGTGCCGTCCGCATTATTGTAGTAATAAATATCTTGTATTTCGCGATTTTCCAACAGCATTTTTATGGACGAAGAAAGTGTTTTGTCAATGCCAATCAATTCACCTTCGTCGTTTCGCATGTAATAAATGGTTTCGGTGTTTTGAATCAAATTCAGTTCGTACAGTTCGTTTTCATCGTTAAAAAGTCCGTACATACGTTTTCCTTTCACTTGGTTGAACCCTTTAATGCTGTCTTTTTGAACAATAAATGCATTTTCGAACACCCGTAAGGAATCGAGTTTATCGGTTTCCACATTGCTGAGCAAGTGAATGGTATCTCCGGTCATTTGCCCGCTTTCGGACCAAAGTACAGGGTTTTCCAACATTTTTGTCAAGCCTGTTTTTTCGTTGATGTAAATGGAATCGCATTTCCCGCTCATGGTCTTGCTGTACATCCGTACATCATAAAACCCACGAACGATGCGGTTTTCGGGTTTTCCGGTAACCATCAACGTGTCGCTGTGAATGTGCAACGAATCTTTTCCCTGTAAGGTGGAAATCAACGCGCGTTTGGTGATGAACACCGAATCTTTTTTCTTGAACACCTCGGCGTAATGACCTTTGATAATGGTTTGGTTCGCAGTATCGGTAACACGAATATTATTGGTGGCCGAGGCAAATCCGCTGTCGCGATCGAAAAAAATACTGTCGCCCTCCAATTTTCGGTTTTTGTAATAAATAGTGGAATTTTTCACAAAATAACCCACATCGCCACGGGTGTCATAAAAACCCCGTTCGCAATAAATTTTGTTGGTTTCGCTGGTAATGGTCGATGGCCCGTACAAATAGGCATGCCCGGTTTGATTGTAAAAATCCAATTGATGGGTTTCGATTTGATATTCCGGATTGGTGACGTGCACTTCGGAAACAAACGAATATTTTTCGGCTTCCATATAATAACGGCCAATGTTACTGGTGATGGTCGTTGCAGAATCGCGCAAAGTGCCGCCACTTCGATAGTAGGCTTGTTGCTTTTTCCGATTGAAAAACAGCGTGTCGGTGGTCAAGGTATTTCTTGGAGTTTGCAAACGCACGTTGGTGCTGGCGAAAGCGAACTTTGTGTTGCCGTTGTATTCGGCATATTCGCTGTTCATGGTGATGGTGTCGCCTTGTTTCATGCGAACATTTCCAAAGGCTTTGAAAAAATTTTCTTGTTTGTAGAAAATGGCGAGGTCGCACCAAACCTCGATCCCTTCGTGGAAGAAATAAACCTGGTTGGTGACTTTGCTCATAATGAACGCGCCGGGGTACTTTTCTTCGTTTTTGATCGATCGGTCGCTTTTATAATCGATTTTGCTTTGTGCAAAAGCGTTGAAGCTTATGCAAAACAGGAACAAAAAAAAGTAAATGGAAATGGAGTTTTTCAAAGTAGGGTTTCAAATTAATTTTTGCCTGCTCTTGTGCATACAATATTTACAATAAAAACAACTTCCTCTTCGTGCCTGTAAAGAATTTTGTAATCACGAACTATGATTTTTCTATAGGTTGGATAAATATCATCTTTTTGATATTGCTCTGAAAAAACGATGTTTCTTGATGTGGAGATTATATCATTTTCAACAATTTCCCATGCTGATGGAATTTTTGCGTACCGATAGCTCAAAATTGAATTGAGTTTCTTTTTTGCTGTTGGGGTCCAAATGACTTTTTTAACCCTTTCGCTCATTTTTTAATTGCTGCTTGAGTTCCTCAACAGGAATATATTCTTTTCTTTTTATTTCCTCCTCAGCGGCATCGAGCTCCATTTTATATTCCTTTCGAGACATCGGGGAACCGTCCGGGTGATAGGCGACCGTTTCGTTTTCGTAGTAATTTTCAAAAACGCCATTCACAATATTCAAAATCCTTTCATCTGCCTGATCCAAAAAATTTTGTATCCTGTTTTTTAAATACACTGTTTCCATGGCACAAGTTTATTAACAAATATAATCAAAAAATATACCTTTTATTAAAGTTTACCTCAAAACCGTTTGCTTACGATCCGGCCCCACAGATACAATTTTGATCGGTACGTTGAGCTCGGCTTCCAAAAACGCGATGTAGTCGTTCAATTCTTTTGGAAGTTGCGACGCTTCGGTGGTTTTGGTCAAATCTTCGTTCCAGCCTTTGAATTCTTTGTAAACCGGCTTAACATTCTCTTCCTCAATATTGTAGGGAAGATGGTCGATTTCCTCCCCTTTGTAATTATAGGAAGTACAAACTTTTATGGTTTCAAAACCACTGAGAACGTCCGCTTTCATCATAATCAACTGCGTGGCGCCATTGATTTGGACGGCATATTTCAGCGCAACCAAATCCAACCAACCGCAACGTCGTGGCCTTCCGGTGGTGGCTCCAAATTCGTTTCCGGCTTTCGCCATGCGTTTTCCGGTTTCATTGAAGAGCTCGGTGGGAAAAGGCCCGCTTCCAACGCGGGTGGTATAGGCTTTGAAAACCCCGAAAACTTCCCCGATTTTGTTCGGTGCAACGCCCAAACCGGTGCAAGCGCCCGCGGCCGTGGTGTTGGAAGAAGTTACGAACGGATAGGTGCCAAAATCAATATCCAACAACGAACCTTGCGCGCCTTCTGCCAGAATGGTTTTATTTTGCTGTTGCGCTTGGTGCAAATATTCCTCCGAATCAATGAATTTTAACGATTTCAATACTTCGACCGCTTCGAAAAATTCTTTTTCCAGTTCTTTTAAGTCATATTGGATTTCCACATCGTGAAAAGCGATCATTGCCTCGTGTTTGTTGGCGAGGTTGCGGTATTTTTCTTTCCAATCGTTCATTTCCAAATCGCCCACACGAATACCGTTCCGCCCGGTTTTGTCCATATAGGTTGGGCCGATCCCTTTCAGCGTGGAACCAATTTTTGCTTTGCCTTTGGAAGCTTCGGAAGCCGCGTCCAACAAGCGGTGGGTGGGTAGAATAAGGTGTGCTTTTCGCGAAATCAACAGGCTGGAAATGGGATCATAATCCAGGTTGAATTTTTTCAAGTTGTCGAGCTCTTTTTTGAAAATCACAGGGTCGATCACCACGCCGTTGCCGACCAAGTTAACGGCCCCTTTATGGAAAATGCCTGAAGGAATGGTGTGCAGCACGTGTTTTATTCCGTCGAATTCCAAGGTATGCCCAGCATTTGGACCACCTTGAAAACGGGCGATAATGTCATATTTTGAGGTCAGCACGTCGACAATTTTTCCTTTTCCCTCGTCTCCCCATTGTAGCCCGAGCAGCAAATCTACAGCCATATAATTTTTATTGGTTAGGTTGTTTTTTGGTTCCGTAAAAATAGAGTGAATGTTTGTCTATTTCGACATCGAACACTTCTTCGATGGTTTGTTTGATCGATTGGATGCGCGGGTCGCAGAATTCGATTACTTCGCCCGAATCGGTCAAAATCAAGTGATCGTGCTGCCGGTCGAAATAGGATTTTTCATATTGGGCCTGGTTTTTCCCAAATTGATGTTTTCTGACCAAAGCACTTTCCATCAAAAGGTCGATGGTGTTGTACAAGGTCGCCCGGCTCACCCTGTAGTTTTTGTTTTTCATGTAAATGTACAAGGCCTCGATGTCGAAATGTCCATCATGGTCGTATATTTCTTGCAAAATAGCGAAGCGTTCGGGGGTTTTTCGATGGCCTTTTTCTTCCAAAAACTTGGTGAACACGTTTTTCACCACGGCCTGATCGTTTTTATGTGGGTCCTTGTTTTTCATTTTGCGTTGCAAATTTACGGTTTTATTCACGGGTAACTTTGTCGATTCCCTTTATTTTTTTAAGGTGCTCCATTAATTTTTTCAAGATGCTGTTGTTTTTCACGATCACCGTGATTTTTCCCTCGAACACGCTTTCATTGCTTTGAAAAGCAATGCTGCGCATGTTCACGTGCATGTTTTTGGAAATTTCTTTGGTGATTTCGCTCACCAGCCCCAAATTGTCGAGCCCGGTGAGTTTGATAATGGCTTTGAATTCTTCTTGCGTGGAATCGATCCATTTGGCACTGATGATGCGGTAGGCATAATTGCTTTGCAACTGAATGGCGTTGGGGCAATTTTTTTTGTGCACTTTTATGCCGTCGCTCACCGTCACAAAACCAAAAACGTCGTCGCCGGGAATCGGGTTGCAACAATTCGCAAGATTGTAATCCAGTTTTTCTTCGTCCATGCCAAACACCAATTGATCGTAATTGGTGGTGATTTCGTCTTTGTTCAGGTCTTCCGCAATGCTTGGTTTTCGTATTTTGCTCTTGAAAAAGGATACCAAGGCGTTGCTTCTGGAAGCTGCATATTCCTTGAGCATTGCATTGTCGATATTGCCGGCCCCAACACGGTAGAAAAGGTCCAAACTGGTTTTCAATTTGAAAAAAACCACCAGTTCGTTCACCGATTTTTTGTTGAACGGAATTTTTTGTGCTTTCAGTTTTCGTGTTAAAATAGCCTTTCCGTCTTCGGCAATCTTCTTTTTTTCGATTTTTAGTGAAGATTTTATTTTGGACCGGGCCCTGGCGGTGGTCGCATAATCCAACCAACTGGAAGTGGGTTTTGAATTTTTCGATGTGATGATTTCCACTTGGTCGCCACTTTTGAGCTCTTGGCTGAGCGGGACCAATTTTCCGTTGACCTTTGCGCCGCGGGTTTTCAATCCAATTTCAGTGTGGATGCTGAACCCAAAATCCAGCGCTGTGGCTCCTTTTGGCAATGATTTCAAATCGCCTTCCGGGGTGAACACAAAAATCTCTTTGGAATACAAGTTCAATTTGAACTGTTCCACAAAATCCACTGCGTTCGCTTCACTGTTTTCCAAGGCTTCTTGGAGTTTGTTCAGCCAATCTTCCAAGCCTTGCTCCTCCTGTTTTGCGCCATGTTTGTATTTGTAGTGCGCTGCATAGCCTTTTTCAGCGATTTCGTTCATGCGTTCGCTGCGAATTTGCACTTCCACCCAACGACCTTTTGGACCCATTACGGTGATGTGCAGGGCTTCGTAACCGGTTGATTTTGGGGAAGAAATCCAGTCGCGCAACCGAATTGGGTTGGGCCGGAAATGATCCGTGACGATGGAATAGATTTTCCAAGCGAGAAATTTTTCGTTTTCGGGCGTGCTTTTGTAAATGATCCGGATCGCAAATTTGTCGTAAATCTCTTCAAACCCCACATTTTGGGCGGCAATTTTCTTTCGGATGGAATAAATGGATTTTGGACGGCCTTTAATCTCATAATCCATTTTTTCTTTGTCCAAAGAACTGGCGATCACTTTTGTGAAAGCTTGAATGTATGCATCTTGCTCTTCTTTGCTTTCTTTTATTTTGGTGAGGATGTCATAATAAACTTCAGGCTCGATGTATTTCAAACTGAGGTCCTCGAGTTCCGTTTTGATGTTGTACAAACCAATCCGGTGGGCAAGCGGGGCATAAATATAAAGTGTTTCGCTGGCAATTTTCACTTGTTTATCGGAGCGCATCGCATCCATGGTTTGCATGTTGTGCAGTCGATCGGCGATTTTGATGATGATCACCCGAATGTCGTCGTTCAGCGTCAACAACATTTTTCGGAAATTTTCAGCCTGCAGCGAAACATCTTTGTCGTGCGAAAGGTGGGAAATTTTGGTGAGCCCGTCCACGATTTTGGCCACGGTTTTACCAAAAAGGCGCTCGATGTCGGCCAAGGTATATTGGGTGTCTTCCACCACGTCGTGCAACAAGGCCGAAGCTATGGACGTAGCGTCCAACCCAATTTCGGAGGCGACGATTTTGGCTACGGCAATAGGGTGGAAAATATAGGCTTCGCCCGATTTTCGACGTTGGTCCTTATGTGCATCGACCGCGATTTCGAAAGCCTGGCGAATGAGTTTTTTGTCATCTTCGCCCAATACGCGATAGCTTACACGAAGCAGTTCTTTATATTGCTTCGCGATTTTTTTTTTCTCTTTTTGAAGGGTTTCTTCGGTCATCATCATTGCACTAAAGTACAAAAAAATCGATTACTTTTTTGTTTGTAAATTCTTGAACCGCTGCAATAATGTTGGATGGGAGTAATGAACAAAAACATAAGCCGGATGCGGTGTCAAATTGCCCAAGCTGCTGTTGGACAATTTTTTCAGTCCCGATATCAAATGTTCGGGGCGGTGGGTTTTTCCCGCAAAATCATCGGCTTGGTATTCAAATTTTCGCGAAAGGTAGTTCATAGCCAGCCCGGTGAGTTCCGAAATGGGCCCGTACAAAATTCCGAAAGCGACCAGCCCAATGTGAAAACTGGGAATGGAAACCCCCAAAGCTTCCGAAAGCAATGGATTCCCAACGAACAAGGATAGTAACCAAAGCGTGAAACCGGTGGTGAGGATCGATAAAATCAAATTGATGATAATGTGGTTTTTTTTGTAATGCCCAACTTCGTGCGCCAGCACCGCAACAATTTCATCTTCATTTAAATCCTTCAACAAGGTATCGTACAAGGTGATCCGTTTTTCTTTTCCAAAACCGGAAAAATAGGCATTGGCTTTGGTACTGCGTTTGGAACCGTCGATGATGAAAGTGTTTTTCAGTTGAAACCCGACTTTTTCGGCATAACTTTCAATTTTGTCGCGCAAGGAGCCTGCGTCCAATGGCGTTTGTTTATTGAAAATAGGCACGATCAATTTTGCATAGAACATGTTTGTGAACACCGCAAAAACGCTGACAAAAATCCAAGCGTACCACCAAAAATCATTTTCGGCAAAGCCATAAAACCAAACGATCAATGCCAAAATTCCACCACCAATAATTCCGCCCAACAACCAAGCTTTGAGTTTGTCGAGAAAAAAGGTTTTTTTGGAAGTTTTGTTGAAGCCGAATTTTTCTTCGATCACAAACGTGTCGTAATAGGAAAATGGTGTTCCCAGCAAATCGCTTCCCAACAAAATAACTCCGAAAAAAACCAAAGCGATCACGATGGGGTTGTCGCTAAAACTGCGGGCAATTCCGTCAACGAACGCAAAACCATCCAAAAAGAAAAACAACAACAAAGCCAGCAACGAAAAACTCGAACTCACCAGCCCAAAACGATAATTCGCTTTTTTGTAGGCCTGCGATTTTTGGTATTCGTCCTTGTCGTACACATCGTTGATTTCTTCGGGCAAAGTATCGTCAAAATGCGCGGCATTCAAAGCGCCCAAAATTTTATCGACGATAAAATCGAGCAGTAAAACGCCGATGATGATATAAAAAAGTAGCGTTGCGTTCATAAAAGGAAATCAAAAATAAAAATTACATACCACGGCAATATATTCAGGAAATTTCAGCTGTGCAACCCCCGCTGCCTCCTTGCCTCAAAAACCAAAATCCCCGCCGCTACCGAAACGTTCATCGAGTCAATTTCACCTTGCATCGGAATGTGAATGTTTTTTACAGCGTTTTCTCGCCAAATTTGGCTCAATCCGGTAGCTTCCGGTCCTACGACAATTGCGGAAGGACCCGTAAAATCCGCTTCGAGGTATTCGATGGATTCTTGCAAGACCGCTGCATAAATTGCAACATTTTTTTGGTTTAAAAAATCAATGATTTCCGAACTGCTTCCCGTAGCAATTTGGTTGGTGAACAATCCGCCCACGCTGGAGCGCACGATGTTCGGGTTGTACAAATCGGTTTTTGGGTCGGCAATGAGCACGGCATCGACATTTGCGGCGTCCGCGGTGCGCAACAAGGCGCCAATATTCCCGGGTTTTTCCGGTGCTTCGGCGATTAAAATCAAAGGATTTTTGCTGGAAAAATGCAGGGATTCCAATGCGAGGGTTTTGGTTTTTGCCACGGCAATAATGCCTTCCGTGCTACTGCGGTAAGCAATTTTTTGATAGATTTCCAAAGAAATTTCTGTCATCGTAAATTGCGCAAACAATTGATTTTCCGCAATCAATTCCGGACAAAAAAAGAGTTCTTGCAATTCATATCCGCCTTTGATCGCCAATTCCGTTTCGCGAACGCCTTCGACCACAAAAAACCCTTCTTTTTTTCGCGCACGTGATTTCTCCTGTAACAGGAGCAGTTTTTTTATTGCCGGGTTTTGAATGCTGGTAATTTTTTTGTGCATTGGAATTGTTAAAAAAAATGGGCTTATAAAAATAATGATTTTGATTCAATGTTTCCGAATTTACCTCCCTTTGGGGGAGGTCGGAATTGCTTTTTGCAATTCCGGGTGGGGCTCGTAATTCACCAGCAAAGCTACGACATAGCTGTAACTTTTCATCCCGTCGGGTTGGTTGTTCACTTGCAAATAACTTCCATAAAAAATTTTAAAAAATGGTTCGAACGGATTTTCATGTGCTTCCCAAAACTCATCCATTTCTCGATAATTCAACCGAACGCCATAATTCAGGGTTTTCACCAAAATTTCGGTCGTCTTTGGTTCGCGCCGGTGCAGTTCCGCTAAACAATATTGCAGCGCAAAGGTGTTTCCCGCGTAGCGAAAATAAATATTTGGGTGGTTCATGGTCACCAAACACGCGATAAAGTTTGCTTCGTTTTCTTTCGCAAATCCCAATTGATGCCCAACTTCGTGGCTTGCCGTACTCGGCAATTTGAATTTTGGCAACTGGTTGTTCACTTGTGCCTCGTTTGTAAATGGGTTCAAATAACCGTTGAAACCCATATAGGTCAGCGGAATGCTGAACAGCGATGGTTTTAAACTTTTTTGGTTGTAATCCAGCTTCGGAAATTCTTGCTCGATATTTTCAAATCCATCAATGGTAATTTTCCGTATTTCGTGTTTTTTGAATGGAAAATCGACTTTCAACGAATCGTCCTGCGTGATTTGCAACTGAAGCGAATTTGAGGTTTGGATCAGTTCTTTGGTGAACGCCATTAATTCTTCTGTGGTATAGTTGTTTTCGATTTCCAAAGCCCGGTGCAAAGGCAAACGGTAATAGTTGAATCCCCACAAAATATGGAAAACCCCGTACATTATGGACAAAATTGCTGCAGCCTCGATTATCCATTTTTTAGGAGTTTTAAATTTGGTCTTAAACCGAAAATAAATCCAACGCAACAACGCAATCACCAAAAAAGCATATAAAAAATCACCAATCGAAAACGGGGTCCAACCCACTAAAAAGCGCTCTATTTTTGAAATTACGGGGTAAACTCCATTGCTGTAATAGGTTTCCACAAAATGAGGAAAACGGGAAAGCAAATTCACCAGGCCAATTTGGACGGGCAATAAAATAGCTAGGACAATATGGGTGCGCTGCTTCACAAGCTAAAAATACAAAGGATTTGTTGCCGTGCAAATTTTATTCCCAATCGATTTCCCTTATATTTGTCCACAAATTTTTAGAAAAGCAATCCGCGATAATCCGCATTAATTCGTAAAAATCCGTAGCCCATGAACGAAGCCATCAGAAACTTGGAACCCAAAGCCGTTTGGAACAAATTCGCCGATTTGAACGCCGTGCCCCGTCCTTCGAAAAAGGAAGAGCGCGTCATTGCGTTTATGAAGGAATTTGGGAAAAGCCTCGGTCTGGAAACGATTGAAGATAGCGCCGGAAACGTTATCATTAAAAAACCGGCCACAAAAGGAATGGAAGACCGAAAAACCGTGGTTTTGCAATCGCATTTGGACATGGTGCACCAAAAAAACAACGACACCGATTTTGATTTTTCCACACAAGGAATTGAAATGTACGTCGATGGCGATTGGGTGCGTGCCAAAGGAACCACCTTGGGCGCCGACAATGGTATGGGCGTCGCCACGATGATGGCAATTTTGGAAAGCGATGAAATTCCACACCCGGTGATCGAAGCTTTGTTCACTATCGACGAAGAAACCGGAATGACCGGCGCAAAAAATTTGGACGAAGCAATTTTGAAAGGAGAAATTCTGTTGAATTTGGACACCGAAGAAGACGATGAAATTGGAATTGGTTGCGCTGGCGGAGTCGATATCACTGCGATTCGTTCCTACAAAGAAGAAACGGTTTCTGCCGATTTCGAAACCTATAAAATAAGCGTCAAAGGTTTGAATGGCGGCCATTCGGGGATGGACATTATCAAAGGTTTGGGAAATGCCAACAAATTGATGAACCGTATTTTGTTCAACGCCGGGAAAAATCATGGATTGCGCATTTCAAAGATGAATGGTGGCGGATTGCGCAATGCCATTCCACGCGAGAGCAATGCGATCTTTTGTGTTGAAAAATCCAAAAGCAAAGCTTTTTTGGCAGAAACTGCTTTATTGATCGAAGCTATCAAAACGGAATGTGCTTCCTTGGAAAAAGATTTGACGATAGAAATCGTTCCAACTGAAAATTTGGAAAAAGTGATGGAAACCCAAGCGCAAGAACAATTTCTGAAAGCTGTTTATGCAGCGACGAATGGAGTTTATAGAATGAGTCCCGATATTGAAGGTTTGGTGGAAACCTCCAACAATATCGCAAAAATAAGTGTGGAAAACGGCACGGTCGAAATTTCGTGCTTGACCCGTTCTTCGGTGGAATCGAACAAAAACGATTTGGCGAACAGCTTGGTTTCCGCTTTTGAGCTCGGTGGTTTTGAAGTTGATCTTTC
>DASSWG010000156.1:0-11680 GCA_035705295.1 Flavobacteriaceae bacterium
ATTTGCCAGTGAAAGCCATGAAAGTGTTGGGAGAAACAGTTTGAATTTTACCCTACGCAAACCCATTGGCGTGGTGGGTTGCATCTCTCCGTGGAATTTGCCCTTGTATTTGTTCAGTTGGAAAATCGCCCCGGCTTTGGCCGCGGGAAATTGCGTAGTCGCCAAGCCGAGTGAAGTTACGCCGATGACCGCTTTTTTGTTGTCCGAAATCTGCAAGGAAGCAGGACTTCCCAAAGGCGTGCTGAACATCGTGCACGGTCTCGGAAAAAACACCGGACAAGCCATCGTGGAACACCCACAAATTAAAGCGATTTCCTTTACCGGCGGCACCAAAACCGGCGAACATTTGGCGCGAACCGCGGCACCGATGTTCAAAAAATTGTCTTTGGAACTCGGTGGAAAAAACCCCAACCTCATTTTTGCGGATTGCAAGTATGAAAAAATGCTGAAAACCACCGTAAAATCTTCTTTCGCCAATCAAGGGCAAATTTGTTTGTGCGGTTCCCGGATTTTTGTGGAAGAAAAAATCTACGAACAGTTCAAAGACGATTTTGTAAAAGCCACCCAAAAACTAAAAGTCGGCGATCCTTCCGAAGCAGCGACAGATATGGGCGCCTTGGTTTCCAAAGAGCATTTGGAAAAAGTTCTTTCCTATTTGAAAGATGTGGAGAAGCAAGATGCCAAAATATTGTTCGGCGGCAAACAATTGAAAATAAAAGGCTTTGAAAACGGCTATTTTATGGAACCGACCATCATCGAGATAAAATCGAACCGTTGCCAACTGAACCAAGAAGAAATTTTTGGACCGGTGGTGACGATCATGCCGTTCAAAACCGAAGCCGAAGCTGTGGAAATGGCGAATGATGTACGTTACGGACTTTCCGCAACTTTGTGGACCAGCAACCTCGACCGAACCATGCGCATCAGCAACCAATTGGAAGCCGGAATCGTGTGGGTGAACACCTGGCTGAACCGCGATTTGCGAACGCCGTTTGGTGGTTTAAAAGACAGCGGCGTGGGTCGTGAAGGCGGGTTTGAAGCCTTGCGGTTTTTTACCGAGCCTAAGAATGTTTGTATCTCGTATGAAATGTAAAAAAAGTGGTGAATATGAAAAAGATGCTCGATGATGCCTATTCCTTTATTTTTGAAAAATCCTTGCTCAACGAGATTGAAAAAAGCGGTTTGTACAAGGAAATCAAAGAAAATGAAAAAATTATCGAAATCGGCGATTATGTCAAACATATGCCACTGCTTTTGGAAGGAGCCATAAAAATTTTGCGCGAGGATAAAGAAGGAGACGAATTGCTTTTATATTTCATCGAACGTGGCGATACATGCGCCATGACCCTCTCTTGTTGCCTTGGCCATACGAAAAGTGGCATTCGCGCGGTTGCCGAAAGAAAGACTTCCCTGATTATGATTCCCATTGAAAAAATGGAAGAATGGACGGCAAAATATAAAAGTTGGCGCCATTTTGTGTTCGAAAGTTACCAATCACGACTCTCCGAAATGCTGGACACCATTGATACCATTGCATTTATGAATATGGAAGAACGCTTGATGCGTTATCTTCAAGACAAAGCAAAAATCAACCAGAACGAAACTTTGAACGTGACACACCAACAAATTTCCGAAGATTTGCACACTTCGCGCGTGGTGATTTCCAGGATCCTCAAAAAATTGGAAAACGAAGGGAAAATCAAATTGCAACGGAACTATATTTTGGTGAAAGAACTCTGAAAACTGTTTTGCGCAACATTGGTACTTGATGCTGGCGTAATTTAGATTACTGGCGGCTGAAAATTGTTTTGTGTAACATTGGTTACCCCCAACTTCCGCTTCTTGGTTTAATTTTGCCTTTTCAAGAAAACGCAATATCGAAAAATCAAGATGAAGAAAAAACTGAAAAAAGAATTGATACAATGGGCTGCGATTGGCGGTGTATTTTTGTTCTTGTTCCTCTCCGGTTTGCACACGGAAATTTTCGGTTTTCTGCAACGGGGAATCCTCGCCACCGGAATAATGAACCCTTCTATTGAAGAAAAAATTCAGCCTAAAAATCCACAAGCAAATTTAAATTTTGCCCTTTTCAATTCCAATGGGAAAAAAGTGAACCTGCAACAATTTGAAGGCAAAGTGATTTTCCTGAATATTTGGGCCACTTGGTGCGCACCTTGTGTGGCCGAAATGCCGGGAATCAATAATCTTTACAACGACATTAACGATGAAAACATTGAATTTGTGATGCTTTCCGTGGACGAACAGTTTGAAAAAGCCATTGCGTTCAAGAACCGCAAAAATTTTGATTTTGAAGTGTACCGTCCAGCGGGAAATTTTCCCGAAATGTACCAAACCAGCACGATCCCCACTACCTATATTATCGATCCGGAAGGAAACTTGGTACTGGAACACAAAGGAATGGCAAATTACCATTCCGATGAATTCAAAAATTTCCTTCGAAAACTAATGTAGCTTTTTGCGCATAAAATCCGGTACAAACAGTTTTTTACAAAATAAGCAATGAACTTCAATTTCACATTCAGAAAAATCTTTTTCCTTTTATTGGCATTGAGCACACTTTTGCCCTTCGTCAATGCGCCTCTTGCTTTGGTGATGGGGATTGTTTTTTCGCTCCTTTTAGGAAATCCTTTTCCCGAAAAATCCGCCAAAATTTCAAAAAGCCTGCTTCAGCTTTCGATTATTGGTTTGGGTTTCGGGCTCAACGCCGTGGATGCTTTTGAAGTGAGCAAAGATGGTTTTTTCATCACCGTAAGCACTATTGCCCTTGTGTTTGGATTGGGGTTTTTGTTCAACAAATTTTTTAAAATCGAAAAAATCACCGCCTTGTTGATTTCTTCAGGAACGGCCATTTGTGGCGGAAGTGCCATTGCTTCGGTATCGCCCATCGTGAAGGCAAAAAACGAGCAAATCAGCATTGCCATTGGCGTAGTGTTCTTGCTCAATGCCGTTGCTTTGTTGATATTTCCGTTCATCGGACATTTTTTCGGATTGTCGCAATACCAATTCGGGTTGTGGTCGGCAATCGCCATTCACGATACCAGTTCGGTGGTTGGAGCGGCACAGGCTTTTGGCGCGGAAGCGTTGGAAATTGCCACCACCGTAAAGTTGAGCCGCGCACTTTGGATTATTCCCGTAACGCTGATTATTTCCTTTTTCGTCAACAAATCCACCAAGGTTTCCGAGGTAAAAATTCCGTTGTTTATCGTGGCTTTTATTTTGGCAATAATTATCGCGAGTGTTTTCCCGCAAGGAAAAATCATTTATGAACCTGTTTCGGATTTTGCCAAACAATTGTTGGTGACCACCTTGTTTTTGATCGGCTCCGAAATTTCACTCGTGCAGATAAAAACCGTCGGCGCAAAATCCATTTTGTACGCCACCGCATTGTGGGTAATTGTTTCCATTTTTTCCCTGCTCATCATCATCAATAATTTTTAATCGAACTATTTTTTCAATATTAATCTCTAAAACCTTTAAACAATGAAACTTACAACATTAGCAAAAAGCGTATTGACCGTATTTATTACCGTATTTTCCTTGTCGGTTTCGGCACAAAAAAATGAAACGAAACCGCTGAGTGAACAAGTGGTTGCCGATTTGAACCAAACTCCAAATATGGCGCTCGGTTTGCAGAAAGAACGCCATGTCAAAGGAGGGTTACGGTTTTTCGACCAATTGCTCGCAAGTGAAACAGATTTTGAAAATTTCGAGATCGTGATTTGGGGAAATGAAGTAGAGAAGCTTAAAAAAGGCTCGGATTTGGCCAGCCTTATCGAGCAAAACCAGCATCCAAAACTGAGGGTAAGTGTCTGCCAAGTAGCAATGAAAAGGATGGGCGTATCCGAAGAAGACCTTCCGAAGGGAGTTATTTCCGTGCCAAACGCATTTCTACGTCTTTTACAAATTCAAGCGAAAGGGTACAACGTTATTATACCCTAATGCATTGTTTTTCGTCGGCCTTTAAACCCGTCAGGTTTTCAAAACCTGACGGGTTTGGGTCCAGAAGGACTATTTCCCGATAATCAGTTAATTTTAATCATCATTAAACATCAAAAAAATGAAAACAAAAAAGTTCATATCAGCAATAGTTTTTGCAATCGCGACAATGTTCGGTTGCAAAGCCCAACAGGATTCAACCATAGGATTAATTTCTTGGGAAGAAACAAAAACCGCAATGGCGGAAAACGAAAATATTGCCCTTGTAGATGTACGCACTCCGGAAGAATATGCCGCTGGAAGTGTCGAAGGAGCGGAGAATATCAATTTTTTTGACAAAGATTTCAAAAAGCAATTTGCGAAGTTCGAGAAAGAAAAACCGGTTTATATTTTCTGTAAAAGTGGAAATAGAAGCGGAAAAGCCAGTAAAATTTTGGCAGAAATGGGATTCAAAAAAATCTATGATATCGAAGGAGGTTATTTGAGTTGGGAGAAATAACCTAAAATTGTTCCTCAAAAGAAAAACCTGCAATTTCGAATTGCAGGTTTTTTTGTGGGTGAAAACCAGCGGCCTCAATGGAACTCATAATCCGTTCCCGGAACTGTGGAAAAAGAATAGTGTCCCAAATAATCGCAATAGGCCCGCTTTTCCCACTCGGGTGAAACTGGGGAATGCACGCTCAAATAATCTTCGACCGCATCGTGAATGGTATAATCCATCACTTCCACATCTTTTACATTCGGTATTCTGCACAAATTGTCAATGGGATCACCGGGGCGGACACAAGCGGAAATGGTGTAATATTCGTCGTTTTGGATGGGTTTGCCATTTACGCTAATTGAATTGATGCGTTCCCCTTTTGACGCTTGACTGTCAAAACGCACTTTCATTCCGGAAAAACGCACGAGCCATCCGCCGAAACGTTCGGTTGGATCGTTCGCAAACGCATTGTGCATTTCCTTTTCCAGCCAATCTTTGATTTGTTTTCCGGTTACTTTTCCTGTTTTTATTTTTTCATTCACAGGAAGCATGTTCCACAAGTTTGCGCGGGTAATGGGCGCCGGTTCGCCATTTTTCGGAACAATGGGATTGCCGAACCGAAATCCATTGGAAATGGAAATATCGACTCCGGTTTTCCACCGCGCGGCATCCGTAATCATATTGTCCATTGGGTTTTCCACGGTTAAATATCTATAAATGGGCGTGGAAGTATAACCAATCACAGTTTCCAGATTTTCCCGATAGGGCGCCTTTGCTTTATCGACCAATGCTTGAATTTCTTGGTCGGCGGGATATATTTCCGGGTCCACATCGAGCAAATCATAATCGTCGCCCACCAGTTTTCCATCTACAAAATGCAGGGTCAATTTCCCGACAAACGAGCCAAAAGCACCGGGTTCCGTGACTTTGGCATATTTCCCTTGAATTGGTTGGCGTACGCGTTCGTGCGTGTCGTTCCCGAGAATGTAATCCACTTCTTTGGCCAACTTCATATTGGCGAGGTTCACTTGTTTGAAAATTCCCATATGTGTGACCAAAAACAAAACATCGACTTCTTTTTCGTTCTTTACTTTTGAAATCAATTCTTTTACACCGTCATCGATTCCGCTGAAAGCAATGCCTTTACTAAACACCGGATTTTGACGAATGGGAACATCGGGATCGTTGATTCCAATAAAACCCAATTTGATGCCTTCGATTTCCTTGATCCAAAAAGGCGGAAAAAGTGCTTCGCCGGTTTTTTCGTGGAACATATTTTGGGCGATGACGGGGGTGCCAAAACCGTTTAAAATTTCCAGCATGCTTTCTTTTCCATAAACCACTTCCCAATTTCCGGGAACCAACAAATCGTAGTCCATCGCTTTAATGATTTCCGGGAAAATTTTTCCTTCCGAAAGGGCGGAATACCCGCTTCCCTGAATCAAATCCCCGCCATCAACAATGATTGTACGACCGGGGTTTTTTGCTTGTTCTTTTTCAAAAAGGGTCTGGATATGTGCCAAACCACCGCGTTCCTTGAAAACAATTTTCTCGTTTTCCCAAAAAAGTTCGGGGTGCGGATCCAATTGTCCGTGAAGATCGGCGGTTTGTAAAACCGTGATGCTCAACGTGTCTTTTGTTGTTGTTTTGTTGTTGAAAGTTGCTCCGGAAGAAAAGTTACAAGCCGTAAAAAGCGATATAGTTATACCTCCCAAACCAACCAAAATCGATTTTTTATTCAATTTCATTTGATGTTTTTTTAATTTTAAAAATAATAATGACCGAAACCGACTTCCTTTTGGAATCCGTTTCTTTTGGAATTCGAAAAAATGAGCTTCTTTTCCGAATTTTAAAAATGAAGAATTATATCTTGGGAGGAGGATAAAATTTATCCCCGTAAATGGAAACCAGGGAAGAGGTTGTATGTTTAGGATTCTGAAAATTCGGAATCAGCACTGTTTTTGACCATTGTGGAAATTCAAATTGAAAAACAGGATTGCAAACATCGCTTAGCGTAATAACTGAGCCAGTACTTTCAGAAAACATTTCTTTATTGGAAGATTGCGCATTTTGTTTTTCGCAAAGAAGATTTACAAAAGTAATGCCTTCTGTATCAAATAATAATTGTGGCAAACCACTGTTCACGCTCAAAAATTTCCCGAGGAAAATGAGCACGAAAAAAAGGGATATGTAAGTTTTTGACTGCATTTTGGAAATGCGAATATATAAAGAAACCAAGAAGTTGCAATGTGACTTAGGTTACAAAAGGAAATGGTTTACTGTCACAATTGTTACAATGAACTTGGTTTTGTATGCCTAATTTTGTCGCAAATAAAAACGAATTTCTTTCAGAAACTTAAAATAAAAAATTATGATAGCAAAACAGTTTAAGGACGGCCCTTTGGCTCACTTTTCCTACGCACTAGTCAGCAATGGCGAAATGGCCTTGATCGACCCGAGCAGAAATCCTTTGCAATACTATAAATACGCGGAAGAAACCAATTCCAAAATCGTAGCGGTTTTTGAAACCCACCCGCACGCCGATTTTGTGAGCGGGCATTTGCAAATAAGTGAAGAAACGGGCGCGACAATTTATGTTTCCGAAAAAACCGGGGCAAATTATCCGCACACCGCTTTTGATGAAGGCCAAGAGGTGAAAATCGGAAATAGCAGCATCCGTCCATTGCACACCCCGGGTCATTCGCCCGACAGTATGACGTTCGTGGCAGAAGAAGGCGGCGAAACCATTTTGTTCACCGGCGACACCTTGTTCATAGGAAATGTAGGGCGACCCGATTTGCGCGAAAAAGTGGGCAATATGAAAGCAAAACGCACCGAATTGGCAAAAGCAATGTACCAAACCATGCAAATAAAATTCAATGAATTTTCGGACGAAACTTTGGTTTATCCGGCGCACGGGGCAGGTTCTTTGTGCGGGAAAAATATGAGCGACGCCAGTTCCAGTACCATCGGAAACGAACGCCAAGGGAACTGGGCCTTCAAAAAACAAACCGAAGGCGAATTTGTGGAAGAAATTTTGAAAGACCAACCATTTGTTCCGGCGTACTTTGGGTTTAATGTCGATTTGAACCGCGAGGGGGCCGAAAATGTACAGCAATCGAAATATTCCGTTCCGGTGAAAATAGCTGCGGACGAAGTTGAAAAAGGAATTACCATTGTCGATGCACGAAGCGGCGAAGCCTTCAAAAAATCGCATTTGCCGAACAGCATCAACATAATGGCGTGCGGTGAAAAAGACAAATATGAAACTTGGTTGGGCGCCATTATTCAGCCGGAAGAGCCGTTTTACCTCGTAGTGGAGAGTGTGGAAAATATCGATAAAATATTGGAAAGGACAGCAAAAATCGGCTATGAAAAACAATTGAAAGGAATTGTGACCTTGTCAGAAAAAGCAAAGCAAAGTTCCGACCCATTGGATTTGAAAGATTTCAAGGAAAACAAAAATAATTACACCATCCTCGATATCCGAAACCACAGTGAACTGGCGGAAGGAAAAATATTTGACGACGCAATCGCCATTCCGTTGAACGAACTGCGGGAGCGCGCGGAAGAAATTCCATCGGAAAAACCTATTGTGGTGCATTGTGCCGGAGGCTATCGTTCCGCATCGGGAAGCAGTATTTTGGAAAATAAATTCAAAGACCAAAAAATCTATGATCTCAGTGAGGCGATAACGGATTTTAAATAATTTTCGGGGCTTTTATCGAATAGTTTCTCAACCAAAATCCGCGGCTTTTCGAACCTGCGGTATCAATTTGAAACAGAACAAAAACAACAATAAATATGGAATGGATTTTAGAACCCTGGCCTTGGTACGTATCGGGGCCGTTGATTGCGGCAATTATGTTTTTGCTCATTTTTTCCGGAAAGCAGTTTGGCATGTCCGCAAACCTTCGGACGTTGTGCACGATATGCGGAGCAAACAAAAAAGCCAACTTTTTTAAGTTCGATTGGCGCGCCCAACGATGGAATTTGTTGGTGCTTGTCGGTGCGATGATTGGCGGATTTATCGCGGCCAATTTTTTGAGTACTTCCCCGGAAGCTGCAATAAATCCGGAAAGTATTGCCATTCTTGAGGAATATGGAATCAAAAGTGCGGGGGAAACCTATCTTCCCACCGAACTTTTTGGTGTGGAAGCCTTTCAAAACCCCAAAATATTGTTGCTTTTGCTAATTGGCGGAGTGCTAATTGGGTTTGGTGCGCGATATGCCGGCGGTTGTACTTCGGGTCACGCCATTTCCGGGCTTAGCAATTTGCAACTCCCTTCTTTGATTGCCGTCATCGGGTTTTTTATTGGCGGGTTGGTCATGGTTCACCTTTTATTTCCTTTAATTTTTTAAAAATGAAAAAATACTTTCTTTATTTATCAATAGGAATTGCTTTTGGAATTATAATGTTCAAAAGCGAAGCAGCTTCTTGGTTCCGTATTTTTGAAATGTTCCAGTTCGATTCGTTCCATATGTATGGTATTATTGGCTCGGCGCTGGTGTTGGGCGTGATAGGAGTGCACTTCATCAAAAAGAAAAACATAAAATCCTTTTCAGGAGAAACAATAGATTTCCCACCAAAGAAAAAAAGTTTTGTCCGGTATATGTACGGCGGAATTATTTTTGGTCTTGGTTGGGGTTTGGCAGGAGCTTGTCCGGGCCCCATTTACGTCCTTATCGGCGCTGGGTATTTCCCGGCTCTGATAGTCTTGGCCGGAGCTTTATTGGGAACGTTTATTTATGGAATATTTAGGCACAAACTTCCTCATTGAGTTCTTTAGAAAGCATATATTTGAAACACTAAAACTTCCACCACCATGAAACTTTTTCACATTCCACTTATTTTTTTCCTGGTTTTTTCAAGCGTTTTTTTCAACAAAACTTTTGCGCAAGAAGAAACTTCGATCATGATCCGCGCCAAAGCCAAGGACGCCAAGTTTATCGGATCCTCCATGGGCGGGGCCAAAATCATTGTGCGCAACGCGCTTACCGGAGAAATTTTGGACCAGGGAATTACGGAAGGAAGCACGGGCAATACCCAAAAAATATTTTCGACTGACAAACAACGCTATGAACCCATTTCCACTGAGAATTCAGCGGGTTTTTTGGCCAAACTCAAACTCGATAAACCGGTTCTTGTGAACATTGAAGCGAACGCACCTATGAATCAAACAGGTTCGGCGATCACAACGACCACTCAATTGTGGGTCATCCCCGGAAAAGACATTCTCGGCGATGGAATTATTTTGGAAATCCCCGGGTTTGTGGTGGATATTCTTTCACCGTTGGTTCATTCTAAGATAAGCGGAAACCTAAAAATAAAAGCCCGGATTGTCATGATGTGCGGTTGCCCCATCACAAAAGGAGGACGTTGGGACGCCAACCAATATGAAGTGTTAGCCTTGATCAAATCCCAAGGAAAATTGATCCAAAAAATAAATATGGAAGTCAAAGAAAAACCGAGCGTATTTTATGGAGAAACTACTTTAGAAAGTGGCAATTATGAAATGATTCTTTACGCCTTCGATCCGAAAACTGGAAATTCAGGGGTGGACAAGAGCAATTTTGCCGTGGAGTAATCTTCAACAAAATATTTTAATAGATGTTCATGCATCTTTCGACCCATTATGGAACAAGCCCTCGAAACAAAATTGAAAGAACGCATCAAAGAGCTTTCTTGCTTATACAACATCTCTTTGGCAATTTCCAAAAATCGCTCCATTTCTCAAACCTTGACGGAAATTTGCGAGGTATTGAAAGCAGCGTGGCAATTTTCAGAAGAAACCGTGGTGGAATTGAAAATCGCCGATCATAATATCCAAACCACTCCCCTTCCGAAAAAAACCGTTTTTCAAGAAAGTATACTTGATAAATCAGAAGAAAACACAGATTTCGTGCGCATCCATTATCCTTCGCCTCCATATGGAAAAAATGATTTTTTGGAAGAAGAGCAGAAATTATTGGACAATGTGGCCAACGAAATCAGGGAATTTCTTGAAAAAGAGCGCCTCAAAAAACAGGAAAAGTTACTGAAACGCAGTGTAGAACGTAACGACCGGATGTCCATTTTGGGCGAAATCACCGCGGGAATCGCACATGAATTGAACACACCTTTGGGCAATATTCTGGGTTTTGCCGAACTGATCGATGAACGCACCAGAGAACCTCAATCCAAAAAAGACACCCGTAAAATCATAAAGGCGGCGATTTATTCGCGTGAAGTAGTAAAAAAATTGATGTTTTTTGCCTGCGAAATGCCTCAAAACAGGGAAATCATCCGCATTAAACCTATTATTTCAGAGGCCTTGTCCCTATTGGGACCCAATTTTAAAAAAGCCGATGTTTCCTATGAATTTGAATGTGAAACCCCTAATTTAAAGGCGCAATGCGACAGCATTCAACTCACGCAAGTATTGTTCAATATATTGATAAACGCGATTTATGTTTCTCCAAAAAACGGAAAAATAACCCTGAAACTCTATGAAGACCCGGACAATTTTTTTATCGAAATTGCCGATAACGGCCCGGGGATTCCCAAGGAAATAAAACCGAAAATTTTCGAACCTTTTTTCACCACCAAACCCGTTGGGGAAGGTTCCGGGCTTGGGTTGAGCGCGGTGCACGGCATCGTCAAAAGCCATCGGGGCGAAATTTTGTGCTTTGACAACGAACCCTCCGGAACTATTTTTCGAATTCGGATGCCCTTGAAAACGGCTTGGTTAACAAAAAACATCAGTTAAGAAATAACAAAAAATGAAACTGAAAAAGGAAAACATCCTTGTCGTGGACGATGATTACGATATGCTCGAAGTGCTGGGCCGCAACCTGAAAGCACAGGATTTCCACACCTACAAAGCATCTGCCGTTTTGGAGGCCATCGATATCCTTAAAACCACCAACATCCATTTGCTTATTACCGACTTGCAAATGCCCGGCATAAATGGGATGGAACTCCTGAAATATGTATCCGACCATTTTCCGGATATTCCAAAATTGGTCATCACCGGGTTTCCTTCTATCGAAGGCGCCGTTGACGCAGTAAAATCCGGTGCGTTGGATTATTTGACCAAACCTTTCACCAAAGAAGAACTGAAAAAAGCGGTGGAAAAATCCCTGCAATCAAGATCCGGTTCTTCCACGATTCCTTCAAAAAAGGAATTTCCGAAAGAAAATGTATATGCGGGAATTGTGGGGAGCTCCGCGCCCATTCAAAAAATGATCGAGGTTATCGAA
>DASSWG010000157.1:0-9917 GCA_035705295.1 Flavobacteriaceae bacterium
TGTTGGGCCTTCACATCGCCTTCGATGGAAATATCGGCCATTTCCCAAATTTTGTTCCACGCCGTTTTCTGTTCCTGCAATAGTTTTTCGTATCCAATTTTTACGGCTTTCGCCAATACCGATTTTGCTGCCGAAAAAAGGGAATCACGCTCGTGGTTCATATCCGTTATATATCCACCAAATTTTTGCAAGCTGATTTTCTCCCCTTTTTTTGCGTTTGTTTTATAGTGAAAAACCACTTTTTCATCGCTGCTGTTTTTGCTGAAATCCGGACTGATTTTCTTTCCTCTTTTCAACACTTGGGTTTCCATAAACGTACAGGCATGAAACTCGGTTTTTAAGGTTTTGGCGGTAATGAACCCCTGATATCCATCGGTTTTTACGTCCAAAGTCTGCCAGAATTTTTCTTCCCAATTGGCATCTTCGTTGGTGATGCCACTGTCGAGATAGGGTTCCAAAACCAGCTCGGCATTATCGTTCAAGACTTCAACTTCGTAATCGATAACGCCCAACTCATCTCTTTCCAAAGACAAAAACCGGGTGGTTTTTACCGAAATTTCCACATTATTTTGAAGTGTCGCCGTAAATTCCCTCCGATGCCAACCTTCTTTCATATTCAGTTCCCTACGGAAATTTTCCACTTTTTTACAGGTGTACAAATCGAGTGCTTCCCCGTTCACGAAAACGTTGATACCAATCCAATTTGGGGCGTTCAGCACTTTGGCGAAATATTCGGGATACCCATTTTTCCACCAGCCCACTTTGGTTTTGTCGGGATAATAAACCCCGGCAATGTAACTTCCTTGAAGGCTTGTCCCTGAATATTGTTCTTCGAAATTGGCGCGTTGGCCCATTGCACCGTTCCCGATGCTGAACAGGCTTTCGGAAGCCTCGACGCGTTCGGGGTCAAACCCTTTTTCGATGATGGACCAATTGTTTGGTTGTATATAATCTTGGTTCATTTTAATCTTATTGTTGCTTTTTTTTAACCGCAAAGTGCGCAAAGATTTACGCAAAGTTCGCGAAGAAGTAAGTCGTTCTATGTGTTCTTTGTGCCTCCTTTGCGAACTCTGCGGTTAATTTTTTGTTTTTGCATATAAATTTATTTCTTCAAAACCAGTTTTTCCAAACACCCAATCTCAATTTCTGTAAAATCCAAAAAATTGTAATCGGCTTCTTTTAAAATGGTTGCATCCCCAATTCCGATGCTTGTCATCCCGGCGGAATTGGCGGCTTCAATCCCCGCCACGGAATCTTCGAAAACAATACATTCAGCAGGTGATTTTTTTAATTTTTCAGAGGCGGTCAAAAAAACCTCCGGGTCGGGTTTGGCTTTTTGCACATCTGTGCCATCGACAATGGCTGCAAATTGGTTCTCTATTTTTAAACTTTTTAAAATCAACCGGGCGTTTTTGCTCGCCGAACCCAATGCAAAAGGAATTTGATTTTCGATTAGAAAATCCAACACTTTTTTCACCCCGGGCAACAAATCGTTCTCTGCCATTGTGGAAATTCGTTGCAGGTAATCTTGGTTTTTGTTGTACAAATGGCGTTCAAAATCGGCATTGGAAACTTCTTTGTTCCCGAATTCCAACAATTTCTGAAAAGAATGTACGCGGCTGAGGCCTTTCATTGCTTCGTTTTGTTCTTCCGAGAAATCGAAACCCAACTCATTGGCGAGTTTTTTCCATGCCAAAAAATGGAACTTCGCGGTATCGACGATCACGCCGTCCAAGTCGAATATGATGGCTTTATGCTTGTTCATCGATGTCTAATTTTTTGTTTGTTTTTACGCGCAAGGTCAATAAACCCGACATAATCATCGCAAATCCGCCCACGATTAGTGCGTAAATGGGTTGGTTTCCGAAAAATTCCTGTACGATGAAGCCCAAAATCGTAGCCGCTACAATTTGCGGAATGACAATAAAAAAGTTGAAAACCCCCATATAATAACCCATTTTTGATGCAGGAAGCGAGCCCGACAACATGGCGTAGGGAATGGATAAAATACTTCCCCAAGCAATCCCCACACCGACCATGGCAAGCAATAAGCCTGTTTTATCGGTGAGAAAATAAATGGAAATCAACCCAATTCCGCCAAAACACAAGGCCAATAAATGTGTGAATTTATTGCTCGTTTTTCGTGCCAAGACCGGCAATAAAAAGGCCACCGCAGCGGCAACCCCATTATAAACGGTGAACATTATGGTTACCCAATCAGCGGCATCGTTGTAGAGTTCACTGGTGGTATCTTGCGTGCCAAAAACATGGCCGGTGACGGCGGGCGTGGTGTAAATCCACATCGAAAAAAGGGCAAACCACGAGAAAAATTGCACCCAAGCCAATTGCTTCATGGTTTTGGGCATGTTCAACATATCGGTCAAGATAATGGTGAAGCCGTTTTTGCGATTTCTTTTTCGGAGTTGGGATGCTACAAAAAACAACACCCCGGCAACGACAAGTCCCACAAAAAGAATGTAGAGTTCTTTGGCAAGTGCCATTTCATAGATGAGAATGGTCATGGCCAAACCAATAACAGTCATGATAAGTCCCGTGGAACCTTGTTTTTTGATGTTTTTTTCTTTGTCATAAACTTCTACCCTTCCTTGCTTTTTTTCTTTTTCCGATTTTTCGAAAGCTGCGAGTTCTTCGGGAGTATATTCTTTGGAATTGAAAACGGTCCAAAGCACGGCCAAGAAAAAAACAATTCCGCCGATATAAAACGACCATTTCACCGAAGGGGGAATTACACCTTCGGGCGCGGTATTGCTCAACCCAATCCAATTGGTAAAAATATAGGGCAAGGCCGAGCCCACCACCGCGCCAATTCCGATAAAGAAACTTTGCATGGCAAAACCAAGGGTGCGTTGACGTTCGGGCAAATTATCGCCCACAAAAGCGCGAAAAGGTTCCATGGAGATGTTGATGGAAGCGTCCATCATCCATAAAGTTCCGGCAGCAACCCATAAAGCTGGGGAATTGGGCATAATAAAAAGGGCGATGGAAGAAAGAATGGCCCCAGCGAGAAAATAAGGGCGTCGTCTTCCCAAACGCGTCCAGGTGCGGTCGCTGAAATATCCAATAATGGGCTGCACCACCAAACCTGTAACGGGAGCGGCAATCCATAAAATGGGTATATCGGCCACATCGGCACCCAAAGTTTCGAAAATGCGGGAAGTGTTTGCGTTTTGCAGGGCAAAACCAAACTGAATTCCGAGAAACCCGAAACTCATGTTCCAAATTTCCCAGAAAGATAATTTGCGTTTTTGCATATCGTATTTATTGAAAAATGACGATAAGCAGCAAGGTCTTGCACAAAACAAAACCTATCACTTATCAAAACTTAAAATTGGGTAGTGAAAATATAAGTTTCGATAAATTTCGATTACAAAGATATATAAATTTTTGATTTCGTCGATTCCCGTTCTATCAAACTGGTTTTTATGATTTCGGTGGTAAATTGTTCTTCCTCTTCTTCGGGTTTTTCGAGCCGGTCGATCAATAAATTGGCAGCTTTTGCGCCCATTTCAGCACCGTGTTGGCTCACGGTGGTGAGACTGGGAATAAACCGTTTGGAGATTTCGCCATTGGTAAAGGCGATTACCGAAACATCTTCTGGAACTTTCAAGCCTTTTTGGGCCAATCCCTTGATGGCGCTCGCTGCAAATTGTTCGTTCACCGCAAAAACCCCGTCCACTTCGTTTTTTTTGAGAAATTCCATAATTTCCCGTTCGCTGTTCTCAATATCCTCAATTTTCAAAATCAGGTTTTTTTCCACTTTCATTTGTTCCCGCTCCAAAGCATCTTTATAACCTTGGGTCCTCAATTTTCCAACACTGATGTAATCCACGGTTGAAATTAATGCAATTCTTTTGCACCCCAATCCAATTAAATACGAAACGGCTTTTTGTGCGCCTTTTTTGTCATCGATAATTACCTTGTCGCAATTCACCTCGTCCACTACCCTATCAAAAAGCACCACGGGCATTCCCCGGTTGATGATTTCGATCAAGTGGTGGTAATCCCCTTTTTGCTGGGTTTCTTTGGCCACCGAAAGTATGAACCCATCAATACTTCCATTGGCCAGCAATTCCATGTTTACCACTTCCCGATCGAACGAATTGTTGGACAAACATATAATGAGGTTGTACCCACGTTCGTTCGCCACTTGTTCGGCACCGCTGATCACGGTCGCAAAAAAATGATGCACAATTTCCGGGATTACAATGCCAATGGTTCGGGTTTTTCGGTTTTTCAAACTCAACGCAATGTTGTTGGGCATGTAATTGTAATATTTCGCAAAGGCTTTTATTTTTTGCCGCGTATCCTCGCTGATTTCCATGCTATCGTGCAATGCTTTGGAAACAGTGGAAATGGAAACATCCAATTCTCGGGCGATTTGTTTTAAGGTGAGCTTTGGCTTCATAGGATGTCTTTTGTAAGAAACGGTAAGATACCAAAAACAACTCAATTTTTCATCCAATATAGGTTGTTGTAAAAAGTTTTCAACACGAAAACGTTTTCGCTGTCCAGTTACAGGTATTTAACGAAAAAATATACTTTTTTTTATATACTTTTAACAATGGGTAATGAAAATATAGGGTTTAAATCATTTAAAAACCAACAAAATAATCTATGAAAATAATATTCAGTAGTGCATTTTTTCTATTGGTCATGTTCCCGATGACTTTTTATGCACAGTCGACGGTCAGCGGAACCGTGACCGATCAAGAAACCGGTATGCCGCTTCCGGGGGTAAATGTTTTGGTGGAGGGAACATCAAACGGAACTATCACCGATTTTGATGGAAATTATACCTTGTCAAACATCAACCCCGACGATGTGATCATTTTTTCTTATTTAGGGTTTACAACCCAAAAAATAAGCTATTCGGGACAAGGGACAATTAATGTTGTTTTGACCCATGAAGCGGCTTCGCTGCAAGAAGTGGTGCTTATCGGCTATGGATCCACCAACAAACAAGATGCAACAGGTGCGGTGAACGAAATTTCCACGGAAGATTTCAACCAAGGCGCCATCACCTCGCCCGCACAATTGATCGCCGGAAAATCCGCAGGGGTTTTGGTTACCCCAAGTGGCGCCCCGGGAGGAGGGGCGGCCATACGAATTCGTGGCGGCTCATCGCTTTCGGCCAACAATTCACCGCTTATCGTAGTTGACGGTTTGCCGCTCGATCAGCGCGGCGTACAGGGTGTTCGCAGCCAACTGAACGCAATCAATCCCAATGAAATCAAAGATTTTGTGATCTTGAAAGATGCCGCGGCAACCGCTATTTATGGGTCGCGGGCTTCCAACGGGGTTATCTTGATCACCACCAAAAAAGGAAGGGAAGACACGCCGTTTTCCATCAGCTATGATTTAAAAGCATCGGTCGGGGTTGTCACGGATTACGTGGACGTTTTGGAGACCGATCAATACCGCGCGTTTATGGAATCCATTCCCAATGTGGACCAAAGCCTTCTTGGAAATGCAAGCACCGATTGGCAAGATCAAATATATGGAACCGCCATTGGGAGCATTCATAATTTGACGGCAACCCAAGGTTTCGAGGATTTTTATTACCGGGCCAATTTGAACTACACCTCCCAAGAAGGAATATTGAAAACCGATCAATACGAACGGACGGCGTTGAACCTTTCGTTGACCCAAGAATTGTTGGACGACAATTTAAAACTGACCCTTAATGCTAAGGGGATCATCAATAAAAACGATTTCGCCGATACAGGTGCCATTGGATCGGCGATCAGTTTTGACCCTACCCAACCGATTTACGACCCTACCAGTCCTTTTGATGGGTTTTTTGAATTTCGCGATGGGGAAAATCAATTTCAACAATCCACCCGAAATCCGGTGGCACTCTTGCAACAATATGAAGGTGAGGCCACCAGCAAACGGACCATCACGAATTTCAATGTGGATTACCTGCTTCCTTTTGTTCCGGGCTTGCGCTTCAATTTGAATTTGGGCTTGGACTATTCCGAACTGGAGGGAAGCAATTTCCGTCCGGTAACTTCGGCCGTGGTGATTCAAGAAATCCCAAACCAAGAATATTACTCCGGTATCAATCGGAACACCTTGTTGGATTTTTATTTCAACTACAAAACAAAACTCGATGTGCTCAATACCGATATCGATTTGACCGCCGGGCATTCCTATCAAGAATTTTATATTTCGAGCGATAGCCGGTTCACGGCAAACAACGAGTGGCAAAAAGCGCCCACCACGATCAATCGAAATTCGCTCGAATCGTATTTCGCGCGCGCCAGTTTCGACATTGCCGATCGCTATTTGATTTCCGCCAGTTACCGCCGCGACGGTTCTTCCCGCTTTAGCGAAGAATATAGGTGGAGCGGTTTCCCTGCCGTTTCCGTAGGTTGGAAAATTGCCAATGAAAATTTTCTGAAAGATTCAAAAGTGGTTTCGAATTTAAAACTTCGCGCCGGATATGGGGTGACCGGAAATCAAGAAATCGGCAGGAATTATGGCTATCTTGGTCTTTACACGCCAAGTGTAGGTGGAGCTTCCTATCAATTCGGGAACGAATTCATCAGCACGCTCCGTCCGGAAGAATTCGACGAAAACTTGAAGTGGGAGGAATTGAGAACCTTCAACCTCGGGTTGGACTTTGGGTTTTTCGACGAACGATTCACGGGAAGTGTCAACGTTTATGAACGCACCACCGAAGATCTGTTGTCTACCGTTCCCGTTCCCGCAGGGGCAAACCTCTCCGATCGATTGCTGACCAATGTTGGGGAAACCACCAGCCGAGGCCTCGAAATTGGCCTAAATGGCGAATTGGCACGATCGGAAGATTTCAATTGGAGCGTTAACTACAACATCACCTTTCAAGAGTTGGAAATCACCAAATTGACTTTGGGCGACAACCCCAATTTCTTCATTCCACAAGGTGGAATTAGTGGCGGCGTTGGAAACACCGTTCAACTGTGGAAAGAAGGCTACGACCCAACTACTTTTTTTGTGTTCCGGCAAGTTTACGACCAAAATGGAAACCCAATTGAAGGGGCTTATGTCGATGTAAATGGTGACAACACCATTACCGAAGCCGACCGCCAACCCTATAAAAAAGCTTCGCCCGATTATTATATGGGGCTCACCAATACAATTACATACAAAAACCTCGATTTCAGCTTTACTTTCCGTGGAAGCTTTGGTGGCTACAATTACAACAACACCAAATCGAGTTTGGGATACCAAGAATCGGCAACGGTTCATCCACAGGTCTATTACACCAATGTACATTCCAATGTGCTGGAAACCAATTTTGTGAACAGCCAATTTTTCTCCGATTATTATATTAGAAGCTCAGATTTTATTAAATTGGACAATGTTTCGGTGGGCTATTTGTTTCCCTACGAAAAATCGTCGCTCAAAGCTTCGTTTACGGTGACCAATGTATTGACCATTACCGAATATGAAGGACTGGATCCCGAGGTTTTTGGAGGCATCGACAACAATGTCTACCCAAGGCCACGAACCTTTGTGTTGGGACTGAACTATACTTTTTAATCTAACGAACAATTGTAAAAATCATAATTATGTTTCAAAAAATAAAACCCCTATTGATCGCTTTTCTCGGGTTGATACTTTTTACCGCTTGTGAAAAAGAGTTGGAGCTTGTTCCGGAAGATGACCGAATAGCATCTTCCAACGTATTTGACGATCCGGCAGCTTACAAACAATTTTTGGCAAAACTGTATGCCGGACTTGCCATTAGTGGTCAAGACGGCCCTGCGGGACTTCCCGATCTGGTTGGATTGGACGAAGGCTTTTCGCAATATCTTCGTTTGTATTGGATGATGCAGGAGTTGACCACCGACGAAGCAGTGATCGGTTGGAACGACGGCACCATTAAAGATTTGCACTACCAAAATTGGACTTCTGGGAACGAGTTTATCCGAACCATGTATTCACGTGTGATGTACCAAGTGTCGTTGACCAACGAATTCCTTCGGCAAACCACCCCTGCCAAACTGGACGAACGTGGCGTTGGGGCCGATTTGCGTGCCGAAATTCAAAAATACCGCGCCGAAGCAAGGTTTTTACGGGCTTTGAGTTATTACCATGCACTGGATATGTTCGGGAACCCGCCATTTGTTACCGAAGAAGATCCAATCGGAGCATTTTTGCCGCAACAAATCCAGCGTGCGGAATTGTTCGATTATATTGAATCGGAACTGTTGGCTATTGAAAGTGAAATTATTCCCGCAAGAGAAAATGAATACGGCCGCGCCGACCAAGCCGCCGTTTGGACATTATTGGCAAAATTGTATTTGAACGCGGAGGTGTACATTGGCGAAGATCGATACAGCGAGGTCATTACCTACACCCAAAAAATAATCAATGCCGGTTACACTTTGGCCGATGAATATGAAAATTTGTTTTTGGCCGACAACAATACCAATGGTGCACAAAACGAAGTGATCTTTTCGATAAATTTCGACGGGTTGAACACCTATTCTTTCGGAGGAATGACGTTTATCATCCACGCTTCCATTGGCGGCTCGATGGATCCGTTGGCCTCCGGCGTAAATTCCGGGTGGGCCGGTTTGCGAACCACGCCCGAGTTTGTATCGTTATTTCCAAATGGGGGCGATTCGGCGGACAATCGTGAAATGTTCTACACCGATGGACAAAGTTTGGAAATCAACGATATTTCAAGTTTTACGGACGGATATGCCATTCAAAAATTCAAAAACATCGACTCGCAAGGAAATCCGGGCTCCGATGCCACGGGCGAACACCCCGACACGGATTTTCCAATGTTCCGCTTGGCCGATGTGTATTTGATGTACGCCGAAGCCGTTTTACGTGGCGGTGGTGGTAATATGAGCGATGCGGTTGCCTATGTGAACCAACTTAGGGCAAGGGCCTACGATGGTGGCGGACAAATAACCGCTGCCGAACTGACACTCGATTTCATTTTGGACGAGCGTGGTCGTGAACTTTATTGGGAAGGTCACCGCCGAACCGATTTGATCCGTTTTCAACAATTTTCACAAAATGGGATTTGGGCCTTCAAAGGAGGTGTTCCGCAAGGAGCGACCACCGAAGCTTTTAGGAACCTGTTTCCAATTCCAGCCTCTGATTTGGGGGTGAACACCAACTTAACACAAAATCCCGGATACTAATTCTTTTAAAAACAACACCATGAAAAAACTTTCAATTTTATTGCTGACATTTATAGCGGTTTTGGGCTTCAACGCTTGTTCGAGCGACGACGATGTCGTTTTTATCGCCCAACCCGATCCGGAAGGGATCAGTTTCACCAATTCGTTCGCTTCCTCTTATATTTTGACCGAAGCGACCCTGACAAATATTGCCGAACGTTTTGTCTGGAATTCGGTCGATTATGAAGTGCCCACTAATGAAAATTACGAGCTGCAAGGTTCCATCACCAGCACATTCGATGTGCCTGTTATTTTGGGAAGCACTGCCGAAAACAACTTGGCAGTAAGCGTTCAACAATTATGGGATATGGCGATGGATGCCGGTTTGGACAACGACCCGGCAACTCCCGAACCCAATACAGGCTCGTTGTATTTTCGAGTGGTCGCTTCCGCGGGAACCCAGGGTGGAATGGAAGTTATTTCCGAGACTCAAACCTTGAACGTTGTATTACCGGAAGCTACGGGTGAAGAGGAAGAAACCTTTACTTATTTTTATATGGTGGGCGATGCCACCGCAGCAGGTTGGAGCAACAACAATAACAACACGCCACTTTTCCGCGATCCGGCCAATGAAAATATGTATTATTTCTCTGGAAGGTTTGCCGGCGGTGCTTCCGTGGAAGGCTTCAAATTGCTTGAAATTTTGGGAATGTGGCAACCTCAATGGGGAGTTGATGGTTCTGGAAATTTGTCGAACAGCACTATTTT
>DASSWG010000158.1:0-17381 GCA_035705295.1 Flavobacteriaceae bacterium
TCCCTTCTTCTATTTCCACAGAAAAAAATGAATTTACGATCGGCATATTTTTCCACAATAATTTTTGCCAAATCTTTTCCATATTCCGCATAGGCAATGATGTTCGCGCCGTTTTCTTCCAAGAGATTTTTTGTTTTCCCCCCCACACACCAACAACTCCTAACTCCTAACTCATAACTCATAACTTGTTTTACCGCATTTTGGCTCGTAAAAATGGCGTTTTCAATACTTTTCGGAATTTTAAAATCGATTGGTTCCACTGAAATAAAATTGTGTTCCACCAAACGGATCCCCACATTCAACAAAGTCTTTTTTTGTAATGGGGACAAGTCTTTCGTCGATAAGACAGATAAGGTTCGCAAAATCGGGCCCGGTTATTACTTTTTGTTAAAAAAACGTTGAAAAAATTTGAAACGACTATTACAATTTAATTAATTTTTCTACAAAATACTTTTCTTCTTCTTGTATTTTTAGAAAATAAACTCCTGAAGCCAAACTTGAGAGATTTAACTTTTTGCTTTTGTCAATTTTAGTTTTCAAGATGATTTCTCCGGTAATATTCACAATTTCGAGTTCTAATTTTTTTGAATCATGGCCAGGAATATATATGAACAGTTGATTGGTTACGGGGTTCGGATAAACTTCTATACTTTGCATGAAATTTGTATCAATTGCCAAAGCGTCGCAATCAGCCTGAGTTTCTACAAAATTGGAAATTGGATCTATGGCATTGTTCCAATTTGTTTGCATATAATTGGAGTTGTCCACAAAAATGCATGTGAGATTAGGATTGTTCAGTACATTTAAAGCACTGATATTATGATTGTTCCCGTTTCTCATATCCAATCCAATGAGTTGGTTTGAACCACAGTTTATTTCTGTCAACAACGTATTTTGACTTAAATCCAAGTTGGAAATTTGATTGTTGCTACAATCTAAGAAAGTTAAATTCCCATTGCCATTTATATTAACCAATACGGTCTGTCCTTTTTGTTTTGCTTTTTTATTTAAAAAGATGCGTGCTGTTTTTTTGCTCAAATTTATTGCCCCAATATTATTGTTGGAACAATTCAAACCCGTGATGTTGATAAATGTTTCTAAGCCGGTTAAATCGGTGATGTTTTGGTTGGAGATATCCAAGGTGCCGGTGAACGCTTCTGCTTCACTTAAATGTATTTCCCCATCGACATTGATATCGATAACAGGGCTATGGTTCAAAAGCGCATTTTCAAAATTCACATCAGGTATATAGACCAATGGACTTGTGATTGCGTTGCAATCTGCTTGGGTTTCCACAAAAGTGGAAGCAGGATCTGCATAGATTGACCAATACATCTCACTGTATTGCGCGTTATCGACATAGATGCATGTTAAGTTGGGGTTGTTATCTGAGTTATAGCCACCATAGATCCCAAAATTTTGGTTATTGCCGTTTCGCACATCTAAAAACGTGAGTTGATTAGGCCCACAATATAGGATTTCCAATTCTGGGTTTTGGCTTACGTCCAATGAAGTTATCTGGTTAGCTCCACATCCGAGAAATTCCAGGTTGTTGTTATTTTGAAGGTCTAAAGCGGTAAGCTGGTTTTCTGAACAATCCAAAAATTTCAGGTTATTGTTGTTTTGGACGTTTAAAGCGGTAAGTTGGTTTCTTGAACAATCCAAAAATTCCAAATTGATGTTCTGTGCAAAGTTTGTATTGGAAAATTGATTTTCGGAGATGTCCAAGTAATTCAAATTTGGAACTTGGCTTGTGTTCAGTGTAGTGAGTTGGTTTCCGCTACAATCGATATATTCCAAGGTGTTGATTTGACCTAAGTTAAGGCTTTGTAGCTGATTAGCAGAAACCGCACCTCCTTCACATACCAATACTTTTAGGTTTGAAAACGGGCTTACATCCAAGTTGATGAAATTGGTATAGCTACAATCTAGGTATTTTAATGTATTGTTTGGACTGTAATTTATCTGAGACAGGCTATATACCTGACAATATAAAAGTTCCAGAGCATTATTTTGGCTTATATCCAAACTGGTAAAAAGGTTTGTAGAACAATTCAAACCTTTTAGTGCTGTATTTTGGCTTATGTCGATATTGGTTAGATCATTTCCTGAACAATCTAAAAATTCCAAGTTCGTATTCTGACTTAAGTCCAAAACTGTAAGCTCATTGACACTACAATTCAACGATTTCAATACGGTATTTTGCCCCAAAACCAAAGAAGCAATATTGTTCTGGGAACAATTGATTGTTTTTAATGCTGTGTTTTGGCTAAGGTCCAAGCTCGTTAGATTATTTTGTTCGCAATCCAAATGTACAAGGTTCACAAATGCCTCGATACCGGTAAGATCCTCAATTTTTTCGCTTGGATTGGCCCCCACAACCCTTTTAAGATTCAAAATTTCGACTGCTGCTGCCTCAGTATACTGTATTTGTCCATCTTGGTTGGTATCTATCACAGGATTGTGGGTCAAAAGCCTGGCTTTAAAATCGGGGTCGGGGATATAAACTGGCGGAGCAGTTCCATTAATTTCATCGCAGATGACAGTAGTTTCCACAAAATTTGATGCAGCATCCACATTGAACCAGTTAAAAAAACTATAGTGGGAATTATCCACATAAATACAAGAGAGGTTTGGGTTGTTCAAAGAAGAGTAGTCTTGTAAATTGTCATTGTGTGCATTTCGAATATCAATACTGGTAAGTTGGTTCCAATCTGCATTGAGTTTAATCAAATTGTGGTTTTTGCTAATATCCAAGCTAGAAAGTTGATTATTGTTGCAATACAGTTCTTTCAATTGAAGGTTGTTCCCTAAATCAATTGCCGTTAGTTGGTTATTAGCGCAGTTGAGAATTTCTAAGGCGGTGTTTTTACTTAAATTTATTGAAGAAAGATTGTTTCCGTCACATTCTAAAAGTACAAGGCTATCAAAAGCCTCAATGCCGGTAAGGTCAGATATCTGGAGGTTTCCGATATATAAATGGGTAATATGGTCAACTTCGTCATATTGTATTTCGCCATCATTGTTGTTATCAATGTTTTGGGCGATCAGTGCGTTTTTGAAATTGACATCGGGAATGTTGACAATATTACATTCCGTATAACTCTCCATAAAATTAGAATTCACACCAATATTGCTCCAGTTTGCGGTACTGAATATTTTATCATCTACAAAAATACAGGTAAGTGATGGATTATTCAAGGCAGAAAAAAAAGAGAAATTAGAATTGTTTCCATTTCGCACATCCAATTGTTGAAGTTGGTTATTATCAGAATTCAAAGACTGTAACACACTATTTTCACTGATATCCAAATTGGAAAGGTTATTGTTTGCACAATTTAAAGAAGTAAGGTTGCTGAAAGCCTCTATACCGGTAAGATCAGAAATTTGTTCATTTTGAATATCCAAACTGCTTACATTGGTGGCTTCGGAATATTGTATTTCATTGTCACTATTTGTATCGATAACCGGAGTGTGATTTAAAAGCGCATTTTTGAAATTGGCATTGGGGATGTTCACAATGTCGGTCGGATTAGAATTTAATGCGTCGCATTCCGCTTCCGAATCCACGAATGAACTATTGTTGTCCACAACAGCAATAAAAAACGGGTTGTTTTCTGCATACAATGCATCGTCTACAAAAATACAGATGAGGTTAGGGTTGTTTTGTGCATAGAGTTCTAAGTTTTGAAGGTTTCCGTTTCGAAGATCCAGCACGGTAAGTAGATTGTTGGAACAAGACAAATAAGTCAAGTCTATATTTTGACTTATATCCAAACTGGTGAGTTGGTTATATCCACAGTTTATATTTTGCAATAAAACATTTTGGTTTACATTTAAATTGGTAAGTTGGTTAAAACTGCATGACAGGTTTCCCAATTCTATATTTTGGGTTAGGTTTAAACTGGAAAGTTGGTTGTTTGAACAGGATAGATTTTCCAAGTTTATATTATTATCTATATTCAAAGAAGTAAGTTGGTTGTTGTTAACAATCAACGTTTTGAGTTTCATATTTTTGGAAACATTCAAACTGGTAAGTTGGTTGTTGGGCGCCCACAAAAATTCCAATTCTGTATTTTGGCTTAGATCCAAGCTTGTAAGGTTATTGTCCGAACAATACAGCTCTGTCAGGTCTTTTAAATATTCAATACCCGTCAAATCGGAAATGTTTTTGTTGTTTAGGTATAATGTGCCCGAAAAACCCCCGACTTCTGTTGATTGGATTTCTCCGTCTACATTCGAATCGAACAAACTTACCAACTCAGCTTTAAAATTAGGATCGGGAACAGTAATAGTGCCTCCCGTACATTGACTATTGGGAAGAATAAAACCAGTGATCATAGCAATATTCGTCCAATTGGCTTCACAGTAAACGGGGTTATCTACCCGAATACAATAAAGATCGAAGTTGCCAGAGGCATCAAAAAAAGTAACATTTTGATTGTTGCCATTATTGAATTTGAAATGCCTAAGTTGATTATTGCTTGCATCCACATAAGTTAAAGCAGTATTGTGGGTTAAAACCAACTTGGAGAGTTGGTTGTTTTTGCAATCCAAAGTAGTTAATGCAGAAAGCGTGCGTATATCCAAATCCTTTAGATTGTTGTCCGCGCATTGCAAGCCGGTAATATTTGTAAAATAAAGAATCCCGGTCAGGTTGGAAATATTTTGATTGGAAACATTTATTGTCCCAGAAAATAGGATGGCTTCTGCTACTTGAATTTCACCATCAGCATTTGTGTCGATTACCGGCGTATGGTTTATAAGCGCATTTTTAAAGTTGGTATCCGGAAAATATATCGACTTTGCCCCACATTCTGCCGGTGTTTCTGAAAATACGGAAACAAGGTCCGTAGATGTCCAGTTAGCTTGGCTATAGATAGCATCATTAACCAAAACACAAGTTATATTTGGGTTATTATGCACAGCAAAATTCGTTATATATTCATTTTTTCCATTGCGTAAATCAATTTCAGTCAATAAGAGATTGGTGTTTAAAACAATTTCTTTCAAATTCACATTTTGGGTCAAATCCAAATTTGTGAATTGGGTTTCAAAAAGCTTAAAACTTTCCAAAGCTGTATTTTGGGTTAGATCCAAACTTGTTAGATTACCATGGGAAACCTCTATACTTTCCAAAGCTGTGTTTTGGCTTAGATCTATAAAAGTAAGTTGGTTATTATTACCTATATTAAGCTCTTTTAATAAAGCGTTTTGGGTTAAATTTAAGGTTGTTAGATTTGTAGAGCTACAATCTAATTTTTTCAGGACAGTATTTTGCGATAAATCCAAATTGGTAAGCGGATTGGCGCTACAATTTAAATGCTTCAATGCCACATTTTGAGAAAAATCCAAAGACGTAAGGTTGTTCCCCTCGCAATTTAATATTGGAATATTCACAAAGGCTTCAATACCGGTAAGATCCGATATATTTTCATTCTGCACAGAAATATCTGAAGTATATGCACTGGCCTCGGTTACCTCTATTTCCCCATTCCCATTTGTGTCAACTGTTGTAGGGTGTTGATTCAAAAGTGCGTTTTTAAAATTCGCATCAGGTATGTTTACAATTTGGGCCTGAACTCCAAAAGACGAAATCAATAATAAAATAAGTAGTGTTTTTTTCATAATGATTGTTTAAAGGGTGAAAATAGACATTTTTTTTAAGATTTCAAGAATCGCTTTATTCCTTAACTCATAAAAGCAAACCTTTTGTTGGCTTACTTAATGGTATTTTAAGTTTTCAAACCTTCTTTTATTTCCCGCATCAATTCCCTTCCACCGCGTTCCAAAATCGAATTCGCCGCTTTTTCCCCGGCTTTTTCGAATTCATCTATCGGAAACGAAATTTGTTCCACAAACTTTTGTTCCCCATCCAAGCTGAACAACCCTCCTTTGAAATAAATGGTTTCGTTTTCGATTTTTGCTAAAGCGCCGATTGGTGCGGTGCACCCACCTTCCAGCGTTTTTAAAAATTGGCGTTCGATGTGGGTGCAAATGTCGGAAGCTTCGTGGTTCAGCGCCGCCAATATTTTTCGGAAATGTTCGTCTTTTTCTTTGGCGACCACCAACATTGCGCCTTGTGCGGGTGCGGGGATCATCCAATCAAGATCGATGTAATTTTTGGGCTTCAAATTTATACGTTCCAATCCCGCAGTCGCAAAAATTGCCCCGTTCCAATCGTTGTCATTTAATTTTTGCAAACGGGTGTTCAAATTTCCGCGCAAATTCACGACTTCATGCTTCGGATATTTATGGAGCCATTGTGCTTTTCGACGTAAACTTCCCGTGGCGATGCTTCCTTTTTTCTGTAAAAAATCCAAGCCTTTGTGAATCAATACATCGATAGGATTTTCCCTTTTCAAAACCGCGGCCTGCACGATTCCTTTGGGCAAACTTGTGGGGACGTCTTTCATGGAATGCACGGCGATGTCAATTTCGCCGGTGAGCATTGCTATATCCAATGTTTTGGTGAAAATGCCCGTAATTCCGAATTCGTACAGGGGTTTGTCCAACACCAAATCGCCTTTGGATTTCACGGGCACCAATTTGGATTTATGGCCTAATTTTTCGAGTGCTTTTTGCACATTTTTGGCTTGCCAAAGCGCCAATTCGCTATCGCGCGTGCCAATTCGGATGGGCTTGTTCATTTTTTGGGATTTTCCAACTGAAACATTTCCTGGATGAGCTCCAAGCTTTGTTCCGTGGTTCCGTTCGCGTTGCGTAAATGCAACGCAAGCCGGTTCATGATTTTTTGAATGAGGCGGTCACTTACAATTTCGGCCTGCTCGTGATTGAAATCTTCCATTTTTTTTTGTTGGTAATCGATTTCAGCATCTTTTAAAACGGAGAGTTTTTCTTTTAAAGCTTTGATAGTGGGCACAAATTTTCGGGTTTCCAACCAAGTATTGAAATCGGTTTCCACTTCGGAAATAATTTGTTGTGCTTGCGGAACAAAAGTTTTGCGTTTTTCGAGCGTGGAATCGGTCATTTTTGAAAGATAGTCCAAATGCACCACCGTTACGTTTTCAAGGTTCGCCACATCATCGGCCACGTTTTTGGGAATGGAAAGGTCCAAAATCAACAATTCTTTTTCGGAATAGATCAGTTCTTTGGAAATGGTTGGGTTTTGAGCACCCGTGGCAACGATCAACACATCGGTTTTCCGGATTTCCGCTTGCAGGTCGGAATAATCTTTTACGGTTAAATTGAATTTCCCAGCGATTTTTTCAGCCTTTCCTTTGGTGCGGTTGATCAGTGTAATGTGCTTGTTCTGTGTGTGTTTTACAAGATTTTCACAGGTGTTTCGCCCGATTTTTCCTGTTCCGAAGAGCAAAATATTTTTTTCCGAAATCTGCGGAACGTGGTTCAAAATATATTGTACCGAAGCAAAAGCTACCGAAGTTGCGCCCGAGGAAAGCTCGGTTTCGTTTTTGATGCGTTTGCTGGCACGGATCACCTCGTTCACCAAGCGTTCAAAAAAATAGTTGGTCACCCCAAATTTTTTGGAGATCAAAAACCCGGTTTTCAATTGGCCAATAATTTCAAAATCACCCAAAATTTGACTGTCAAGCCCGGTCCCAACTTTGAAAATATGCGAAATTGCCGCTTTGTTTTTGTAGATATAGGCAACCTTTTCAAACTCCTCGACCGTTCCGCGTGTGTGTTGGCAAAGCAATTTGATAAGTTGGGCTTCGTTTTCGGCAAACCCATAAATTTCGGTGCGGTTGCAAGTGGAAGTCACCAAAATACCATCCAACCCCTCGAGTTTTGCGGTTTTTACCAGCGCCGTTTTTTGTTCGGTATCCAAGCTGAAATGCCCCCGAACCTCGGCATCGGCTTTTTGATAGCTCAAGCCGATCACGAAGAAAGAATTGTATTTGGAAATATGGTAATGCTTCATTATTGAATAGGGCAAAAGATTTTCGGCACAGCCGATCCTCTTGTTTTCCCAAAAAACGAAAATCCGATTTTCGATTGATTAATCCGTGCACAAAAATAAGTTAGCTTCTTCAATAAAAACAACGCTGAAAGTACTTTTTGTGTCGCTAAAGGCAATTTTGGACCTTTAGGGTTAGTTTTTGTGTTATTTCATGTATTTTTGCAGCAACGATAAGGAATGGCAATCATTTACTTTAGAATCATTCTAAATAAAAAACCAACAAGCCACAATGAATTTTCATTCAAAAAACAACGCTGAAGGTTCTTATCGCACAGTCGATATTGAAGACGATTTTGTGATACTCACCTTCAAGAACGAAAGCGTTGAAAATCAAAATATTGAACGGGAGGTTGACCGTAATTTTATTCAATTTCACTTCTGCATAAAAGGCGGTGCGCGGTTCAATTTCAATGCCGGAAACTATCGGTTGGACCTGGTCGATGAAAAAGCATTGTTGCTCTACAACCCTGTGCGCGATTTACCGTTGGACATTCAAGTTTCGCCAAATTCGTGGATGGTTTCCGTTTTCGTGTCCATCAAAAAATTTCATGCCTT
The DNA here is from genome assembly GCA_035705295.1 of Flavobacteriaceae bacterium. Taxonomy (GTDB): domain Bacteria; phylum Bacteroidota; class Bacteroidia; order Flavobacteriales; family Flavobacteriaceae; genus DASSWG01. The sequence continues at coordinate 8,498 of DASSWG010000158.1, forward strand.
GTTTTCGGAAGAAGCCGGGTACATCGATTTTCTGAAAGAAGGGAACCAGGACAAAAAATACTATCAAGAAGCAAACATCACCCCTTCAATGGCGGTGGTGCTGAGCCAAATTTTGAATTTCAATTTGCATCCGTCGGTTCAAAAAATTTATTTAAAAGGAAAAGCATACGAACTGATCGGGCTGTATTTCAACCGGCCGGAAGAAGCCGATGTGGAGCAATGTCCGTTTTTGGTCGATGAAAACAACGTACGGAAAATCCGGCAGGCAAAAGATATTTTAATTCACAGAATGGCGGAACCACCCAGTTTGCAAGAACTTTCGGAAGAAATCGGACTGAGTTTGAAAAAACTGAAAGAAGGTTTCAAAGAAATTTACGGTGACACGGTGTTCGGGTTTTTGTTCGATTATAAAATGGATTTCGCCCGAAAATTGTTGGAAAACGGCCAGCACAACGTGAACGAAGTCGGCTTGAAAACAGGTTACAGCACCTCGAGCCATTTTATTGCTGCTTTTAAAAAGAAATTTGGAACGACTCCGAAGAAATATGTGCAATCCATTCCCGCGAAGGCGGGAATCTCATGAAAAGAAAATCCTTTTACTCTATTAAATAAGATTTTAATTGAACCCACAAGTTAAAAAATCCAGATCCCGATTTAATTCAAAAGATTCCCCCCGAACACTCGGGGGAAATAAGGGTGTGTTGCTCATCAATCTCGGTTCGCCCGAAAGCACCAATCCAAAAGATGTCAAAAAATATTTGGACGAATTTCTGATGGACGAACGCGTGATCGATGTTCCGTGGTTGTTGCGCGCATTTATTGTAAAAGGAATCGTGCTGAATACCCGCCCCAAACAATCGGCCGAGGCCTACGAAAAAATTTGGTGGGAAGAAGGTTCACCGCTGATCGTACTTTCGGAACGCTTGCAGGAAAAAATCGATAAATTCACCAGTATTCCGATCGCTTTGGCGATGCGATATGGAACACCCAATATTGAATCCGGTTTGCACGAACTGGCCGAAAAGGGAGTGGACGAAGTGCTATTGTTGCCGTTATATCCACAATTTGCCATGGCGACAGTGGAAACCATTTTGGTGCAAGCGGAAGAACTGCAGAAAACACAATTTCCGCAACTGAAATTCACTACTATTCCACCGTTTTACAAGCATTCGGATTACATCAACGTACTTTCCCGAAGCATTGCCGAAAATTTGGAAAAGGTGGATTACGAACATTTGTTGTTCAGCTATCACGGCGTTCCCGAGCGACATATTCGAAAAAGCGACATCACAAAATCACATTGCAAAATAAATGGCGAATGTTGCGTCACCGCATCGCCGGCACATCAATTTTGTTATCGGCACCAATGTTTGGAAACCACGCGTTTGGTAGCGGAAAAATTGCAGTTGAAACCCGGAACCTTCAGTACTTCTTTCCAATCCCGACTCGGTTTTGATCCGTGGTTAAAACCCTACACTGACCGCACCATCGAAAAACTGGGATTGGACGGCACCAAAAAATTGGCAATCGTGACCCCGGCTTTTGTTTCGGATTGTTTGGAAACCTTGGAAGAAATCGCGATGCAGGGGAAAGAACTTTTTTTGGAAACCGGAGGCGAAGAATTTACGGTCGTTCCTTGCTTGAACGACCGCGACGATTGGGTGAAAACTTTGAGCCGATGGATTGATGAGTGGGCATTAAAAGTTATGAGTTAAGAGTTATGAGTTCAAAACCAATTAACCGATCTCCAATTAACGAATTAACCAAATTATGGAATACTACAATTATTTCAAAGCCTTACATTTAATTTTCGTGATCACGTGGTTTGCAGGGCTTTTTTATATTCCGCGGTTGTTTGTTTACCAAATTGAGGCCTCGCAAAAACCTTCGCCGGAAAAGGAAATTTTGGGAAAACAACTGAAACTGATGGCCAAACGTTTGTGGTTCATCATAACTTGGCCTTCTGCAGTTTTGGCCACAATTTTTGCGGTGATCTTGCTTATTTTACAGCCTATTTGGCTGCAACAACCCTGGATGCATTTGAAACTCGGGTTTGTGTTGCTGCTGTTTCTCTATCATTTCAAATGCCACCAACTTTTCAAGCAATTGCAAAACGACATCGTGAAATGGACCTCGAACCAAATGCGTTTGTTCAACGAAGGTTCGACCATTATTTTGTTTTCCATAATTTTCATTGTGATGTTGCGCAACACGCTCAACTGGATTTTTGGAGTGGTCGGATTGATTTTATTAATGCTGATTTTAATGTTGGGGTTTAATATTTATAAGCGTTTTCGGAGGAAAAATCAAAATCAATAGAATGGTTCGATAATTGTTACTGTCCTAAAAATCCTCAAATTCTCATTATGAAAGTCAGATTCCTTTCTATAATTGTTATTCTCTCCTTATATTCTTGTCAAAACGATTCAAAAATAATTGTTTCAACTGAAGAAGATCTACAAAAGTTAAGTACTGTACATTCTGAAATTTTTAATTTAGGGAAGAAGAAAGATTCCATAATTTTAGGGTCAAATGGCACCAAAATATTTTATAGTAGAGAAGCGCTGGAGATCGATGATAACCAGCCAGTAACTTTAGAGCTGAAAGAAATATATAATGTGAAAAAATTGATTTTCAATAATATAAACATTTCTAAAAATGAAAATAACCTAAAAAAATCCTTGGGTGTTATCTTTTTTGAATTCCGCACGAACGATCAAAAAGTGCGTTTAAAAAAAACAGAGCAATTGAAAGTTGATTTCCCTTTTAATATTGAAGAGAACCTTATCGTTTTGAAAGGCGAAATTAGTAGTCCTGACGAAATTTCATGGACAAAAAAGAAAGTTGATATTCCAGTGATTATATTGGATACAAATTTTTTGAAAAAATATAGAGTATCATCATTTTTAGAAAAGAAAATTCCCTTGGATTCTTTAGACTATTATAAGAATTTAAGGCTTGAACTTTTTAAAAAAGGACTGCACATCAGCGATTCATTAAATATTTATTCCGTAATGTATTTGCCATTTACGGGATGGACTAGTATTTATAAAAATATACAATCCAGTTCCAAAACTTCTTTTAGATTGGAATTAAATAATACAGAAATAGAAATATTCACGATATATATAATTTACCATGATTTAAATTCTTATTTTTCCATGAGTAGAAGCTCAAAGAACTTAAATTTCGAAAACATTCCGGTAACAAAAGAGACCTCTTTAATTATTTTAGGAAGGAACCGCAGGTTATATTATGACAAGCTGAAACTTGGAAACAAATCAAGGTTCAAGATAAAACTTAAAGAAATTGATTTAAAAAAACTTGATGCCATATTTGAAGATATAGAAACTCGAAAATGAAACTTTTCAAACGCTCGTTGCGGACTCGTATTTTCTTTTCCATGATTTTGTTGGTGCTGATCGCCTCGGTGCTGATCGCCGCAGTGAGCATTTACCAATACAAACAAGAAGCAATTCAGTACCATAAAGACAAACTGGAACGCAAAGAAGCAGCCATTCGGGCGAGCATCAATTACGAATTGGAAACCACCACCTACGAGATAGAAACCGAAAATATTCCGCTGATTTTCAAGGATAAAATCTACGAAATCAGCAACATTCACAATGTGGAATTGAACATGTACGATTTGAACGGAAATTTGCTGAAATCGTCCACTGCCACCTTTTTCAAAGATTCCGTGGAAACAAAAATCCCCCAATATATCATCGAAGAATTGAGAAATTCGGGCGACAAACGTTTTGTGAAACATTTTGTGGAAAACGGGCAAAATTATCAATCGTCCTATACCTACATCACCGATAATTATTTCAAACCCTTGGGCATTTTGAATTTGCCGTCCATCGAAGACGACGGGTTCATCGACCGCGAGTTGAACGAATTTTTAATGAAGTTGCTTCAAGTTTATGTCTTGATGATGCTCATCGCGGTGGTTTTGGCCTATTTCCTTTCAAAATACATCACCAAATCTTTGAAAACCGTCAGCGAAAAAATCATTAAAACCCGTTTGGATCAACGCAATAAAAAAATCAAAATCGAAGAGGCGAGCCGCGAAATTCACACCTTGGTAAAAGCCTACAATTCCATGATCGACGAATTGGAAGAAAGTGCCATAAAACTTGCGCGGACCGAACGCGAACAAGCTTGGCGCGAAATGGCGAAACAAGTGGCGCACGAAATCAAAAACCCCTTAACGCCCATGCGGTTGAGCGTGCAGAGTTTCCAACGGAAATTTGATCCGAACGATCCCAAAATCGATCAAAAAGTCAAAGAATACAGCAATACGTTGATCCACCAAATCGATACGATGAGTTCCATTGCGTCTGCTTTTTCCAATTTCGCCAAAATGCCGGCCCAACAAAACGAAACTTTGAACGTGCCAAAAATCGTCAAATTGGGATTGGATATTTTCAACGAGGATTTTATAGTTTTCAAAAGTGAAAAAGAAGAAATTTTGGCCAAATTTGACCGGACCCAACTGATTCGGGTGATTACGAATTTGGTGAAAAACGCCATCCAAGCCACTTCCGAAAAAGCTGATCCAAAAGTAATGGTGAACGTTCGAGAAGCGGAAAATCAAGTGCTGATCGAAATTTCCGACAATGGGGCGGGAATTCCGGAAGTAAACAAAGACAAGGTGTTCGAGCCAAAATTCACCACCAAATCCAGCGGCATGGGCTTGGGCCTCGGAATGGTGAAAAATATTGTGGAAGCCTACGGCGGAAATATTACCTTTACCTCCGAAATGGGGATGGGCACTGTTTTTTTGGTTAAAATTCCGCGCTGTTCCAAATCGCAATAATTCGTATCGAAAATTCGGGATAATTCGCATAAATTTGTAATATGAAATACGAAAACCTCTTACTCGAATCCAACGGTGGAATTTCCGTTGTAAAAATAAACCGCCCCAAAAAATTGAACGCATTGAACCGCGAAACCCTTGCGGAAATTAACGAAGCGTTTGAAAATTTGAAAAATGACGAGACCACAAAAGTCGTCATCATTACCGGAAATGGCGAAAAAGCCTTTGTTGCCGGTGCCGATATTGCCGAATTTGCCGATTATTCCGTGGAAGAAGGGAAAAATTTGGCCGCCAAAGGACAAAAAACCGTTTTTGATTTCATTGCCAATTTCCCCAAACCCGTAATCGCAGCTATCAACGGATTTGCGCTCGGCGGCGGCTTGGAACTGGCCATGGCCGCCCATTTCCGCATCGCCAGCGAAAATGCAAAAATGGGCTTGCCCGAAGTTTCCTTGGGTGTGATCCCCGGTTATGGCGGAACCCAACGCCTGCCGCAATTGGTGGGAAAAGGCCGCGCCATGGAAATGATTATGACCGCAGGAATGATCGATGCCAACCAAGCTTTGCAATACGGATTGGTGAACCAAGTAACCTCGCAAGAGGAACTAATGGAATTCACCGAGAACCTCGCCAAAAAAATAATGCGCAATTCACCCATGGCCATTTCTGCGGCGATCCGCGCCGTGAACGCCGGATTTGAAAATGGAAAAAACGGTTTTCAAACCGAAATCGAGCTTTTTGGAAAAGCCTTTGGCACGGAAGATTTCGAGGAGGGGACCCAAGCTTTTTTGAACAAACGGAAACCGGAGTTTTAGAAATAGGAATATTTCCAATAAATAAGGAATAATTCCAATATTAAAAGTACCTTTGAAGAAACGAATCTTTAAAGGTATTTTTTTATGGAACCCGCTCATATCAAAGGCCGGGGTGCGCAAAAAAACGTGCACAACAAGTTTCTGGAAAACAAACACGAGGCAGATTCGGAATTTCTGGAATTTTGCGAAAAAGAAGGCGAAATACCCAGTGATGAAAAAACGTCCTATTTGGAGGTCTTTCCCAAAACGTTTGTCAACAAAGTGAAAAGTCCGGATCTCGGTATGCTATTTTCCGCAAACCCGTATCAAGGTTGCGAACACGGTTGCGTGTATTGCTATGCGCGAAATTCCCACGAATATTGGGGCTACAGCGCGGGATTGGATTTTGAAAAGAAAATTCTGGTCAAAAAAAACGCCCCGAATTTGTTGGAAGCAAAGCTTAAAAGCAAAAACTGGGAACCTTTTCCAATTTCCTTTTCGGGAAATACGGATTGTTATCAACCGATAGAAAAGAAATTGGAAATCACCCGAAAATGTTTGCAGGTGATGTTAAAGTGGAAACACCCCACCGGTATCATCACCAAAAACGCGCTGATTTTGCGCGATTTGGATATTTTAAAAGAACTGGCAAAATTGAACTTGATTCGCGTTAGCATTTCCATAACTTCCTTGGAAGAAAGTACGCGGCGTTTGTTGGAGCCCCGAACTGCGAGCATCAAAAAACGCTTGGAAACCGTAAAAATTTTATCGGAAAACGGCATTCCCGTGAACGTGATGATGGCGCCGATCATCCCATCGCTGAACAGTCACGAAATTTTGCCATTGGTAAAAAAAGTTTCGGAACTGGGCGCACTGTCCGTTGGGCACACCATTGTTCGGTTGAACGGCGCAATCGGCGAAATTTTTACCGATTGGGCAAAAAAAACCATGCCCGATCGCGCCGATCGCATCTTGCACCAAATCACCGCTTGCCACGGCGGAAATTTGAACGACAGCCAATTTGGACGACGCATGAAAGGCGATGGAAAAATCGCGGAACAAATCCACGAAACTTTTCACGTGGCGAAGAACAAATACTTGAAAGGAAAATCCATACCGCCGATGGACGCTTCTTTGTTTTTGGCTTTAAAAGATCCGCAATTGGATTTTGGGTTCTAATTTTTTGTCAAAAAGTTTCTTCAAGGTAAAAAATTAAACATACCAGGCGTTGAAAACCTGACTTTAAGACGAATTAGACAGCATTGGAACCAAACAAAACAGATTTGGTATGATTGTCCTGTTCCAATTTACCAGTAAAAATTGACGTTAAGGTTGCACTTCCCGAATCTTCCACCCCCCTGCATGAAATACACGAATGACTTGCTTTCAAAACGACACCTACATCCTTGGTTTCAAGGGTTGCTAACAATTCCAGGGAAAGCTGCTTGGTCAATCGTTCTTGCACTTGTGGCCTGCGTGCGTAGAAATCTACAAGGCGATGGATTTTTGACAAACCAATCACATAATCATTCGGGATATAGGCAATATTTACAGTTCCTTGAATGGGGACAAAATGATGTTCGCAAAACGAAACAAAAGGAATATTCAATTCCAGCAAAGGGGTATGGTATTGATACGTGTTTTCAAAAACCGTTATTTTTGGTTTATTTTTGGGGTTTAAGCCTTTGAAAATTTCATTTACGTACATTTTCGCCACTCTTTTAGGGGTGCTTTTTAGACTATCGTCTGTAAGATCGAGCCCCAATATTTCAATAATATCTTTAAACTTATCCGCAATAAGTTCCACTTTTAAAGCATCGCTTATATCAAAAGCATCATCGCGCAGCGGGTTTTGGGCCGCTACGTGATGATTTGAACTTGTTGGGTTTTCTACTTCTTTTAAATAAGTGTTTCCGTTCAACTTCATTTGGCTTTATTAAAATTATTGTAACTAATCAGTGTGTTTAAATGCTTGTTTGACAAAGATTTAATAACCGCAAAGGCGCCAAGAAAAAATACGCAAAGGACGCAATCCCGATAGCTACCTTAGGTTTGCAAAGTTGTTTATGATTTATAAAATTAATATTATTGAAAACCTGTCAGCGATCCAGCGATAGCTTTAGTCAAAGAACTATCCCGATATTTGGAACTGACAGGTTTTAAAAGAACCAAGGCCTGTATAAGATAGTAGTTCAACCTGTTAAGGTTTTTAGGAAACGGTTCTTCTCTATTTATAAATGTAAAACAAAACTATGAAATTCAAATCATTTATTGGTGTCGATGTAAGTAAATTAACGCTTGACCTATGTTTGATAGACCCGGACGGGGAAATCAAAAATTTTAAAATCGAAAATGGCCCATCGGCTTTGAAGAAGTTTTTTGATGGTGTGAAAAAGGTCGTCAATATCGAAGAAACCCTTATCTGTGCGGAATTTACCGGCCATTATTCCAATCCGCTGAAAGTTCATTGTTTGGGCAACGGAATTGGTTTGTGGTTGGAAAGCGGGGCCGAGATAAAATTGCGTTCCGGTGTCCAAAGAAGGAAAAACGATAAAATCGATGCCGAACGGATCGCTCAATACGCCATACGTTATGTTGATAAAGCCAGCCTTCAAACCCTCGAAGAAGAAGCAATAGAGGAGTCAAAACTCTTGTTGTCGGAAAGGGAACTGTACATTAGAGAGAGGGCAAAGTATAAAACCCAGGTAAAGGATTTGGAAAATTTCATCGAAAAAAAATATTACAAAGACAGAAAAAAAAGATTGAGTAAACATATAAGGCTCCTCTCCAAATCAATCGAAGCGGTTGATCAAAGAATAAAAGAGCTGTTCGAAACAACGGAAAAGCTTTCTGCACAAATGGGGATATTAAAATCCATAGATGGCGTGGGAGATCAAGTTGCCATCCAAACCATAGTATCCACAGAAGCCTTCACCAAGTTTTCAAATGGAAGGAAATTTGCTTGCCACGTGGGTGTTGCCCCTTTTTTTTTCGAGTCGGGAACCAGCCAAAGATCCAGGAGCAAAGTCTCTCATAGGGCGAATAAAAAGTTGAAGACACTGTTCCATATGGCAGCTCTCTCTGCAATAAAAATGCAAGGAGAGTTCAGGGATTACTTTGAAAGAAAATTGGCCGAGGGGAAAAACAAAATGACCATTATCAATTCCGTTAGGGCAAAAATCATAAACAGGATATTTGCTCTAATAAGGGACAACAGAAAATATGAAAAATCGTATCAATTTGATTTGGTCAATCCATAAGAATATCG
>DASSWG010000159.1:0-19524 GCA_035705295.1 Flavobacteriaceae bacterium
TTCTTCGTATTTTGGTCATAGATTTTTAGATAAAAACCCCGATTTTTGGGCCGAACATCCATTTTCGGGGTTTTGTTTGTCTAAAAATACGAATTAATTTGCTTTAAATCAAATAGTTGTCTTATTTCTGAAACTGCCTAAAAAGTTGGGAATCGGTTAATATTTGTTATTTATCCTCTTTTTTTCGCCATTCGCCTAGTCGCTTTTTCTCCAAATCACCCAGTCTCCCAGTCTCCCCGTCTTCCCGTCGCCTTTGTCCTAGTTACCTTCAACAATTTCCGTTTTCACATAGTAGCCCAATAAATCGACTTCTATTTCTTCCGGATCTATAACATCGAGGGGCAAATTTTTCCATTCTGTGCTTGGATGGATCCGTTTTTCTTTTCCATTCACCAACAAATCAATCGGCATGTTGAAATTCTTGACATCCGTTTCCCAACTCATTTGCACCGTTCCGTTCACTTTTCTGAATTTTAGTACCGGAATAGCTGCATATCTTAAATATTGATCGAAAACAGGCAGCAATTCCTTGCCCGTTTTTCGTTGAAAAAATTCGATCACCGTAGGTGTTTCGATGATTTGATGTCGGAAGGTCAAACTGAAATCCTTCAAAATTCCCCACCATTTTTCATCGTTGTCCACAATGCTTCGGAGTGTGTTTAGAAAATTGGCGCCTTTGTAGTACATATCGCCCGAACCTTCACTGTTCACACCATAATCACCGATAATCGGTGTGCGGTTCTGAATATTTTTTCGAATACCGAACAAGTAATCCATAGCGGCTTTTTTTCCCCAACGGCACTCCACATAAACCGATTCGGCATAGGTGGTGAAACCTTCGTGAATCCACATATCGGCAATGTCGGAAGCCGTGATGCTGTTTCCGAACCATTCGTGTGCCGACTCGTGAATGATGATGAAATCGAATTTCAGCCCAATTCCCGTACCGGACAAATCCCTGCCCAAATACCCGTTTCTGTAGTGGTTTCCATAAGCGACCGCACTTTGGTGCTCCATTCCCAAATAGGGCGCTTCCACCAGTTTGTAGCCATCTTCGGGAAAAGGATAAGGGCCAAAATGTTCATAGAAACAATTCATCATTGGTTTCACTTGTTGAAACTGCTTTTTTGCTTTTTCCAAATTGTAGGAAAGCACATAATAGTTCAAATCCAAATTTTGGTATTCTTCCGAAAAATGGGCATAATCGGCAATGTTCAAAGCCAAATTATAATTGTTGATGGGGTTCACCACTTTCCAACTCCATTGGGTGTAGCCTTTTTCCAACTCTTTTTTCCCCGTGAACCTGCCGTTGGAAACGTTCATCAACCCGTTGGGAACGGCGATGTGCATTTCCACGCCTTGGTCGGGTTCGTCACTTTGGTGATCTTTGTTCGGAAACCACAAACTCGCCCCGACACCTTGCACGGCAGTGGCGATCCAAGGATTTCCATTTTTGTCTTTGGCGAAAACAAATCCCCCGTCCCAAGGTGCATTTTCGGCCACGATTGGATGGCCCGAATAATAAAACCTGATTTTTTGTTGTGTGTTTTCCGGAAGCGGATTTTCAAAAGAAATGAACACCGCATTGAATTCACGGTCGTATTCGAGTTTTTTTCCTTTGTAAAGAATGGAGTCAACCTGCATATTTTCAAATAGGTCGATTTGCATCACCGGAAGTTGGTCGAGTACTTTGAATGAAATTTCATTGACGCCCGAAATATATTTTTCTTCGGGAACCACTTTTAGGGTCAATTCATATTTCTGAACATCAAAACTCGTTCGTTCCGGCCGAAGCGAACCGCGCAAACTGTCGGCGCGCGTGTAAGTGGTTTGTTCTTTTCCGAGTATTTGGGCTTCCGGGGACAATATTCCACATAAAAAAACAAGCAAAAACAAGAATGATTTCATACTGGGTTTTTAAATATTTGAAACTTTTTCAAAGTTTGGAACTTTGGAAAAGTTGTTATAAATCCGTTGTGGTTTAAAGGCGAGATTCCCCTTTCGCGGGAATTTCAAACCTGAATAACCCCAAGGTTAAAATCCTTTTCAATCGGCGCATGGTTCGCGGCTTCGATTCCGGTGGAAATCCATTTGCGCGTGTCCAACGGGTCGATCACCGCATCGGTCCATAATCGCGAAGCCGCATAATATGGGCTCACTTGCTCGTCGTATCGGGCTTTGATTTTGTCGAACAGTTCTTTTTCTTTTTCGGCGGTGATTTTTTCGCCTTTTTTCTTCAAAGAGGCGGTTTCGATCTGCAACAATACTTTTGCCGCGGAATTTCCACTCATCACCGCTAATTCCGCACTTGGCCAAGCCACGATCAAGCGTGGATCATAGGCTTTCCCGCACATGGCGTAATTTCCGGCGCCATACGAATTTCCAATAACGATCGTGAATTTCGGCACCACCGAATTGCTTACGGCGTTCACCATTTTCGCACCGTCTTTGATAATGCCGCCGTGTTCACTTTTGCTGCCCACCATAAATCCGGTGACGTCCTGCAAGAAAACCAAGGGTATTTTTTTCTGGTTGCAATTGGCAATAAACCGCGTGGCTTTGTCCGCCGAATCACTGTAAATCACCCCGCCAAATTGCATTTCGCCGCCGGGGGTTTGTTTGGCATTCTCGAGCTTGGTGGTTTTTACGATTTTGCGCTGGTTCGCAACGATTCCAACCGCCCAACCGTCAATTCGTGCATAGCCGGTGATGATGGTTTGTCCATACCCGGTTTTGTATTCTTCAAATTCGGAATCATCGACCAAACGTGCAATGATTTCGTGCATGTCGTATTGGTCGCTGCGTTTTTGAGGAAGAATCCCATAAATATCTCTTGGATCTTCTTTGGGTTTTTCTGCTTTTTTTCGATTGAAACCGGCGGTGTCGAAATCCCCGATTTTGTCGACAATATTTTTTATTTTCGTCAAGGCATCTTTATCGTCTTTCGCTTTGTAGTCCGTAACGCCGCTTACTTCGGAATGCGTGGTCGCGCCGCCCAAGGTTTCGTTGTCAATGCTTTCGCCGATCGCGGCTTTCACCAAATAGCTTCCCGCCAAGAAAATACTACCGGTTTTTTCGACGATCAAGGCCTCGTCGCTCATAATCGGCAAATAGGCACCACCGGCCACACAACTGCCCATCACCGCGGCGATTTGTGTGATTCCCATACTGCTCATCACGGCATTGTTGCGGAAAATGCGCCCAAAATGTTCCTTATCGGGAAAAATTTCGTCTTGCATGGGTAAATAAACTCCTGCGCTGTCCACCAAATAAATAATGGGCAAACGGTTTTCGATGGAAATTTCCTGTGCACGCAAATTCTTTTTGGCGGTGATAGGAAACCAAGCCCCGGCTTTTACGGTGGCGTCGTTCGCCACCACGATCACTTGCTTTCCGGAAACTTTCCCAATTTTCACCACCACGCCGCCACTGGGGCAACCGCCGTGTTCCTCGTACATTCCTTCGCCGGCAAACGCCCCGATTTCAATCGCTTTTTTCGAATCGTCCAACAAAAAATCGATGCGCTCGCGTGCGGTCATTTTTCCTTGCGAATGTTGTTTTTCGATGCGTTTTTTTCCGCCGCCTTCGCGAACTTTCGCCAAGCGTTTTTTTAGATCGGCGACCAACAATTTGTTGTGGTCTTCGTTTTTGTTGAATTTTATGTCCATAGATCCGTTTCGATTTTTCGGAATGTGTTTTCGTATGAATTGAAAAAGGAAAATTTTCGAATGCACGAAAATACAAAAATCACCCCTATTCAACATTGAAAATCCGTTTTTAATTGCGATATGATGGTGACAAAAGTGTTTTTTAAATTTCCACGTTTTGGAAAAAGAAATAAATCAAGGAAAAATTGTGTCCGACACGTTTTGTGTTTTGTTGAAAAGCTACATTGTTAATCGTTGTTGAAAAATTGTTTGTCAAGAGAGGTGTGATTTTTAAACCCATTTTAAGTGGGTTTACGAAACTTTTGTTTCTTTCCTGCCTGCCGGCAGGTTTTGGCAATGAAAAAAAGAATTAAAAGCAAGAACGTTATTTTTAAAAAAACTATTTGACAGTATTGGAAATAATCAATAAAAACAACTTCAGTAAATTATAAAAAAACCAACTCAAAAAGCCGTACTTTTGCGGCATATTCAAAAAAATGGAAACACCAACGCACAAAGCAGGTTTCGTGAACATCATTGGCAACCCGAACGTGGGCAAATCGACTTTGATGAACGCTTTTGTGGGCGAACGTTTGTCGATCATCACCTCCAAAGCGCAAACCACGCGCCACCGGATTTTGGGCATTGTCAACGGCGAAAATTTCCAGGTGATTTTAAGCGACACGCCCGGAATTATCAAACCCGCGTACGAACTGCAATCAGCGATGATGGATTTCGTAAAATCCGCTTTTGAAGATGCCGATGTGCTGTTGTATTTGGTGGAATTGGGTGAAAAAGAACTGAAGGATGAAGCTTTTTTCAAGAAAATAACTGCTGCTAAAATCCCGGTTTTGTTGTTGCTCAACAAAATCGACAAAGGAAATCAAGAATTGGTGGAGGAACAGACAAAGCTATGGCAAGAAAAAGTGCCCAATGCCGAGGTTTTTGCCATTTCCGCCTTGGAAAATTTTGGGGTTAAAGAAGTTTTTGACCGTATCATCGAACACTTGCCCGAATCACCTCCGTTTTATCCCAAAGACCAACTCACCGACAAACCAGAACGCTTTTTTGTGAACGAAATCATTCGCGAAAAAATTCTGATGCACTACAAAAAGGAAATTCCGTACAGTGTGGAAATCGACACGGAAGAATTTTTTGAAGAAGAAAAAATCATTCGGATGCGCAGCGTGATTATGGTCGAACGCGATTCGCAAAAAGGAATTTTGATCGGGCACAAAGGAAAAGCGCTAAAACGCATTGGCGTGGAAGCCCGAAAAGATTTGGAAAAGTTTTTTGGCAAACAAGTGCATTTGGAACTTTACGTGAAAGTGAACAAAAACTGGCGCAGCGACAAGAAACAACTGAAGCGTTTTGGATACGAGAAATAGTTGGCAGTCCCGATAGCGAGAGTATTCAGTGAGCCATGAATATATTTACAACAATAGAATTTACAGCTTTTACAACATACATTAAGAAATGGGAAATATCGTAGCCATAGTCGGAAGGCCCAACGTGGGGAAATCCACTTTTTTCAACCGGTTGATCCAGCGTCGCGAGGCCATCGTTGATGCAGTGAGCGGGGTCACGCGCGATCGGCATTATGGAAAATCGGATTGGAACGGCCGTGAATTTTCATTGATCGACACCGGCGGTTATGTTTTGGGAAGCGACGATGTGTTCGAGGCCGAAATCGACAAACAAGTGGAGTTGGCCATCGACGAGGCCGACGCGATTATTTTTATGGTCGATGTGGAAAGCGGCGTCACCGGAATGGACGAAGACGTGGCGGAATTGTTGCGTCGCGCCAACAAACCGGTGTTGTTGGCCGTGAACAAAGTGGACAACAACAAACGTGCGGAAAATGCGGTCGAGTTTTATTCTTTGGGCTTGGGTGAATATTATACCATTGCCAGCATCAACGGCAGCGGAACCGGCGAATTGTTGGACGCTTTGGTGGCGGCTTTGCCCGAAAAAGAAGCTGAAGAAGAAAATGAATTGCCACGGTTTGCAGTTGTTGGACGACCCAACGCGGGAAAATCTTCGTTCATCAATACCTTGATTGGTGAAGAACGCTACATTGTCACCGACATTGCCGGTACCACGCGCGATTCCATGGACACCAAATACAACCGTTTCGGGTTTGAATTCAATTTGGTGGATACGGCGGGAATCCGCAGAAAAGCAAAAGTAAAGGAAAACTTGGAGTTTTATTCCGTGATGCGCAGCGTCCGGGCAATCGAGCATTCCGATGTGTGCATTTTGATTTTTGACGCGGCGCGCGGGTTTGACGGACAAGTACAAAATATTTTCTGGTTGGCGCAACGTAACCGAAAGGGAATCGTGATTTTGGTGAACAAATGGGATTTGTTGGAAAAAGAAACCAACACCATGAAAGATTATGAAGCACGGATCCGAAAAGAAATAGAACCTTTCACCGATGTGCCCATCGTTTTTATTTCCGTGTTGAACAAACAACGCATTTACAAAGCCATTGAAACCGCGGTGGAAGTGTACAAAAACCGCAGCAAAAAAATCAAAACCCATGAATTGAACGATGTGCTGTTGCCCATTATTCAGCATAATCCACCACCGGCAAATAAGGGAAAATACGTAAAAATAAAGTTCATCACCCAATTGCCGACGCCACAACCGCAATTTGCGTTTTTCTGCAATTTGCCGCAGTACATCAAGGAACCCTACAAACGCTTTTTGGAAAACAAATTGCGCAAAGAATTTGATTTCACGGGCGTGCCGATTTCCATTTATATGCGGAAGAAATAATTGAATTCCAAGATTGTCACCTTGAGCGCAGTCGAAAGGCAACAAGGCTTCGACTGCGCTCAGCCTGACATAAAAGACTATTTTTTATTACCCACTCAAAACAACACAGAACCAAAAAACATCAACATTTTCCCGGCGTGGGTTTCACTTCTATCTTTGTGTTTTCAATGGTGGAAAACAAGTTTAATTTTCCTGCCGAAAAAAGCGAATCCAAATCGGAAAGCTTTACATCCAAATTTTCCGGGGCGAAATTCCGGTAATCCACGAAGCAGATCCCTCCAATTTTTCGAGGGTTGAAAGCTTCTCGAAAACGGACCCCTCCGCCATTGGTGTGGTAACGGTACGCCAAATAATCGACCGTGAAATCATTTTTGTTTATCCAATAAACATAGGCGTCTTCGTGGTCTCTTCCGCCACCTTGTTGATCAAAACCAACTTTGATTTCATAATAGATTTTTCCGGCAATGCTGTCCGTGCCGATCAAAGTTTTGTTCACCGCCGGGGCGTTTAGCCCAAAAGGCAATTGCACAAAATAATGTACGGAATTCACGGAATTTTTATAGCGAACGGCCATGGAATCGGCGAGGCTTTGCAATGAACCGTTCCGATAGCGGGAAAAACCTTCGTTGGTCACTACATCGCGGATGTTTCCCAGGGAATCTTCCGAAATGCGTTCCAATGAAAACATGCCGCAGTTTCGAACACTTTTGTATTTTTTTCCACGAAAAAGAAAAGAAATTTCAGCATGTCGGTATTTTTCTCCACCTGCATTTTCAATGGTTTTATTGATTATTTCGCCCACGGGCAATGGTTTTTGTTCCTTTTTGCAAGAAAAAAGAAAACCACAAAAAAGCAAGAAAACAAAAAAGCGCATCGTTGGGGATTTGTTCTTCAAAATTACAAATTTTCCCTTTCGGCCGAAAGAAATTATCAAAAACAAAATTTTTTCAAGAAAACACGGATTTGTGCGCTGCAAGAACCGAGAATTAAGAAATCCACCTTATTTTAGCACTTCCATGAAAAAGAACAAAATCGACATAAAAAACCGAAAGGCGAAGTTTCAATATGAAATCCTCGACACCTATACCGCGGGGATAAAATTGGTGGGCACGGAAATAAAATCCATTCGCGAAGGAAAGGCGGGGATTGCCGAAAGCTTTTGCGAATTCAACGAAAAAGGGGAGTTGTTCGTCGTCAACATGGACATTCAAGAATATTCGCACGCCACCTATTTCAACCATCAACCGAAAAGCGAACGAAAATTGTTGTTGAACAAAAATGAGCTTAAAAAGTTGTGGAAAGAAGTGCGCAACACCGGATTGACGATTGTTCCCCTGCGTTTGTTCATTAACGACCGCGGCTTGGCAAAGCTCAAAATTGCCCTGGCGAAAGGAAAAAAATTGCACGATAAACGCGAAACCATCAAAGATCGGGAAAGCAAACGAAAATTGGACCGGATCAAAAAAGAATACAAATAAGCCTTTTAAGGGCAAAAGGACATATGTTTATGAAAAAAATTCTCGCTTTTTCCAGTTCCAATAGTAAGCATTCCATCAATCATACGCTGGTGAAATACGTGGTGGAAAATTGTATTGAAAGTAAAGTGGAAGTAATCCGCCTAACCGATTATCCGCTCCCGCTTTTTAGTGTCGATTTGGAAGCCGAAAAAGAATATCCAGTGGAATTGCATATGTTGAAAAACTTAATCGCGAATTACGATGCCTTGATAATTTCCGTGAACGAGCACAATGGTGGCCCGTCGGCGTTTTTCAAAAATACGGTCGATTGGTTGTCGCGTTTGGACCGCGATTTTTTAAAGGAAAAAAAAATATTGTTGATGAGCACTTCGACCGGACGTGGCGGCGCTTCGCTTTCTTTGGAATATACCAAAATGGTGCTGCCGCGCTTTGGCGCGGAAATCGTGGACAGTTTCAGCGTTCCTTCGTTCAACCATAATTTTGACAAAGAAACCAAGACGATCACAGACGAAGTTTTGCTGCTGGGGCTTCAAGAGGTTGTTTCCAATTTCGAGCAACAGATTACGAATTAATACGAATACCCTCTTAACCCGCAACCCGTAACCCGTAACCCGTAACACCTAACCCTTAACTTTCCTCTTGCGAAGCATACGAACATACGAACTCAAAAACCTTCCCGGTTTCAAGAAAAAACTCCTGCAATGGGCGCAACAATTCCAAGAAATCATTTGGTTGGATTCCAACGAACACAATTCGAGTTATAAAAATTATGATGCCGTGTTGGCCGTTGAAGCGTTTACCGCCATAAAAACGGATACTTTTTCGGCATTCGAAAAATTGGAGGAATACCAACAACAAACCCGCGATTGGATTTTTGGTTATTTGGGCTACGATTTGAAAAACGATGTGGAAGATTTGCGGTCCGAAAATGCGGACGGATTGCAGTTTCCGGATTTGTATTTTTTTCAGCCCAAAAAATTATTTTTGCTGAAAGACGGAAAAGTCGAACTCCATTATTTGAAAATGGTCGATGACGAAATGGAACCCGATTTCGAAGAAATTTTGGCAACGAAAGTTATTGTTTCCGAAACAATTTCCAACATCGAAACCACCGCTCGGATTTCGAAAGAAAAATATGTGGAAAAAGTATCGAAAATGTTGGAGCACATTCATCGTGGCGATATTTATGAAGCCAATTTTTGCCAAGAATTTTATGCCGAAAACGTCGAAATCGATCCGTTGGGATGCTATCGGAAATTGAACGGGATTTCCCACCCGCCGTTTGCAGCCTTTTTGAAATTGGAAGAATTTTATGCGCTTTCCGCCAGTCCCGAACGTTATTTGAAACGTACCGGCAATAAGGTGATTTCCCAACCGATAAAAGGAACTGCAAGGCGTTCGCCAAATGGGGAAGAAGATAAAAAATTGGCAAAAGCATTAAAAAACGACCCCAAAGAAATTTCGGAAAACGTAATGATCGTCGATTTGGTGCGGAACGATTTGTCGCGCACCGCCAGCAAAGGAAGCGTGGAGGTGGAAGAATTGTGCGGTTTGTATTCTTTTGAACAGGTCCATCAGCTCATTTCCACGATTTCTTCCCAAGTAAAACCCGGAATTTCTTCCGTGGAAATTTTAAAAACCACCTTTCCGATGGGCAGCATGACCGGTGCGCCAAAAATTTCGGCCATGCAGATCATTGAAAACTTGGAAGAAATCAAACGCGGGTTGTACAGCGGCGCGATCGGGTATTTTTCACCTTCCGGTGATTTCGATTTCAATGTGATGATCCGCAGTATTTTGTACAACTCCAAAAATAAATACGTTTCTTTTTCGGTGGGTGGCGCCATTACGGCAAAATCGATTCCGGAAAACGAATACGAGGAATGTTTGGTGAAAGCAAAAGCGATGCGGGAATCTTTGTTTTCCAGCAAGGCTTCTAGAACCTTGTAGGTATACAAAAGAGAAAACAGCATTTTTGTTGTAACTTTGTGATATAAAAATGTTTATCACCTCGAGCGTTTAAAAACCTGACAGTTTTAGGAAACCTGTCAGGTTTCAATTATTTTAGAATTAGCAAATCCGATGCAACCCCGTTTTGATCAACATCTTCTTCATAACTTTCCTTTTCTGAAGGAAAAAAAACTCCTCTTGGCAATCAGTGGCGGAATCGACAGTGTGGTTTTAGCGCATTTGTGCAAAAAAGCGAGTCTGGATTTTTCACTGGCGCATTGCAATTTCAACTTGCGTGGAAAAGAAAGCGATGAGGACACGGTTTTTTTGGAAGAATTGTCGAAAAAACTGGGCGTACCGCTTTTTGTGGAGGTTTTTGACACCAAAAAATTCGCCGAAGAAAATAAATTGTCCATTCAAGTGGCGGCGCGTGAATTGCGTTACGATTGGTTTCAAAAACTTTCCCAAACTTTGGGTTTTGATTATGTTTTAACCGCCCACCACGCCAACGACAACTTGGAAACTTTTTTGATCAACACCTTGCGTGGAACCGGATTGGAAGGTTTGACCGGAATCCCCGAACAAAATGGAAATATTTTACGGCCCTTGCTGCCCTTTTCCAGAAAAGAAATCGAGGCCTTCGCAAAAACGGAAAAAATAACCTGGCGCGAAGACAGCAGCAACGCTTCCGACAAGTATTTGCGGAACAAAATCCGCCACCAAATTGTTCCCATTTTGGAAGAGGAAAATCCACAGTTGTTGGAAATTTTTGCAAACACCCAAAACCATTTGCAGGACGCTTCGGATTTGTTGAAGGAGTATTCCAAAATTTTGATTGATGAAATTGTAGATAGAAAAGGTGAAGAACTTCATTTCAACATTCAAAAAACTCAAGCAAAATCCAATCCCAAAGCGGTTTTGTACCAACTGTTGAAAGCTTATGGTTTCAGCGAATGGGAAAATGTGACCGATTTGCTTTCGGCACAACCGGGAAAAATGCTATTTTCGGCGACGCATCGATTGGTGAAAGATCGGGAAGTGTTGATTTTGACCGATAAAATTCCCCAAAAAAATGCCGATCGAACAATTGAAATCACAAAAAAAAACACCGAAGTTTCCTTTCCCTTTGGGAAAATAAAAATTGAAGAATTCGACAATTTTCATAAAAGCGATAAAAATGAAATTTATGTGGAAAAAAACGCGATAAAATTTCCTTTAAAATTGCGAAAATGGAAAAAGGGTGATTATTTTTACCCCTTCGGAATGACCGGTCGCAAAAAAGTGAGCGATTTTTTAAAAAACGAAAAATTTTCGTTGCCCGAAAAGGAAAAAGTGTGGTTGTTGCTTTCGGATAATAAAATTGTTTGGATCTTAGGCCAACGTGCGGACAACCGGTTTAAAGTAAAAGAAAATTCACAGGAAATCCTTAAAATCACTTGTTTGCCCAAATATGGTTGAATACCTTAAAAATTGATACAACGTTTCTCAAATAGAACAGTCCTAATTAAAAAGTAGTTTGTTTGGCCGCGGAACCCGCGCAAAAATTTATAGCAATACATGAAAAAAATTCTTTTTCTTCTGGCTTTTTTGAGCCTTTTCAGCGCTCAAGCCCAATTCGGCAATCAATCCCAAATTTTTGACCCCGTAACCTGGGAAGCTTCCGTAGAACAACAAAATGACAGTATTTACACCCTTGTTTTCAAAGCGGAACTCGAACCGGGTTGGCATTTGCCGTCGCAACGTGAAGAGACCGCAGGACCGCTCCCCACTGTTTTTGAGTACGATTCCACCGCTACCCATTTTCAATTGATCGGAAAAACCAGTGAGCCGGAAGGCATTGTGGCGGTAAGCCCAATTTTTGATGTCGAGCTAAAATCGTTTGAAGAAGAAGCGGTTTTTCGGCAAAAAATAAAGGTTTCCGATAAAATCAAACCCATTGAACTGAAAGTTTATTTTATGGTCTGTAACGACCAACGTTGTTTGCCGCCTGACAGCGAAACCTTTACCATCAACTTGGCTAAAACCGGCGACGCGGCCGTACAAACCGGGTTCACCGGCGAGCTCACCGAAAAAGACCGTGCAATGACCGAGGCTTTACGGATTGACCTCAAAGGCAAGGCCGATTTTAATTTGGAGAAAAAAGAAAAAGACGGGATGTGGACGATTTTCTTTTTGGGCTTTATCGGCGGGTTGATCGCATTGCTCACGCCTTGTGTTTTCCCGATGATACCGCTTACGGTTTCGTTTTTTACCAAAGGCGCAAAAGACCGTAAAAAAGGCTTGATGAATGCCATTTTGTACGGATTTTTCATTTTCGCCATTTATCTTTTGCTGAGCGTTCCGTTCCATCTGCTGGATTCGATCAGCCCCAATATTTTGAACAACATTTCCACGAATACGTGGTTGAACGTGGCATTTTTCGTGATTTTTATTGTGTTTGCCATTTCGTTTTTCGGCTATTTTGAAATCACCCTGCCGAGTTCTTGGAGCAACAAAATGGATGAAAAAGCCACGAGTTTTGGCGGCGCGATCGGCATCTTTTTTATGGCATTGACCTTGGCCTTAGTTTCGTTTTCGTGTACCGGACCGATTTTGGGAACTTTATTAGGAAGCTCCCTTACGACCGATGGCGGCGCGATGCAACTTTCGGTCGGAATGGGCGGCTTTGGCTTGGCGTTGGCCTTGCCGTTTGCCTTGTTCGCCTTGTTCCCGAATTGGCTGAATTCCCTGCCGAAAAGTGGGGGTTGGTTGAACACCGTAAAAGTGGTGTTGGGTTTCATTGAGTTGGCCTTGGCATTCAAATTCCTTTCCAACGCGGATTTGGTGAACCAATGGGGCTTGTTGCAACGCGAGGTTTTCATCGCGATTTGGATCGTGATCGGTATTGGTTTGGCGTTGTACCTTTTTGGCTTGGTGCGTTTTCCGCATGATGGCCCCAAACAAAAATTGAGTTGGACCCGAAAAATTTTGGGCGTGATCACCGTACTTTTCGTATTGTACCTAATTCCCGGGCTCACCAACACCAAATATGCCAACTTGAAACTCATCAGTGGGTTTCCGCCGCCTTTGTTTTATAGTATTTACGACAAAGGCGAGGAGGGCTTGCTCGGTTTGGAAATCTACCACGATTTTGAAAAAGGAATGGCTGCTGCCGAAGCTGCTGGAAAACCTGTGATGCTTGATTTTACGGGTTGGGCCTGTGTGAACTGCCGAAAAATGGAGGAAAACGTTTGGAGCGTTCCCAAAGTACATGAAACCTTGAAAAACGATTATGTGATCATATCGCTTTATGTGGATGATGATAACGAGCTTCCCGAAGAAAAACAATTCAATTATTTACGGGCAAATGGGGAAGTAAAGGAAATAATTAGCATTGGCGACAAATGGGCGACATTCCAAACCGTGAATTTCAAGAACAATTCGCAACCCTATTATGTGTTGCTGGACACGGATTTGAATTTGCTGAACAAACCGATCGGTTACACACCCGATGCGGATGAGTATTTGGCTTGGTTGAAGGAGGGATTGCGAAATTTTCAGTAGGTCGCTTCCGAAAAATGACCTTTAAAAACAGTGTTCAATAAACTTTATTGAACTTGCATATTTTGATGCAAAAAACCCTATGATCTATAACCTTCAAAGGAATTTTCGATACGTTAAAAAATTGTTAACGGATATTTTTGGTAAAATAAATACCTATCTTTAGGGTAAATTAACTAAAAATATAAGAAAATGTTAGATCAACTCATTTCCGGTATTAAAGATGAAATTTCAGGAAAATTGCAGGCAGAACAGGGGGTTTCTTCTGATCAAATCGATGGGGTCATGGACGTGGTCTCAAATGTATCCCAGGAAAAAATTGGAGGGGAACTGCTCGGGGGAAATTTGGACAGTGTAATGAACTTGTTCAGCGACAAGCCCAACACCCAAGAAGCAGATTCATTGCAAACCAATCTCACATCTGGTATTATGGAGGGGTTGATCGGAAAGCTGGGTCTTGATCGGTCAAAAGCATCTTCAATTGTGAACACGGTTGCTCCGATTTTGATTGGGTTCCTTACCAAGAAAAACAACGAAACCGCAGACGATGATACTTCGCCGTTGACCAACTTGTTTGGTGGTGGTGACCTTGGAAACATCGCCAAAAAAACCCTTGGAGGGTTGTTTTAAAAACACGTAATTTTCAAGTATTTCCCTAATCCGGTTTGTTTTTAAAGTTTATGGACAAGCACGTCTATCACGAACTTGCCAGGTAAACTTGGCTGCTGAGTGCAAAATAACTGTTTTATTAATCTAATTTAAATTTTATAAAAATGGCTTACAAAATTGAAGAAATCGAAAGCATTGGCCCAGCAACGGCTGCAAAAATGGCAAAGGCTGGAATCACAACAGTGGAAGACCTTATGGAACAAGCTCATTCCAAAGCTGGAAGAAAAAAAGTTTCAGAATTGACAGGAATTGGAGAAAGTCAGTTGCTTACGTTTGTAAATATGGGTGATTTGATGCGTATAAAAGGAGTTGGAAGTGAATTTTCCGAATTATTGCAGGCTTCAGGAGTTGATACGGTAAAAGAATTTCGAACCCGAAATGCGGCGAACCTTGAAGTAAAAATGAACGAAGTCAATGCCACAAAAAAGTTGACCCGTAGAGTGCCCACCGAATCACAATTGCAAGAATTCATCAATATTGCCAAGACATTGGAACCTATGGTTACCCACTAAGGCAAACCCACCAGAGAACAGTAAGAACCATCAGTTGCTTTTAATTGATGGTTTTTTGTTTTTTTGGATATAGCTTGTTGTCTCGAACACAACCAAAAGCCTATTCAATTCCACGATTTTCAAAGTGAGTATGTTTTCATAAAGTTTAAATTCGGAAATTACTATCTTTGATTTTCTTTATTTAAAAACCTTATCATGAAATTCCAGAACCCCATTTTCACCTTGCTTTTTTTCTTTTTTTTGAATTTTTCCCTTTCCGCCCAAACGGAATATATTCAAGAACACTACACCAAACAAGAAGTCCAAATTGAAATGCGCGACGGGGTGAAATTGCACACCACCATCTATTCGCCAAAAGATACTTCTCAAAAATACCCGATTATTATGAAGCGAACGCCGTACAGTTCGCGGCCGTACGGCGAAAATGAATTCCCACGTCGGCTCGGACCCAACCCGACTTTGATGCAACAGGGCAATATTTTTGTGATCCAAGACGTGCGCGGGCGCTGGATGAGCGAAGGTGATTATGACAATATGCGCCCGTTCATTCCCAATAAAACCGGCGACCAAATCGACGAAGCTTCCGACACCTACGACACCATTGAATGGCTCGTGAACAATGTGGAAAACAACAATGGAAATGTGGGCATTTGGGGAATTTCCTACCCCGGTTTTTATGCCACATATTCTTTGCTTTCTAGGCATCCGGCCTTGAAAGCCGTTTCCCCTCAAGCTTGTATCGCCGATTTCTTTTTTGACGATTTCCGCCATAACGGAGCGTTTTTGTTGAGCTATTTCCGGGCCATTTCCGTTTTTGGCTATCAAAATGAAGCACCCACCACTGAGCGTTGGTACAAATTCCCAAATTTTCCCACGGATGATCAGTACCAATTTTTTCTTGACAATACGCCAATCGCGGACATGGGAGAGAAATATTATTCGGAAAATTTCTTCTGGCAAAACATAAAAGATCATCCGAATTATGATGAATTTTGGCAGAAACGCGACATTACCGAACATTTGAAAGATATTGAACCCGCAGTGTTGATCGTGGGCGGATTTTTCGATGCTGAGGATTTGTACGGCCCGTTCACTACCTACGAAACCATTGAAAAAACCAGCGACAATTACAACATTTTGACCTACGGTCCCTGGAGTCATGGCGATTGGGCACGCGTGAAAAAAACGCGGCAAGCGGTCGGGAATGTGTTTTTTGGAGAAGACATCAACAGCAATTTTCAAAAAAATGTGATCACTCCGTTTTTCAACCATTTTTTAAAAGGAAAACAAATGGAGGAAATGCCCGAAGCCCGCATGTTCGACACCGGAACGATGGAATGGAGATCCTACCAAGAATGGCCCCCGAAAAAGACGGAAAAAAGAATAGTTTATTTGGGTGATGAGGAAAAATTGACCTCCGAGGCGGAACCGGAAAACGTCGAAAAATTTATCAGCGACCCGGCCAATCCCGTGCCATCGATCAATGTGGTGCAAGAAGTCGTGTTCACGCCTCGGGAATACATGACCGGCGACCAGCGTTTTGCGGCCCACCGACCGGATGTGTTGGTTTTTGAAACCGAAGTGTTGGAAAAAGACGTCACCATGGTCGGGGAGATCCTTGCCAACCTAAAAGTCGCCACCACCGGTACCGATGCCGACTGGATCGTAAAACTCGTAGATGTCTATCCGCCGGAAATGGAAGATTTTCCCGAAACCCGCGAAGGAATGAACATGGGCAATTACCATTTGATGGTTCGCAGCGAAGTGATGCCCGCACGTTTTCGCGATGGGTTTGTAACCCCGAAACCGATGGAACCCAACAAAAAAACCGAAATCGAGATCGTTTTGCAAGGCGTGCACCACACCTTCAAAAAAGGGCATAAAATTCAAATTCAAATTCAAAGCTCGTGGTTTCCGCTCATTAATTTAAACCCGCAAACGTTTGTGCCAAACATTTTCCTCGCGGAAGAAGCCGATTATCAAGAACAAACCCATAGCATTTTTGGGGATTCGAAAATTGAATTTATGGTGGTGGAATAGTTTTTAAAAGCTGAATTTCAAATACCAATGCAAAAGCCTTTCGGGATTTACTTCTCGAAAGGCTTTTTTGGTTTGAATAGGGCGAAATTATTGAACCACCAGCTTCGAAACCCTTGTTTTCCCATCGTTGCCCGCTTTTACCAAATAAATCCCTTGGCTTAATTCGGCGATTTCAAAACGGTGACCGGCCGAAAAATTGCCGTTAAATGTTTTCACAAGTTTTCCGTGAAGGTTGTAAACTTCGATTTTTTCTGTTTTTTCCGATAGCATAAATTCAGAACCTGCTGGGTTGGGGTACAGCACAATGGAATTGTTTTCCATAAAACTTTCTACGGAAAGCGCTTCTTCACTGCCCAATACCAAATATTCCCCCGGGGCTAAACTGATCGGGTCGTTTACATTGGAAACCGTGATTTGCGCGCCGGTCAATAAATTGTACCAACTTCCCGTTTCCTGAAATTGTGGGTTGATACTTTGCTGAACCAAGCCAAAATTTCCGAGCACGACCACATAATCGATTGTGTTTGCAGTTGGTGCATTGTTTGTCAAATGAATGGATTTTAATCCGTTGGGGTTGGCGACATCCATGGAGAAAGTGCTGGTGGAAAACACCGGTTCGGTCAATTTCAAATGGATCAATTGCGACCAAATAGCATAGACCGCAATACGTTCAGGAACGGTAAAATAATCCCAGCGAATGGGTTTTGGCGCGGTTCGGCAACCGGGATCAATGGTTCCGTCTTCGCAATAATTGATGCTGTAATCGTAGCCCAACTCGCCAAATTGCCAAATCATTTTCGGACCGGGAACGGTAAAAAAGAACGCCCCGGCCGTTTCCATGCGGCTCAAAGCCGTGTTGAGGTTCGTTATATCATACGATCCATTTGAGTCACCATATTGCAAGTTTTTGTACATCAAGCGTTCTTCGTCGTGGCTTTCAAAATAGGCCACGTTCGAAGGGGTTGTCCATCCGCGGGTTTGATAATTGATCGATGAAAAATCGGAATTTGAGTTGTAGCCCATGGTCGCTTCGTTGTAGTTGTAATTATGGTTGGACCACACCATCATTCCCTTTTCTTCCGGGATCGCGGTCGCGCGGTGATTGATCAAAACGGTTTCTTCGCTGTTGGGCGCAAAATGTTCCAAAATTACATAAGCGGTTTGATCGACGGCACGGATTTCATTGTACATTCGTTTTAAAATATCGATGCGAGCTTGGTCAAAACTTCCGCCATCACCGGGCGTGTTGGTGAAACCTTTGGTAAAATCAAACCGGAACCCGTCAATGTGGTATTCCGTCAACCAATATTTGTTCATCCGGTCGATATACGCTTGTGTGGCGGGCGACTCGTGGTCGATGTCGTTGAAAAATTGAAAGGAGGTATTCGGGTCGGAAACATTGAAAAATGGATTTTCCGGTAAGGGCGTTCCGGTGTAGCAACCATTGCAATCGTTCCACATTCGGTAGTATGGGTTTTGACCGGTGGCATGATTATAAACCACGTCCAAAATCACCGCAATTCCGCGTGCGTGGGCCGCATCGACAAAGGCTTTAAAATCGTTTTTGTTTCCGTAATATTTGTCCAGCGCCATATGAAAAGCCGGATTGTAGCCCCAAGAAATGTTCCCGTCAAATTCTGAAACGGGCATCAACTCGATCGCGTTCACGCCCAAATTTTCCAAATAATCGAGTTTGGTGATCAAAGCATCATACGAATGTTCGGTAACAAAATCGCGGATCAACAATTCATAAACCACCAAATTTTCTTGTGCTGGACGCTGAAAGTTAGTCGTTTGCCATTGGTATTGTATTGGGTTGGTTTGAAACCAAGAGACCATAAAATCGGTTTGCCCGCTTGGATAAGCCGGAATTCCCGAAAAAGTAAGCGCATCGATGTAGGGGTCGTTGAATTCATCCAATACATATTCGGAATACGGATCGGCTATGCGAATGGTTCCTTCTACCACATATTGAAACAAAATATCGTTCTGTGTCAAATTGTTCAGCGTGATCCAATGCCGTTCCGTAGCAGCGTCATAATTCATCAAAAAAGCATTGTCGATCGTCCAATTGTTCCCGTTAAAATTGCCTATGACATGTACGAAATCCTTTCCGGGAGCAAACAAAACCAAAGTTGCGGTAGTGGGATTGCTCGGATCGAAATTGATTCCGTCCACCATTCCTGTGGGAACGGAGGCCTGATTTGGCGTTGGTGCGACAATTGCGGAAAAAGTCTCGGTCAGTATCGTTCCATCCGAAACCGAAGTGGCGGTCAGTTCGAAATTGGTATTTTGGGAAACCGTGAAATTGTAATTGAACGAAGTGGTAGCTGTTTGTGTTTGAACAGAAGTTCCATTGGCAAATAATTCAAAATCGGCGGACAAGGAACTCGTGGCGGAAATGTTCAAAATATCACCTCCGTTTAGTACGGTAATATCTTCGGTAGGATTGTTCAGTTGTAGTTGAAAAACGCCCACTTCAAAAAAATGATCTTGGGTTTGCCCGCTGCCGTCATCGGTTTTGGCCAATACACCGATTTTCCCGATTCCAGTATCGTTGAACAAAACGCTCGGCGTGAATGTGATGCTGTAGGTTCCATTTCCATTATCGGTGAATTGCTGGCTGGGATCGGAATTTGTCCACGAACCGTTGGTCGGCGAATCGCCCACTTGTACATCGTTCAGGTCGTAATACCAAGCCCAAAGATAAACATCGCTCGAGTTCCATTGGGTAACATCTATTCCTGAAACAGTGATCGTAATTTGATCAGTTTCGTTGAAAGAAGCGGGCGAAACCGTAAAGGTCGCGTTTTGGGTTTGAGCCTGAACCTGAAAGCCCAACATTGTATAAACAAGGAAATAGTAAAAATTTTTCATCGTGAAAGATTTTGATTTTTCAAAAAAGGC
>DASSWG010000160.1:0-19028 GCA_035705295.1 Flavobacteriaceae bacterium
AAAAAAGCGGTGGAAAAATCCCTGCAATCAAGATCCGGTTCTTCCACGATTCCTTCAAAAAAGGAATTTCCGAAAGAAAATGTATATGCGGGAATTGTGGGGAGCTCCGCGCCCATTCAAAAAATGATCGAGGTTATCGAACGTGTAAAAAACAACCGGGCCACGATTTTGATAACCGGGGAAAGCGGAACGGGGAAAGAATTGGTGGCGCGGGCCATCCACTACAAAGGTACCTTTGCCGCCAATCCGTTCATAGCGGTGAATTGTGGCGCCATTCCCGAAAATTTGTTGGAATCGGAACTTTTTGGCTATGTAAAAGGAGCGTTCACGGGTGCCAATGAAACCCGGAAAGGCTTTTTTCAAGCCGCCGCCGGGGGCACGATTTTTTTGGATGAAATTGGCACGGCCCCTCACACGGTTCAAACCCGTTTGCTGCGGGTTTTGCAAGAAAAAGAGGTGCAAATGGTGGGGGCACGGACGGCCGAAAAAATATCCCTTCGCATTATTGCCGCCACCAACAGCAATTTGGTGAATATGGTACAGCACAATTCATTTCGCGAGGACCTGTATTACCGGTTGAACGTGGTGGACATCAAAACCCCGCCATTGCGCGATCACATAGAAGACTTGCCCCTAATTGTGGATATTTTCTTGAAAAAATATGGGTTGGAATACCACAAGCCCAAGGTAGGTTTATCGGAACGCGCCCTGCAAACTTTGATGCGGCACACTTGGCCGGGAAATGTTCGGGAGCTCGAAAACATCATTCAACGAAGCATTATTTTGTGCGAAGGAACCATAGAAATAGCCGATCTCCCCGAATATCTGAAACACCCGGAACCCACTAAAAATGCTTCGTCAAAATCATTGAAAGAAGTGGAGAAAGCACATATTTTAAAAGTGCTCGCCTCGGTGGGAGACAACAAAACCAAGGCTGCCGAAATTCTTCAAATAGACCGAAAAACCCTTCGGGAAAAATTGAAATAACCCTTATTTATGCTCTGGTACATTCTTCTCCGGTTGGGTAATTTCTCCCCGGTGAAAATAATTGTTTTTATTTTTTTTGTTTTATTAAATATTGATTGTCAGCATTTTGAATGTTGATGTGAATTTTTTATTGTCTTCGGCACAGCCTTTGTCATTTCGGTGTCAAAACAAAACTTTTTCAAAAAACCATTTAAAACAATAATGATAAAATACCCGAATCCCGAGCCGGTATTAAAAGAATATTTTAATACTGCCGGCCCTATTGATGAAATTTCAACCGGGCTTTGTGCAAATTGTGAGGAAAAAGTGATTTGCAATTGGAAAGAAAACAACAAACAATACTGCGAACTTTATCAATAAAATTATGATCACTACAAAAGAGAAAAAGCAGTCATCGATGTACGATACGGTGATGCAACAGTTCAACAAAACCGCCGATTTGATCGATCTGAACCCGAACATTCGAAAAATACTATCGATCACCAACAACGAAATCGTGATTCATTTTCCGGTGAAAATGGACGATGGGAAAGTGAAAATTTTCACCGGCTACCGCGTGCAGCACAACAACGCATTGGGCCCGTACAAAGGTGGATTGCGGTACCACCCCACCGTGGATGTGGAAGCCGCAAAGGCCCTGGCAATTTGGATGACTTGGAAAACTTCCCTTGCAGGACTTCCTTATGGAGGGGCCAAAGGAGGGATTCAAATAGACCCACGGGATTATTCCCTTTCCGAACTGGAACGCATTACCCGTAGGTTCACATTCGCTTTGGGACAAAATATTGGCCCGGAACACGACATTCCGGCCCCGGACGTGAACACCAATGCACAGACCATGGCCTGGATCGCCGATACGTATATGTCCACAAAATCTTCATCGGAACGCACCC
Organism: Flavobacteriaceae bacterium; assembly: GCA_035705295.1. Classification (GTDB taxonomy): domain Bacteria; phylum Bacteroidota; class Bacteroidia; order Flavobacteriales; family Flavobacteriaceae; genus DASSWG01. The sequence goes on from DASSWG010000160.1 coordinate 1,881, forward strand.
AAAACCTCCATGTGGTTACAGGAAAACCCATTGGTACAGGAGGTTTGGAAGGCCGCGACCGGGCAACCGGGTTTGGAGTATATAATTCCATAAAACTTATGCTGGAAAGTAAAGGGGAAAGCCTTCAGGGCAAAACCTTTATCGTTCAAGGCTACGGAAACGTGGGGTATTGGGCATCGCATTTTTTGGCAAAGGACGGTGCAAAATTGCTGTCGGTTCAAGATGCGCATGCCACGCTTTTCAATAAAAACGGAATTTCCACAGAAGCTTTGTTCGAACATTCAAAACCGAGGAAAGGTTCAATAGCAGGATTTGAAGACGCAGTTGAAATTGACCCTGCCGATTTTTTTGGTTTGGAATGCGATATATTGATCTTGGCCGCTTTGGGCAACCAAATCACCGGGGAAAATGCGCACAAAGTGAAAGCCCCGCTCGTGGCAGAAGGCGCGAACGGCCCCATTACCAGTGCAGGGGAAGCTATTTTGTTGGGAAACAACATTTGTATCATTCCCGACATTTTGTGCAACTCCGGTGGGGTGATCGGAAGTTATTTTGAGTGGTTGCAAAACCGCAACGGCGAACTTTGGCAATTGGAAGACGTGATGCCGAAACTCGAAAAGAAACTTTCAGAGGTATTCAAAAAAGTAGCGGACAAGGTGAAAGAAAAAGATGTCGATTGGAGGACCGCAGCTTACATCCTGGCTATTTCCCGTATTGAAATGGCCTATGTGCAACGCGGTATTTTTCCGTAAAGACAAATTAGTTAAAAACCCAAACAATAAAATCCATACCAACCCAAAATGGCCATCACACCACTTTTGGGTTGGTAATTTATTGTTTCAAAAAATTGAAAATCATGAAATATGGAACGTTGATATTGGAAAAAAAAGAACACGAACTGCTGAAAAAATATTTTTTGAACGCGTCCGCCCAACCGGATCCGTCCTACCGTGCTTCCGCCTCAAAATTGAGCGAGGAATTGAAATCGGCGAAAATCGTCAGTGAAAAGGAGATGCCCGATGATATTATTCGGTTTGGTTCAATGGTTACCATTCAAACCCCTTTTGGTCCTGAAAAAACCTACCAGTTGGTCCGGCCGGAGGAAAGTGATATTGCGCAGCACAAAATTTCCATTTTGGCGCCCATGGGAACCGCTTTGATCGGTTATGCAAAAGGTGACGAAATCGAGTGGCAATTCCCTTCGGGCATGAACAGCCTAAAAATAACACATGTGGAACCTAAAAAAAGACAAGCTCATGAACAATAAAATCCAAGGCTTTGCAACTACTGAAGGCGTGCAAAAAGCCGATCTGCAAATAGAGATTGAAAATTGGGAATCCCAAATAGATTTTATGAAAAAAGAACTCGTTTTTTATTTAAAATTGGTGAGGCTTCCGGCATTGAACATAACAGATCCCAGCTTTTTTTTACAGGGATTGCAAGAGGTAGAAAATACAAACGAAACCTTTGAAAAACTACTGTTGAACTATAAAAACAGCCTGGATGGACTGAATGAATGTGAGGATATTCAATGCGAATCCTACTACATGGAAACTCATGAAGAAATTCAAGACAAAATTAAAAAACACCAACTTCGTTTCCGCGCGATCAAATCCCAAATCTTTTTAGTGGTTCAAAAAATATAGGATGGAAGCAACCCCAAAATCCGTGATTTAATAGTTGTATAAAAGACATGCACTTGTTTTTAAAGTGATTCATTTTTAAAAGGTTTAAGGTGTAAAATAATTTCGGATAAATTTGTCCGAATTAAAATTGTGTTGTAATTTTGTACCATAATCAAAACATTCATTGTTATGGAACTTTACAACAGACTTTATCGCGATTTTGAAAGTTTATTTTTGGGCTATGCCACGCTGGCCATTATTTTGAACAGTTGTGTGGGCGGTGCGGCCGCAATGGTGATATTGATGAACGGGCACGATTTTGGCCAAATGGCGCAACTTTTTTTGGCGGTTTCGGCCTGTATGTGGTACAACACGACGATTTTGGCGGATATGAAACCAAAATTTGTTTTCAACTCCCTATTGGCCAGTTTGGGAATTTGTATTGTGCTGCTCATAGTCAATATCTGGGTATTGATGCAATAAAAAATGTATTTTAGCTATCGAATTGGATAGGCAAAAAAAGAAAATATGATTTTTTCAAAAGCATGTGAATACGGAATACGGGCAACCTTGTACATCGCCCATCAATCGCTGAACCGGGAACGGGCGACGCTCAAGGACATCGCGGCCGATATCGGTTCGCCGGTGGCTTTTACCGCCAAGATTTTGCAGCAGCTCACCAAAAACAACCTGATCGACTCCACCAAAGGGCCTATGGGCGGGTTTCACATTGCCCCCGAAAAGATGAAAAACACCAAGCTCATCCAAATTGTGGAAGCCATTGACGGGTTGGATATTTTCACCCAATGTGGCTTGGGGCTGAAAGAATGTTCCGAAACACGTCCGTGCCCGGTCCACGACAAATTCAAACCCGTGCGCAACGGCCTGCACGAAATGATGGATAGTACCAGCGTGTTCGAACTCGCTACCGGTTTGGAGCAAAAACTGACCTACTTGAAACATTAAAAAAAAATTGAAACTTAAAGTATAAAAAGGTCTTAATATCAACAAAATGAAGAAATATTTTCAATTACTGTTTTGGATACTTTTCCCGATTTCGCTCTGGTCGCAAAACACAAGTGTGGAAACGGACAACTGGTTGACAAGTCCGGGCGTTATCGGCACTATCTTTTTGGTGGTGGTTGTGCTGGTTGTCGCCATTGTAATATTATTGGCACGGATGAACGCCTACATTTCCAAGATAGGCAAGAAGCGTCTTGAGAAAGACCGTGTTGCTTTCAGTGAGGAGCTCATTGGTTTGGAGGATGAAGAAATCGATGAAATACTGAAAAAGCGAAAAAAAGCAAAACACTATAAACTCAAGGGAAATGAACTGGGAAGTGAAAATAAGGCCGAAGATAGAAAAGGCTTGATCCATAATCTTACAACCCGGCCCGACAACCCGCTTTTCGACCAAAAAAAAAAGTCGAAGATAAGACTTGAAACCCCGGAAGGCCTGAAAAAAATTGTCATTTACTATTTGGGCGCCGCTACCTTTTGGTTGGTTTTTGGAACCTTGGTAGGCGAATATCTCGGCTTCAAATTCATTTGGCCCGAACTGGACAAAATCTCTTGGCTTTCGTTTGGACGGTTGCGCCCGGTGCATACCAATACCGTGTTTTGGGGCTGGTCCTCCTTGGCCATGATCGGGCTGGGATATTTCGTGATCGCCCGTACCTCCAATACCGTGCTCCATAGTTATAAATTGGCACGCTGGGGTTTTATCCTAATCAACCTTACGGTAATCCTCGGAAATATTGCCTTGATGGCCGGCATCAATAATGGAGGAGGGGAATACCGCGAATATATCTGGCCCATTATGGGGCTTTTTATGATTGGAATTGTGCTCACCCTGATCAATTTTCACCAAACGGTGGCCAAGCGAAAAATATCCGAAATATATATTTCCAATTGGTTTATGCTGGCTGCACTAGCCTTTATTGGGGTCATTGCCGTCGTTGGGTACCTCCCTTTTTATCAAGATGGGCTGGGCGAAACGGTCATTGCGGGGTTTTATATGCACAATGCTGTGGGAATGTGGTTCATGACCTTTACTTTGGGCTTGGTCTATTATTATCTTCCGGCCTCATTGAACAAACCCATTTACTCCTATTCCCTCGGGGTATTGGCTTTTTGGACACAGATTTTGTTCTACACCAATATTGGGACCCACCATTTTGTGTTCAGCCCCATCCCGTGGTGGTTGCAAACCGTGGCGATTGTGTTCAGTATGGGAATGTTCATTCCGGTCATCGCCGGGGCCACCAACTTTTTGCTGACCATGAAAGGAAGTTGGAGCCATATTTCAAAAAGCTACGTGCTGCCATTCTTTTTGGTGGGCACCATCTTTTATTTTGTGGGCTCTTCCCAAGGGAGTTTTCAGGCGTTCCGCTTTACCCAATATATTTGGCATTTCACCGATTTTAACGTGGCCCACTCCCATATGACCATGTACGGAATTATTGCCTTTTTCCTGTGGGCGGGCATTTATACCATTGTTCCCAAACTCACGGGCAAAGAACCCCCGCAAGTTTTGGTGGGCGCCCATTTTTGGTTGGCATTTGTGGGGTTGTTCGCTTATATGATTTCCTTGATGTGGGGCGGAAGTTTGAAAGGTTTGAGTTGGATTGAAGGAAACCCATTTATAGAATCAGTGATTTTGATGAAAGAGTTTTGGGTTTGGCGCGCCATCGGTGGAACTTTGATGTTCTTCTCGCACTTGGTCTTCGCCTACAACTTTTATTATATGGTAAAAAATCGACCCAAAAATGAAGTTCCCAGACCAGAAAAAAGACCTGTTTACATTACTGAACCCGAAAAAATAACCGAATAAATCCATACTCATGTTCAATTTTCATAAAGACCTTAAAATGTTGATGATCGTTGCGGGCGGAATCTATTTGGTGCTGGCTTTTTTTGTTTCCATTGTCCCCGCGTCCAATTTATCTTATGTCGAACCTCTGCCCACGGCCGAACCTTTGAGCGATTTTGAACGGCAAGGCCTTGGCGTTTATGTTTCCGAAAACTGCGTGGCCTGTCATACCCAGCAGGTTCGGAATATTGAAATGGATGCCATGTGGGGCGAACGACCATCCATTCCGTCTGATTATTATTATGACAAACAACGCTTGAGCATTTGGCAACAATCTCCATCCTTGTTGGGAAGCGAGCGCACCGGGCCCGATTTGACCAATATTGGAAAACGACAACCCAGTGAAGCATGGCATTTGCTTCACCTCTACAATCCCCGATCGGTGTCCCCCGCTTCCATTATGCCAAGTTATCCTTGGATGTTCGAGGCAAAAGATACCACAAAAATTACCGAGGAAGATGTGGTGCTGAACGTGCCAGAGGAATTTTTTAATGTTCCCGGAAAAAAAATAGTTGCAAAACCCAAGGCATTGCAGTTGGTGGCCTATTTAAAAAGTTTGAAACAAGCCCCGATGCCAGGATCAAAAACGGTGGAATTTATCCCTGCAAAACAACAATTGGGGGTTGCCGAAGGAAGCGAAGATGGCAGCAGTGGCAGTGGATTGGACGGAAAACAGTTGTATATGACCACTTGCGCGGCCTGTCATCAAAAAGGCGGTACCGGATTGGCGGGCGCTTTTCCTCCGTTGGCGGGAAGCCCTATTGTAAACAACGAAGATCCAAAACTGATGATCCAAATTATTTTGCAAGGATATGATGCCCGAAGTGAATATGCGGTTATGGCACCTTTCGCAAACCAATTGTCCAATGAAGAAATTGCCGCCATTGCCACGCACGAGCGAAGTAGCTGGGGAAACGATGCATCGGCGGTGACCCCGGAAGATGTGCAAAAAGTGAGGGAATATATCAAGACTTTAAGCCAATAAAAATGAAAAAATAATGAGTTTCATATAAAAATAAAACCGATGAAGAAAATAGTAGCTTTACTAGTAATCCTGTCGTTGGGCATTATGAAATCCTTTGCCTGCGAAGTATGCAAAAGGAATCAACCCGAACCCTTGCAGGGAATTACCCACGGCTCCGGGCCAACCGGAAATATAGATTACATTATTACCGCTGTGGCAGTGATCACGGTCGGGCTTTCCTTGTTTTTGGCGATAAAATTCTTGGTAAAACCCAAAGAAGGACAACCGGACCATATTAAAAATATTGTACTGGATGAAAACTGAAACGCAGCAAGATAAAAGGGTAATCAAGGTTTATTTGGACGACGAACCAAAGCCTTTTGCCGAATTCGCGCCCCCCGTGAAATTTGTGCTGGACACCACCAAAATCCCGGATGGTAAGCATCAACTGAAAATTGTGGCAAAATCTTCAAGCGGGGTGGAAGGAATACGCACCGTTCCTTTTGAAGTGCGCAACGGGCCCGCAATTTCCATTTTGGGATTAAAAGACAACGAGGTAATCGACACGCAAACCCCGATCACAATAAACGCCTACGGAAGCGAAACCAACGATTCGTTTATAATCCGAGGTTCGGAAACCCCAAAAGCCATTCCTGCTTGGGTCTGGGCCCTGCTCATTGCTTTTATTGCGTTCGGTTTATTTTATTTTATAATGTACTGGACACCGGATTTTTACAAATCCTTTGTTTGAAAAATTGATGCTATGGAACTGGAAAAAAAAGATATTGAAACCCGGAAAGACATTCAATTGTTGGTCGATACCTTCTATGCCAAAGCGCGCGAAGACGAATTGATCGGTCCCATCTTCAACGGGGTCATCAAAGACAAATGGCCGGAACATTTAGAAAAATTGTACCGGTTCTGGGAAACGGTTTTGTTGTACAAAAGAAGCTACCGTGGCAGTCCGTTTATGCCCCATTCAAAATTGCCCATTAAAAAAGAACACTTCGATCAGTGGTTGAAATTGTTTCAAGAAACTTTGGATGAACATTTCACCGGAAAAATCGCCGACGATGCCAAATGGCGCTCCGAAAAAATGGCTGAAATGTTTCAATTCAAACTGGAATATTACCAAGGCACCGACAAAAAACCGCTGTTATGAACCTGAAAGTAAATTATCCGGTCGCTCAAACAGCCGTGTTTTTATGGTTGGGTTTTGTGTTGTCCATCAGTTTTATGGAAGCCTGGTTAAAATTTCAAGCCCCGGGAATTACCATACCGCTCGGATTGGGGGTCGGGCAACTGGTTTTTGGTGCATTGAATTTAATGGAATGGGTTTTTACGGCCGTAATTGGCGCCAATTTCCTGCTTTCAAAACAAAAATTGTTCACTAAAAGCGAATTGTACTATTTATTGGCGGTCACCTTGCTTTTGTTGCAAAGCATTTGGTTGTTGCCAGAACTCGATGAACGCGCTACTGCTGTAATCAACGGTCAAAACCCGCCGGAGTCCAATTTACATTTTATTTACGTGGGCTTTGAAATAATAAAAGTCATCGCCTTATTCCTCTTTGGAACAAAACTTTATAAAAAAACAATATGAACGACCTGCTTTCCCATATCGAAAAGAAATACCAAACTTTGGGCGAAAACCCGGAAACCTATCTAAAAGGCCTGTTGCACGCAAAACCGATTACCTATTGGGATTACGTGGAAGTGGACACGCTGCTTTCGCTGCAAAAACCGCGCACCCATTTCAAGGACGAGGAAATTTTCATAATGTACCACCAAATCGTGGAACTGACCCTAAAACTCGTACTTCACGAGATCAAACAAATTGTTGCAAGGGAGAAACTTTCCGAAGCTTTCCTCATCGAAAAAATCAACCGCATCAACCGCTATACCGATATGCTGATCACTTCCTACGATGTGATGACCGTTGGGATGGATTACGACGACTACAACACCTTTCGGGCCACCTTGGCGCCGGCAAGCGGGTTTCAAAGCGCGCAATTCCGGTATATCGAAATTTATTGTACCCGTTTGGAAAATTTGGTGAACGCACACGGTAAAAAGCGTCTGCCCAAAAATCCTTCCACAGAAGATTATTTCGAAAATATCTATTGGAAAGATGCCGGCTTCGACCGGAAAACGGGCAAAAAATCCTTGACCCTTCGCCTTTTTGAAGAGAAATACCTCGAAAGTTTTATCTGCCTGGCAAAAGAAGTGGAAGGCAACACTTTGGAAGACAAAATCCTTCAATTAGAAAATCCTTCGGAAAAACTGCTCGAAAAAATGAAGGCCTTCGACAAAGTTTACAACATCGATTGGCCGTTGGTGCACTTGAATACCGCACAATATTATTTGGACAAAAAAGGAGAAAATAAAGCCGCTACCGGCGGTTCGGAATGGAAAAAATATTTGCACCCCAAATATCAGCAACGCAAATTTTTCCCTGCATTGTGGAGCGAAGAAGAACTGAAAACTTGGGGCGAAGACCACACCGGAAAAATTAATCTTTAAATACAATGATTATGGAAACTACAATGGAAAGACCCAGTATGAATCCGCTAAAAATGGGAGCGGAATTCAAAACCTTTAGCGTGAGCGGAAAAAAAGGAATGGAAATGCCCGAGCATATCAGCACGAAAGAAGCTGTGGTAATGATAAAAAAAGGGAAGGCCCTGCTGAAAATCGATGGGGAAGAACAAGAACTCCACGAAAACGAATTGCACATTATTCCCGCAGGGAAACCGCATTCGCTTTTGTTGTTGGAAGATTTTGAGGCTTTTGCATTGATGCAAAAATCTTCAGAAATCGAATTTTTATAAACTTATTTAAAATCATCACACTATGGAACTCACCAAAAATCAAAATATAGGCGAATTGGTCGCCACCGATTACCGCACCGCTCAGGTTTTCAAAAACCACCACATCGATTTTTGCTGCCACGGAAACCGCAGCATTGAAGAAGCTTGTCGCGAAAAAAACTTGGATGCCGAAAATGTGTTGCAGGAACTCAAAAAAGCACAGGAAAACACAAGCAGCGGAGGCCCCGATTTTCGTTCGTGGCCTTTGGATTTGTTGGCCGATTATGTGGAGAAAAAACACCACCGTTATGTGGAGCAACAAATTCCGGTGTTGAAGGAATATTTGGCAAAAATCGAGCAGGTGCACGGGGATAAACATTCTGAACTGGAAGAAATTCAAAACCTTTTCAACGAAACGGCCGGCGAACTTTCGGCCCATATGAAAAAGGAAGAATTGATTTTGTTTCCGCTTATCAGAAAACTCGTTGCCAATAAACCCGAGGAAAAAGAAACCGCCAAAGCTTCCGTGGCAAATCCCATTCAAAAAATGATGGAAGAACACGATACGGAAGGCGCCCGTTTCCAAAAAATTGCCGAACTTAGTGGCAATTACACCCCGCCCGCCGATGCGTGCAACACCTATCGGACCGCATTTGCGTTGTTGAAAGAATTTGAAGACGATTTGCATGAACACATCCATTTGGAAAACAACATTTTGTTTCCGGAAGCGATGGAACTGGAAAAAGAGCGATCAAAACAATTTGCATAATGAGCAAAATCAAAACAAAACGCGTGTACGAAGATCCCGCCAAAAACGATGGCCATCGGTTGTTGGTGGACCGGGTATGGCCGCGGGGCGTATCAAAAGAGGACGCAAAACTGGACGATTGGAACAAAGAAATTGCTCCTTCCACCGAATTGCGAAAATGGTTCGACCACAAAGAAGAACGTTTCGATGAATTCAAAAAGCGCTATAAAAAAGAACTCGAAAAACACAAAGCCGACATGAAAGAAATCGCGAAAATTTCCAAAGAAAAAACCCTGACGCTTTTGTACGGCGCAAAAGATGAAAAAATGAACCAGGCAATGGTGCTGAAAGAAGTGTTGAAAGAAAACCTAGAATAAAACAATTAGTAATTTTTTTTTAAACATCAAATTATGAAACGTACAGCAAATGCCGTTTGGAACGGCTCACTAAAAGAAGGAAACGGAAAAATCAGCACTAAAAGTGGCGTTTTGGACAACACCCCTTACTCTTTCAATACACGGTTTGGGGACGAAAAAGGAACCAATCCCGATGAGTTGATTGCGGCCGCGCACGCCGGATGTTTTGCGATGGCCTTAAGCCTTATTTTGGGCGAAGCTGGCCATACGCCCGATTCCCTGCAAGTAAAAGCAGAAGTGAATATGGATGCCGACAAGCTCGAACTTACCGGTTCCCATCTTACTTTGAAAGCCAAAATACCGGGTATCGATAAGGAAACCTTTATGGAATGTGCCGAAAAAGCAAAAGCCGGATGCCCGGTAAGCAAAGCCTTGAATTTGGATATTAGCTTGGAGGCCTCTCTGGAGGGGTAAAACAACTTTTCCAAAGTTTCAAACTTTGGAAAAGTTACGGGTTGAAAATCTTTTAACGCAAAAAACCACAAATTATGGCCACACCAGAAAATCTTTACCGCATTAAAAAATCCTTGAAGACCAAAAAAGGAAATTTTGATTATTACAGCCTTGCCGATTTGCAAAATCAAGGAAATGACATCAAAAAACTGCCTTTTTCCATCCGTATTTTGTTGGAGAACGTTCTAAGGAATTTCGATGGTTTTTCTGTGACCGAAGAACACATAGAAACCCTTCTGAACTGGAACCCAAAAGGTTCCGATAAGGATGTTCCTTTCAAACCCGCCCGGGTGTTGATGCAGGATTTCACGGGTGTTCCGGCGGTGGTGGATATTGCTTCGCTTCGTGCGGAAGTGGCCCGAAAGGGAAAAGACCCGGAAGCCATCAATCCGCTTATTCCCGTGGATTTGGTGGTGGATCATTCGGTACAGGTGGATTATTTTGGGTCGAAATATGCCTACGAAAGAAATATTGATGAGGAGTACAAACGAAACAACGAACGCTACCGGTTTTTAAAATGGGGGCAAAAATCCTTTAAAAATTTTAGTGTGGTGCCACCAGGAATGGGGATTTGCCACCAAGTGAATTTGGAATACCTTTCCAAAGGCGTGATTGAGCGCGATGGCGAAGTTTTTCCGGATACGTTGGTCGGAACCGACAGCCATACGCCAATGGTGAACGGAATTGGTGTGGTGGCCTGGGGCGTGGGCGGAATTGAAGCCGAAGCCGCCATTTTGGGGCAACCCGTTTACTTTATCGCGCCCGAAGTCATCGGATTGAAACTTACCGGAAAATTGCCCTTGGGAACCACTGCCACCGATTTGGTGCTGACCATTGCCAAATTATTGCGGGAATATGGCGTGGTGGGTAAATTCGTGGAGGTTTTTGGGCCTGGCCTGGAAAATCTGTCCGTTCCCGACCGTGCCACCATCGGGAATATGTCGCCCGAATTTGGTTGCACCATTACTTATTTCCCCATCGACGATAAAACCTTGGACTATATGCGGAAAAGCAACCGCTCCGAGGAACAAATCGATTTGGTGGAAACCTATTGCAAACAAAATATGCTGTGGCGCGAGGAAGAGGACAAAATTGAATATACCGATGTGCTCGAACTGGATTTAAGTTCGGTAGAACCGAGTGTGGCCGGACCAAAACGGCCACAGGACAAAATCGCTTTGAGCAATTTCAAAGAAAAATTCATCGATTTGTTGGACGAATCTTTTGGCAGAACCTATATAAAACCCGAAAACCGGGAAGAAGTTTTAAGCCGATGGAAGGCGGAAGGCGGAAGTCAACCCGTGCACGAACCCCATTCCAGACAACGGAATATGGAAATTGAAGTGGCCGAAAAAGACGGCCTAAAAACGGTATGGATTTCCGATGGAACACAAAAATATATGCTCTCCGATGGAGCCATTGCCATTGCCGCTATCACATCGTGCACCAATACTTCCAATCCGTACGTGATGATTGGCGCCGGATTGGTGGCCCAAAAAGCCCGCGAACGGGGAATTGATGTAAAACCTTGGGTTAAAACCTCCTTGGCCCCGGGTTCCAAAGTAGTGACCGATTACCTGAAAAAAGCCGATTTATTGAAGGATTTGGAAGCATTGGAATTTCACTTGGTCGGTTATGGTTGCACCTCTTGCATCGGAAACTCGGGACCTTTACCACCACAAATAGCCAAAGCCGTGGAAGAACACGATTTGGTCGTGGCTTCGGTACTTTCCGGAAACCGGAATTTCGAGGCGCGCATCCATCCACAGGTGAAAATGAATTTTTTGATGTCGCCAATGCTCGTGGTTGCTTATGCGCTGGCCGGACGGGTGGATATTGATTTGACCCAAGAGCCACTTGCTTATGACCGCAATGACGAACCGGTATATCTAAAAGATATTTGGCCTTCCAATGATGAAATCAACGAAATTATGGCCGAGGTGCTCACCCCAAAAGATTTTGCCAAAAATTACGGGGAAATTTTTAAGGGCAACGAAATTTGGCGCAATTTGGAAGTTCCAGAAGACAAATTGTACCAATGGGACGATAATTCCACCTATATCAAAGAAGCGCCGTTTTTTGAAAATATTTCCGAAAACCCACCGGCTTTTCGGGATATCGAAGGGGCGCGTGCGCTGCTCGTATTGGGCGATAGCATTACCACCGACCATATTTCGCCCGCGGGAAGTTTTGCTGAAAATTCCGCTGCCGGAAAATACCTGATTTCCCGTGGTGTGGAGAAAAAGAATTTCAACTCCTACGGTTCGCGCCGGGGGAACGATGAGGTAATGACCCGCGGTACTTTTGCCAACGTGCGCATCAAGAACAAACTGGCCCGAAAGGAAGGCGGCTATACCACTTATTTGCCTTCCGGCGAAGAAATGAGCGTATTTGAAGCCGCCGAAAAATACAAAGCGGACAATACGCCTTTGGTGGTGCTCACCGGAAAAGATTACGGAAGTGGTTCCTCGCGCGATTGGGCCGCAAAAGGAACCTATTTGTTGGGCGTAAAAGCCGTGATAGCCGACAGCTATGAACGCATCCACCGCAGCAATTTGGTGGGACTTGGCGTGTTGCCCTTGCAATATAAAGAGGGTGAAAATGCCGAAAGTTTGGGCCTAAGCGGAAAGGAGAAATTTACCATAAAAGGAATTTCGGAAGGCTTGACGCCCAAAAAGGAATTGACCGTTACCGCAGAAGATGAAGCCGGCAAGAAAACCGAATTTCAGGTAATCGCCCGATTGGATTCGCCCATTGAAGTGGATTACTATCAAAATGAAGGAATCCTTCAGTATGTGCTGCGGAAATTTTTGAAGGAGTAATCCTGAAAGGTTTTTCAACTGAATTTGAGACCAATAAAACAAAGAATTAAGGAGTGAAGAAAAATTAAGGCTATCTTAATGAACCTTAATTCCTTAATGGTTTAAGAATAATTGCGAAAGTAGAAACTTTTCCGAAGGTTTATAATTAAAAAAAGAACAACATGGACCTAATTCACAATTTACTCGATTTTTTCAAGAAACCCAAACACGAAACAAAGGGCAAAACCCCCGAGGGACAATGCCCCTTGTGTTGGGGCTATGGAGAGTACGACCATAAAATACGCAAGGTGTTCGAAGATAAACAAATAGATGTGAACAACCATAAGGACCGTTATATGCTGATACAGAAATTTGCCAAAAAGCATGTGGACGGGATAAAACTGAAAGAATCCGAGATTCAACCATGTCAAAAATGCGGGCATCAACCGACCAAAAATTGAGAATTTTGAACCGGTTTATTTCGCAAAGTTTAAAAACAATGCCATGCCGATAAAAAGACAGGAATTTTTAAAACCGTTCAGTCGGGAACATCACCATAATTTGTTGTTGTGTTGGAAAATTCGTGCCGGTATTTCCAAGGGAATCGATTTTGAACGGATCAAAAAATATACCGATTGGTTTTTTGAAACGCACATACTCCCCCATTTCAAACTGGAAGAAAAATACATCTTTCCTATATTGGGAAAAGAACACGAACTGGTAAAAAAAGCACTTTCCGAACACCGCCGATTGAAACGGCTTTTTACGGACGACCAAAATGTCGAAAAATCCTTGAGCCTGATCGAAGAAGAATTGGTGTCGCACGTTCGTTTTGAAGAGCGGGTGCTTTTTCGGGAAATACAAAAATATTGTAGTGCCGAAGAAATGGAAAGCATAGAAAGCTTACATTTAGGGGGAAAATTTGTGGAAAATACCGATGATGAATTTTGGATGTGAGGATAGAAAAGACCCCGATAAAAACACAAAATAAAATGAATTGGATCCTATTGGTCATAGCAGGATTATTTGAAGTCGCTTTTGCCGCGTGTCTTGGAAAAGCCAAAGAAACCACAGGGGTTGAAACAATTTATTGGTACATTGGATTTTTGGTTTGCTTGGCTATAAGTATGTTTCTTCTCGTAAAAGCAGCCCAACAATTGCCCATAGGAACCGCTTATGCGGTATGGACGGGAATTGGCGCCGTGGGAACGGTATTGATCGGGATACTGTTATTTAAAGAACCCGCGACTTTTTGGAGATTGTTTTTTATCACAACCTTGATCGCTTCGATTGTTGGACTAAAAATAGTTTCAAGTTGAGAAAGTGCATTGACATAACCACCTAAAAACCAACCATTATGAAACGTGAAAAAAAACTTTGGATCGCCTTTGCCCTCGTTACGGGTATTTCGTTTGCCGTTTTGCTATATTTCGGATATGAAATTTATCAAAAAGCCCCGCCATTACCAACCAAAATCGTCAGTTCGGAAGGTCAAACCATCATTGAAGGCCAAGACATCAAAGACGGGCAAAATGTATGGCAAAGTATGGGCGGGCAGGAAGTGGGTTCCATTTGGGGCCACGGCGCTTATCTGGCCCCCGATTGGACCGCCGATTACATCCACCGCGAAGCTTTGTTTATCCTCAATAAATGGTCGGAAAGGGATTTTGGAAAATCGTATACGGAATTGGACAATGAAAACCGGGCAGCCCTGAAAAGCCGCCTTCAGGAAATGCTTCGGGAAAACAATTACAATCCGGAAACCGGTGTGATAAGCATTTCCCCGATTCGTGCAGAAGCATTCGAGCATTTGAACGAATATTACCAAGGCCTTTTTATGGAGAATCCCGAATTGGACGAGCTGCGGGCAAATTATGCCATTCCAAAAAACTCGATCAAAAGTGAAACCCGGATGCGCCAAATGAGCAGTTTTTTCTTTTGGGCTTCTTGGGCTTGCGTTACCGAACGTCCCGGAGAAAATATCACTTATACACATAACTGGCCGCCTGATAAATTGGTGGGAAACGTAGCCACCGGCAGTTTACTGATTTGGACCGGTGTGAGCATTATTTTGCTTTTGATAGGCATTGGCATAATGGTATTTTACCATGCCCGCACCAAAGAAGAGGAGCCGGAATCGCCGGTGGAAGACCCGCTGATGCAGCAAAAAATCACGCCCTCGATGCTGGCCGTGAAAAAATACATTTGGGTGGTGGCTTTTCTCGTTCTGATCCAAATGACCTTTGGCGTGGTCACGGCACATTATGGCGTGGAAGGCGACGCGTTTTACGGGTTTGATCTTTCCAAAATCCTCCCTTATTCCATTTCCCGGACATGGCACGTGCAACTGGGGATTTTATGGATTGCCACCGCCTGGCTGGCCACCGGACTTTACATCGCGCCTTCACTGTCTGGAAAAGACCCAAAATTTCAGAAATTGGGGGTGAATTTCCTGTTCATCTGTATTTTGATTATCGTTTTTGGCTCCATGGCCGGGCAATGGATGGGCGTGATGCAAAAACTCGGGTTGGAAACCAATTTTTGGTTTGGGCATCAAGGCTATGAATACGTCGATTTGGGTAGGTTTTGGCAGTGGTTTTTGTTCATTGGCCTGTTTGTTTGGCTTACATTGATGGTCCGGCCACTCATTCCCATTTTCAGGAAAAAAACCTCGGAAAAAGGTTTGTTGACGATGTTCATCATCGCTTCCGCAGCCATTGCGCTTTTTTACGGCGCCGGGTTGATGTGGGGCCGGCAAACCAACCTTGCTATCGCCGAATATTGGCGTTGGTGGGTAGTGCATTTATGGGTGGAAGGCTTTTTTGAGGTTTTTGCAACTGTTGTTTCCGCCTTCTTGTTTGTCCGTTTGGGGCTTTTGCACACCAAAACCGCTACCTTGGCCGTGATTTTTTCAACCGTGGTTTTTCTGTCCGGTGGGATTTTGGGAACGTTCCACCACTTGTATTTCAGCGGAACGCCCACTTCTGTTTTGGCCATCGGGGCAACTTTCAGTGCATTGGAAGTGGTGCCGTTGGTGCTGATCGGTTTTGAAGCTTACCACAACTATCGTTTGAGCACTGCCACCAAATGGCTAAAAGACTACAAATGGCCGATTTATTGCCTGATCGCGATGGCCTTTTGGAACTTTTTCGGCGCTGGAATATTGGGATTCATCATCAATCCGCCAATCGCTTTGTACTATATTCAAGGCTTGAACACCACCGCGGCCCACGCGCACGGAGCTTTGTTCGGGGTTTACGGAATTTTGGGAATGGGATTGATATTGTTCGTATTGCGAAGCCTCTATCGCGACAAAAAATGGAACGACAAGCTCATCGGTTTCGCTTTTTGGGCCACCAATATCGGATTGATGCTGATGCTGATTTTGAGCTTGTTGCCTATTGGTGTGCTACAAGCCGTAGCAAGCGTAAACGAAGGAATGTGGTACGCCCGTTCCGCAGAGTTTATGCAAGAACCGCTAATGAACACTTTGAAATGGTTGCGGGTAATCGGCGACACCATATTTGCATTGGGGCTTTTTGCTTTTGTTTGGTTTATCTTTGCGCAAAACAGCAAAAAACGAACGAAAGTTCCCCATTGAGATTGACTTTTACCAACTTCCAATGTTTGGAAAACATAGAAAAGTTTTAAGAAAATCGAATTCAAGAATCCTAATAAATAATCAAAAAATGAAAAAAATGAAATCAATATCAAAATACGCTATTATTTTTATAACGGGCATACTGTTCGTTTCTTGTCAGGAATCAAGAGAAAAGGCTAGGAAAAAGCTCAATGATTTAAACGAACAAGTAGAACAGATAAACACCAAATTGGACAGTGGAATCAAAAAAATAGAAACCATGGATTCAATAATCGGTGCAGAAACGAAACAACTTAAAGAAATCGATTCGTTGATCAAAAAAACTTCCACAAAAATAGATTCCATTGCAACGGAAAAAATGGAAGCTTGGAAAAACAGTGCGAATTAATTAAAATCAAAACGCGCAATGCGAACCGGGACAGAGAATTCACCTATTGACCTAATCCTATAAAACAAAGAAAAAATGAGCCATAACAAAGAATTATTCCCGCCGGCAACTCCCGAAATGTCGAAAAAACGTGCCGCATTGGCGCCCGAAACCACGGAAGCTTTCCGCAATTTCAGCAAAGCCGTTTTCAAGGCGGGGGCGTTGGACGAAAAAACCAAACAAATCATTGCCGTGGCCGTGGCGCACGTTACCCAATGCCCGTATTGCATTCAAGGGCACACCAAAATCGCCAAACGGAAAGGCGCCAGCAATGAGGAATTAATGGAAGCCATTTGGGTGGCCTCCGAAATGCGGGCGGGAGGAGCCTATGCTCACTCGGCCATTGCCCTGGAAGAAATGGATATCGAAAACGAAAGCTAAAATGAATTTACAATCCAAAATTGCCGTGGTAACCGGGGCAAGCCGTGGGGC
>DASSWG010000161.1:0-2847 GCA_035705295.1 Flavobacteriaceae bacterium
GGATGATAATTAAGTGATTTGAGCGCTTTAAACGGAGTGTGATTTTTAAAGTCGATATTTTAATCCGCGGAATCTTTTTGATTCAGCGTAATCTGCGTTCTACCTCAACAATTCCAAATAATTTGCGATCACGGTTTCCAAACCGTCGTAAAGGGCTTCCGAAATCAACGCGTGGCCGATGGAAACTTCCAACAAGCCCGGAATGTTTTCTTTGAAAAACCGGATGTTTTGCAAGGATAAATCGTGCCCGGCATTGATCCCTAAGCCCAATTTGTTGGCAATTTCCGCAGCTTCAACATAGGCGCCGATCGCGTTTTTGTCCCCTTTGGAAAAACCTTCCGCATAACTTTCGGTATACAATTCAATGCGGTCCGTTCCCGTTTTTTTGGCCGCTTCCACCATTTTTTTCTCCGGGTCCACAAAAATGGAGGTGCGAATTTGGTGGCGTTTGAATTCTTGAATGATTTCCGATAAAAAACTTCGGTGTTCAAGCGTGTTCCAGCCCGCGTTTGAGGTAACCGCATCGACCGCATCGGGAACCAAAGTAACTTGTGCAGGTTTGTTTTTCAGCACCAAATCAATGAATTTTGGGGTTGGGTTTCCTTCAATGTTGAATTCCGTGGAAATGACCGGCAATAAATCCGAAACATCTTGATATTTTATATGCCGCTCATCGGGCCTGGGATGAACGGTGATTCCTTGCGCACCAAAACCTTGAATTTTTTTTGCGGCTTCCACCAAATTGGGCTCGTTGCCACCACGTGCGTTTCGCAAGGTGGCAATTTTGTTTATATTAACACTAAGTTTCGTCATTCTCCGTACATTTGAAGTACAAAAGTACGACCTTATCGCGTTTTAATTTTGAACATCGTTCAGAAAAAACAAAAACATGACCATTGCGCCCTACATCATCAACGATTTTCCCCTTCAATCTGTGGACAAAAAGATCGGGGACCTGCAAACCTTGTTCAACGAGTTGCCCCATTCGCACATTCCCGTTGGAACGGACGCTGCTTTTTTGGGCTGCATTGCCGAAAACGACGCCCGTTGTTTTGAAAAAGACAAAACTTTAGGGGATTATCGTTATGCTTTTGAAACATTTTTTGTCCGCGAAAAAGATTCGTGGCTGAGCGTTTTGGAGGTATTTGCCCAAAACCGCACCACGCTGATGCCTGTTTTGAACGATGAAGGCCATTATTTGGGCTATGTGGAACTGAACGATGTGCTCGGGGTTTTCAACGAAGTTCCTTTTTTGAGCGAACCTGGAGGAATTTTAGTGGTCGGAAAAGGCTTCACGGATTTTTCGTTCAGCGAAATCTCCCAAATTGTAGAATCGAACGAAGGAAAACTCTTGGGGGTTTTTATTAGCAAAATCGAACAAGAAATGGCACAGATCACCCTAAAAATTGCTTCTTCGGGAATGAACGAAATCATACAATCGTTCAGAAGGTACGGGTACCAAATTGTGAGCGACCACCAAGAAGACCGTTTTCAAGAAAATTTAAAAGAACGTTCGGATTATTTGGAAAAATACCTGGATATTTGATTTCTGAAAATTGGGGATTGGTGATTGGTGATCGGAAATCGGGGAATGGGTGATCGGTTTTAAAATGTTTCAATATACCTTCCAAAAACAATAAACAAACAGATGAAAGTAGGAATTTACGGCCAGTTTTACCACGAAGATTCCGGTGAATATATTCAAGAACTGCTCGACGCGCTCCACGAGGCAAAAATTGAAGTGGTTTTTGAGGAACATTTTTTGGAACTCATCCGCCAAAACAAAGCTATCCCCGACGAATATTCGCATTTCAGCACTTTTGAGGAATTGGACAATTCGTACGACTTGTTTTTCAGCATTGGCGGCGATGGCACCATTTTGAAAACCGCCACCTATATTCGCGACCTGAACATTCCAATCGTCGGTATCAATACCGGCCGTTTCGGTTTTTTGGCCACCATTCACAAAACAGAGATCAAAGCGGCCATTTCGGCCATTCTTCACAAAAAATATTCGCTCGTCAAACGCACCTTGTTGAGCGTGGAAACCTCGCCCGAAAACGAAAAAATCCAAGAAATCAATTTTGCGTTGAACGAAATTGCGGTGAGCCGAAAAAATTCCACTTCCATGCTCACGGTCGATGTTTGGCTGAACGGTGAATATTTGACCGCATATTGGGCCGATGGCGTTATTTTGGCAACCCCTACGGGCTCCACCAGTTATTCGTTGAGTTGCGGCGGCCCGATTATTTCGCCCAAAACCAATGCTTTTGTCATCACCCCGATCGCCCCGCACAATCTGAACGTTCGCCCATTGGTGATACCCGATGACACGGTTTTGACCCTAAAAGTTTCCGGACGCGAGGACGATTATTTGTTGTCCATGGATTCAAAAACCGCCACTTTTGGCAAAGAAACCGTGATCACAGTAAAAAAAGCCCCGTTCAAAATCAGTTTGGTGTTGTTGGAAGGCTCAAGTTTCATCAAAACCTTGCGAAAAAAAATGCTTTGGGGCGAGGACAAGCGGAACAAAAAGCACTGAAAATAAACTAGCTCTGGGCAAGCCCACGAGGTATTAAAATCCAAAATTCCAAGCACCAAATTCCAAAAAAAGAGGCAAGTCTCGGAAAATTAAACCCTAAGAGATCAATGGTTTTTTTAGTTCTAAAAATTCCCTCAAGGCAAACTTTAATTTGAATCTGCCACCTTTTCCCAAAAAAAATCCCGTCACAAAGATAATCGTTCCAAAAAGCAATAAATCACCCTTGAAATTGTTTTATCATACGGAACACAAAATCCCCATAAATCCGGTTAAAGAAAACTTAATTGTTATATTTGCAAACTTTT
>DASSWG010000162.1:0-8314 GCA_035705295.1 Flavobacteriaceae bacterium
GCAAAATCCTATTGCGAACCCTATGAAATGGAAGATGAAAACGGAAAAGCCATTATTTCCGGAATCCACACCTACGGGGAAACCATCCACCTTTTTGTGGAACGCAGCGCATATGACGGACCGTTTTTGCCGGGTTACCAAGCCATAAATCGTGAAAAGAAATCCAAGCCCGTCGGCCTAAAATACATCGACCACATGGTCGGGAACGTCGGCTGGAACGAAATGAACCAATGGTGCGAGTTTTACGCAAAAGTGATGGGCTTCGCACAATTGATCTCTTTTGACGACAAAGATATTTCCACCGATTACACTGCTTTGATGAGCAAAGTGATGAGCAACGGAAATGGGCGCATCAAATTCCCCATCAACGAACCGGCGGAAGGAAAAAAGAAATCGCAAATTGAAGAATACATTGATTTTTACCACGGCGCCGGGGTGCAGCACATTGCCGTAGCGACCGACAACATTATCGAAACCGTCACTGCTTTGCAAGAACGCGGGGTCGAATTTTTGAACGTTCCCGAAACCTATTACGACACAGTGTTGGACCGCGTGGGTGAAATTGATGAAGATCTGGCACCCTTGAAAAAGCTCAATATTTTGATCGACAGCGACGACGAAGGTTATTTGTTGCAAATTTTCACCAAGCCGGTTTTGGACCGTCCGACCATGTTTTTTGAGATCATTCAGCGAAAAGGGGCACAATCTTTTGGAAAAGGAAACTTCAAAGCCCTTTTTGAAGCAATCGAACGCGAACAAAATTTACGAGGAACCCTATAAATAACAATTAAATACTTAAAAATAATCAGTGTTTTATTCAATTATTGATTATTTGATAAATTTATAGTTAAAGTTGATATTGTCATTGCGAATATTTCAAACTTGAATTATTTTTGCACTGCATTTTCGGGGTGGTTCCCGAGGGTGTAAAACTAAATAAGTTTTTTTCATAATTTAAGTTTTAGTTGGTTAATAAGCATTAAACCCCATCATTCATTTGGTGGGGTTTTTTGTTTCAAATACCTTTGGAACAGATATTGTTATCATGTTCACAGATTGCCCCAAAATTTTTAAAAATGAAAAAGACCTTCTTTCTTTTTATGTTCTTCACCAACCTTATGGTTTTTTCGCAGGCGCCAAAAGCCTTTGAAGACGGCGAATGGCTTAAATTCCGAATACATTACGGTTGGTTCAATGCCAGTTTTGCCACATTGGAGGTCAAAGAAGAAAATTTTCGCGGCCATCCCGTTTATCATGTGATCGGCCATGGTGAATCCACCGGCTTATTGGATTTGTTTTTTGAGGTGGACGACACTTACGAAAGCTATATCAATAAAGAAACCGGGCTCCCGATGCGTTTCATCCGAAAAATCAACGAAGGGGGCTACGAAAAAAACAACATGATCGATTTTGATCAAGCGAACAACAAAGCTGTGGTCACCAATAGGATAAAAAACACCGCGGAAATTTTCACCATCAAAAACAAGGTTCAGGATATGTTGTCCGCTTTCTATTTTTTAAGGAACGAAATCCAAGGAAAGCAGTTTCAAAAAGGGGATGAAATTGTAACGAACATGTTTTTCGACAATGAAAACTACAAATTCGTATCAAAATTTTTGGGAAGGGAAACGATCAATACCGAATTTGGAAAAATCGCTTGCTTAAAATTTAGGCCATTTGTCCAAGCAGGACGGGTTTTTAAAGAAAAAGAAAGTCTGACTTTTTGGATCAGCGCCGATAAAAACCACATTCCCATTAAAATAAAAGCCGAATTGGCGGTGGGTTCGTTGGAAGCGGACCTTGCTGCTTTCAAAGGTTTGAAGCATCCTTTTGAAATAATTGTTGAGCAAAATTGAAAACCTTTCACAGTAAAGTTTTGACTTTTCGCAATAAAAAAATTAGTTTTGTGAAAATTTTAAAATCAATTCCGTTGGATTTGGAATAAAAAAGAGGCTCTATGTTGAATATAGTGGGTTAATTCCCGTAATGAATTTCACGCAACGAGCACAACGGTTTCACAGCGATACGCAGCGAGGAACTTTGCGGCCGCCGCAAGAAATTAAACATCATTATTTTACCTACCGGCAAGGCAGGCTTGAAACAATACAGAACCAAAAAAGCCATTCAAATTAATCGCTGAAAACCTTTTCATCTTGAAAAAGATACCCTATTTACTAACACTTCTATTGATGCTCGGATTTGTTTCCTGCCAAGAAGAAGCAAAAGAAGAAAATTTTATTGCCAAAACGCAAGAAAAAGAACCGGTCCAAAAACAATATGGGTTTGTGTTGAACGATTATCAGGTAATCCGTGATACTGTGAAACCCGGTGATAGTTTTGGCGAAATCATGAATCAATATGGGGTGGATGCCGGAAAAGTTTTTGAAATCACGAAAACCGTGACAGAGACTTTCGACCCGCGTTTGCTGGTTGTCGGAAAAGCATACACGATTTTGAGGTCCAAAGATTCCCTAAAGCTTCCGGAAATTTTTGTGTACGAAAGCAATCCTATTGAATATACGGTTGTTTCCCTCGGTGAAAATGTTGCTGCATACAAAGGACAAAAACCGGTCACCATAAAACACAAAACCGCTTCCGGCATTATCACCTCATCCTTGTCGGGCGCGATGGACAACGAAGGCCTTGGGATTGTTCTTTCGGATATGATGGCAGATATTTATCGTTGGAAAATTGACTTTTTCCGGCTGCAAAAAGGCGATCAATTCAAATTGATCTACAACGAAAAATACATCAATGACACCGTTTACGCAGGTATAAAAAACATAGAAGCGGCCGTTTTTGTGCACAACGACGAAACCTTTTACGCGTTCCAATTTGGAAAAGACAGCATCAGCGGTTCCGATCAATATTACGACCAAAACGGAGGTGCGTTGCAAAGTTTTTTCTTGAAAGCCCCGGTTGATTTTACCCGAATTTCCTCCCGTTATCAAAAAAGCAGGTACCATCCGGTATTGAAAACCTGGCGGTCCCACAAAGGAACCGATTATGCTGCACCCACGGGCACGCCTATTTGGAGCACGGCGAACGGGCGGGTCATTGTTTCCGGGTACACCAGCGGGAACGGGAAATATGTGAAAATCAGGCACAATTCGAAATACACCACCCAATATTTGCACATGTCCAAACGCGCCGTTAGCCGTGGCGAGTATGTGAAACAAGGCGATATTATTGGTTATGTTGGAAGTACCGGCCTCGCGACCGGCCCGCACGTTTGCTATCGTTTTTGGGTGAACGGTCGCCAAGTGGACCCCTACAAACAAGATCTTCCCAGTTCCAAACCACTTGCTGAAGAATTGTTGCCCGAATTCAAGGAAAAAATTGCCCCATTAAAAAGAGAATTGGATTCCGTTGAATTCAAAACCCTTCCCGCTACTTTACTATAAATTTGATCCGCAATCATTTAGGAAAATAAAACGTAGTATTTACAATTATCTACAATTGTTTAAAACTATTTAATAAAAAATCCATGTTTTGTTAATAATAAATTAAACCATGGGCTATTTTAGATGCGTTCTTTTGTACCATTCAAATCTAAAATTAGCTACTCATGAAAAAAATCCCAGTTATTGCAATGTTGTTGTTTTCGAGCGCAATATTTGCCCAAGGAATTATTACGGGAAAAGTCATCGATCCTGAATTACAGGGCGGGCTTCCCGGCGCCAATGTGACCGAAGTGGGCACCTCCAATGGAACCATTACGGATTTTGATGGAAATTTTGAACTTCAGGTGAGTTCGGAAAGCGGCGAAATCGAAATTTCGTACGTGGGTTACAAAACACAAACCATCCCTTTTAGCCTTACCAACGGAAGCCTTGATCTGGGTGAAATTACCTTGGAAACCAGTGCGAGCGCATTGGGCGAAGTGGTGATCACCGGGGTGATCGATATTGCCAAAAACCGGGAAACACCCGTTGCGGTTTCCACAATCCGTGCAGAAACCATTCAGCAAAAACTGGGCTCGCAGGAGTTTCCGGAAATCTTGAACACCACGCCTTCCATCTACGCCACCAAACAAGGAGGTGGATATGGAGACTCCAGGGTGACCATTCGTGGTTTTGATACGAGAAATTCCGCGGTTATGATCAACGGGATTCCCATCAACGACATGGAAAACGGAATCGTTTACTGGAGCAACTGGGCCGGATTGAGCGATGTGGCCGCAGCCATTCAAGTCCAACGCGGTTTGGGATCTTCCAAATTGGCGGTTTCTTCTGTTGGGGGAACCATCAACATTGTTACCCGAAGTTCCTTGAAAAAAGAAGGTGGTTTTGTTAGCGCCGGCTTTGGAAACGACGGCTACCTTAAAACCGTGGCCTCCTACTCCACCGGTTTGTTGGAAAGCGGATTGAGCGCTTCCGCACTTTTCAGCCGTACCGCGGGCGATGGCTATGTGGACGGAACCAAATTTGAAGGGTTCAACTACTTTTTGGCCTTGGGCTACCAAATCAACGACGCCAACAGTTTGGAATTCACCGTTACGGGGGCCCCGCAATGGCACCATCAACGCAGCCGGGCGAGTTCCATAGAAACCTACCTGCAATATGGCGAAGACGGCGAACCGAATATAAAATACAATGAAGATTGGGGCTATTTGAACGGGGAAGAATATTCTTTCCGAAAGAATTTTTACCACAAACCGGTTTTGAGTTTGAACTGGGAATCGGAATTTAGCAAAACCATGACTTTGAACACCAGCCTGTACGCTTCTTTCGGGCGTGGAGGTGGAACCGGCGAAATCGGTGAAATAAATGGTCAACGACAATTTCAATTGCCACGGACCAGCAACGGCTTGATACGTGTCGATGATATTGTGACCTACAATAGCGGTGGTTTGGTGCCGGATTTCAGCCCAACGGTTCGCCAACCCATTGACGGTTTGTACGTAAACGCCGGAAACGGAAACCCAAATGGTGAGGACACCAACGGTATTACCCGAAGGGCATCGATGAACTCGCACAACTGGTACGGAATCATCTCCAATTTGGGAATCGAACTTTCTGAAACTTTGACCTTGGATGTGGGAATCGACCTGCGAAAATACAAAGGGTACCACTATCGCCGCGTGAACGATTTGTTGGGCGCCGACGCCTACCAAGAAACCGGAAATTTGAACAACCCAGGAAATCCGTTGTTTTTTGAAGAATATTCCGCAGGCCAGCCTTGGTGGGTTTTTGAAAGTATCGACGACGAAGAAAAAATCGATTACTACAACACGGCCTATGTGAATTGGGCGGGGGTTTTCGGCCAATTGGAGTATTCGAACGGCAGCATTTCCGCTTTTGTGCAAGGGTCGCTTTCGAACCAAGGTTTTGCCAGGGAAGAATTTTTCAATGTTGCCCCACCGGAAAAAACGGATTTTGAAAACATTTTGGGCGGCAACATAAAAGGGGGCGTGAACTATAACATCGACGAAAACCACAACGTGTTCGTCAATGCGGGCTATTATTCCAAACAACCCTTGTTCGATGCGGTTTTCATCAACTTTTCGAACACCCTCAACCCCAATTTGCAAAACGAAAAAGTTATCGGTACCGAAATAGGATATGGATATACCAGTAGCAAATTTAACGCAAATGTGAACCTCTACCGAACCAGTTGGGCCGACCGTTTTGCATCCGTTTCCGAAACTTTCGAGTTTACCAACCCGAGCAATCCCACTGAAGTCACCGAAATACGCGGAGTGGCCAATTTGCTAGGCATCAAGCAAGTTCACATGGGCTTGGAATTTGACGGAAGCTACCGTTTCAACGATTATTTTTCCTTAAGGGGAATGCTTTCTGTGGGCAATTGGGAATACGCCGGTGATGTACGCGCGGCTTATTTCAACGACAACCAAGAACCTGTTTCCAACCCGTACACCGGGGAACAAGTGGATCCCGCGGTATTGGAACTCGATGGAATAAAAGTGGGTGATGCCGCTCAATTGACCGCAAGCCTCGGTGCGCAATTCAATATTCTTGAAAATTTGAGCGTCGATGCCGATTATCGCTATGCCGATAACCTCTACGCAGCTTTTGAAGCGACCGATATTGGCCCGGAAGGGGTGATTGAACTTCCCAGTTATGGCCTGCTCGACGCCGGTTTGTCGTACAGCTTGGAATTGGACTTTTTGAACAACAACACCATCGATTTCCGGTTGAACGTTAACAACGTGTTGGACGAAACTTATATTTCCGAATCCGACACCAACAATGCCGTGCAACCCGGCGACCAAACCTATGAAGGAATCGCTGTCAACAACCGCGTGTTTTTCGGGTTTGGAAGAACTTGGAACGCTTCGGTACGCGTGAATTTTTAAATCAACTAACCCGATGAATTTTAAAACCGTCTCCGACTTGGGGGCGGTTTTTTTGTGCAAAAAAACTATCTTTACCTTTTCTAAAAAACAAAACTTATGTACACCGCTCTTCAACATTTGCATTCCTACTGGGCTTACTTGGTCGTTTTGGTCGTTGTTTTGGCAACCTTGAACGCGCTCACCGGCGCAATCGGAAAAAGGCAATACGCTTCGCGCGATTTCCGGATTTCATTGTTCGCGCTCATTTGCTCGCACCTGCAATTGCTCATTGGATTGATTTTGTTCTTTGTTTCTCCAAGAATCCAATGGTTCAGCGGAAACGACATTGGGCTCATCATGAAAAACGACAGCTTGCGCTTGTACAATTTGGAACATCCTTTATTGATGATCATCGCGGTGATTTTGATCACCATTGGTTATTCCAAACACAAAAAGAAATTGGCCTCGGCCCAAAAATTCAAAACGCTTTCCATTTTTTACACCTTGGCTTTGATCGCAATTTTGGCTATTATTCCTTGGGGGGCTTGGTTTTGATGTGAGGAGTTGACGTAAAAAGGATTTGGGCGTAATGCGAAAAAAACGAATATGTCAATAACACAATCTGATTTTAATACAATAATTAAAGAAGAAAAAGTATTTTCTGACTTAATTAATCCTTTGGAATTAAGTCCACCTCCCATAAATTGGACTCGAGAAATTAAAGCCATTAGTAGCAAAAATATATTTCTCCTCGATTTTTACCGAGGTAGTTTTGAACTAACACGATACACATACAATAAAAGATATCGACAAAGCATTATCCTTTTAAGATATGATAATGGAGGACGTCATACTAATCCAGATGGTGTAAGTTTTGATGGTCCCCACGTTCACATTTTTCGTGAAGGCTTTAATGATAAATTTGCATTTCCCGTTTCAGAATTAAATATCAATGACACTAATTCGATTGATGAAGTTCTCGATAAATTATTGCAATTTTGCAATGTTACCAAAAGGCCGACAATAGAAATACCGATGTTTTAAATGAATTGTGAATTAATCATACAAGAATACTTAAAATGGATTAAGGACAATACGCTCGTAAAATCAATCGAGGGAAACGACATTTGTTCTATTTCAACTCCTTTTCTTGACCGCCACAATGACCATTTAAATATTTATCTTGTCAAAAAGGGAGATAATTTTGTATTAACCGATAATGGATATACAATAGCCGATTTACGGATGTCGGGAATGGAAATAAATACACCAAAAAGAGAAAATATTCTCAAAACTTCATTAAACGGCTTTGGTATCAACATCAATCAAAGCGATGAATTATTTGTTCCAGCGAACAAATCAAATTTAGGCCAAAAAAAACATTATTTAATACAAGCTATATTAGCTGTAAATGATATGTTTAATCTATCGCAAGAAAGTGTTACTTCACTTTTCAAAGAAGATGTAGAATTATTTTTGCGGAGCAATGATATTTATTTCTCTAAAGACATTAAATTAACAGGCAAAAGTGGATTTGACCATAATATAGATTTCTTAATCCCTCAAACCCGAACCAAACCCGAAAGACTGATAAAAACAGTTAACTCACCAAAAAAGAACAGTGTTTTAAATGCTATTATGGCTTTCAATGACATATCACAAACAAGAGATACCAAAACTTCAAATTATGTTATTTATAACGACTTTGAAAAAGAAGTGTCAAGTGATGTTATAATAGCGTTAGATAACTACAATGTGCATCATATTCCTTGGACACAAAAGGAAAAAAGAATAACAGATTTTTCAATGAACTAAGAGCACTACCCTCGCTAGCGCGAGCGTCCCCCCTCGCTAGCGCGAGTGTCCCGCTCGTGTGCTCGTGTCGTTCCGCAAAACCTTCCCACAGGTATGCTCAATTTTGGTTAACTTTACCGAATGAGCAAATTGTTTTCTATAGCTATTGCAAAGAAAGACCTCATTGCCTTAAAATTAAGGGCAGTGGGGCTTTTATTTGCG
>DASSWG010000163.1:0-22331 GCA_035705295.1 Flavobacteriaceae bacterium
GTTTTCATCTTTTTTTACGCTTTCTCCTTTAATGATGTACGCGTTTTTCAAACGGACTTCTTTCCCCAAAGTCAACCGGAAAAATTTGCGGTTGGCTTCTTCTTTAAAATCTTCACGTTCGATGTACAATTCTTTCGAAAAAGGCAATTTTCGGCTTCCGGCAGTTTCGTCTTCCGGGTTGTTTTCCGCTTCCAGCCACTCTTCTTCTCCTTCGTAATTGTCAATAATCAATTTCACCGGATCCAACACTGCCATTACGCGTGGTGCGGTTTTGTTCAGATCTTCTCGCGCACAGAATTCCAAATGTGCCACGTCGATCAGGTTTTCGCGTTTCCCCACGCCGATCGATTCTGCAAAACGTTTGATGGAATTGGGCGTGTAGCCCCTTCGGCGCAATCCGGAAATGGTGGGCATCCGCGGGTCGTCCCATGAATCCACGATATTTTTTTCGACCAATCGTGCCAGTTTTCTTTTACTGACGACCGTATGGCTTAAATTTCTGCGGGCAAATTCACGTTGTTTGGGTTTGAATGCTTCCGGGGAAGCCACTTTTTCCAAAAACCAATTGTACAATTCGCGGTGCGGCAAAAATTCCAAGGTGCAGAATGAGTGGGAAACCTGTTCGATGAAATCACTTTCGCCGTGCGCCCAATCGTATAGCGGATAAATTTTCCAAGAAGCATTGGTGCGGTGATGGTTTTTGTGCAAACAACGGTACATCACGGGGTCGCGCATCAGCATATTCGGCGAGGCCATATCGATTTTTGCACGGAGCACATCTTTGCCTTCGGGGGTTTCGCCGTTTTTCATGGCTTCGAACAACTCCAAATTTTCTTCGACCGATCGGTTACGGTACGGGCTCGCTTTTCCGGGTTCGGTGGGCGTTCCTTTTTGGTTGGCGATGGCTTCGGAAGTTTGGCTGTCCACATACGCATCGCCGTTTTTGATCAATTCCACCGCCCAATCGTACAATTGTTGAAAATAATCGGAAGCGAAACATTCTTTTTCCCACGAAAAACCAAGCCATTCCACGTCTTTTTTGATGGCTTCGACAAAAGCTTGTTCTTCTTTGATGGGGTTGGTATCGTCAAAACGCAGATTGACGGGCGCGTTGTATTTTTCGCCCAGCCCGAAATTCAAGCAAATCGCCGAAGCGTGGCCAATGTGCAAATAGCCATTGGGTTCCGGTGGAAAACGGAATTTCAATTGGTCTTTGGCGTACCCGGTTTTTAAATCTTCTTCTATGATTTGCTCGATGAAATTGAGCGGTTTTTCCGTTGTCATAAATTTTTGGTGAAAATAAGGAACAAAGATAGAAAAACTAAACCAGTATGTGTCGCGGACATAAGGGTTTGGTCGGAAAAATGTTGAGCAAAAAACGACCCTAAAATTTGGGCCGTTCTAATTGTTGATCGTTCCGAAAAAGGAAAAAGGAATTTTTGTTCCTGTCATTTATGCCAAAGGAAAAAAATTATTTCTTTTCGGAAGAAGTGGTTTTAGTCTTGGAATCTTCCAGCGGAGTTTCGCTTGTGGTTTTTTCTTCGGGCTTCGCCGGTTCCTTTTCGTCGTCGCTCGATGCTTTTTTGAATTCTTTCAATCCGCCACCAAGGCCTCTCATCAATTCTGGAATTTTCTTGCCCCCGAACAACAATAAAATAACCACGGCGATAATAGCGATTTCCGTCCAGCCAAAAGCACCTAAAAATATATTTTGTGAAATCATTGTTTAAAAATTTTTACAAAGTTAGTAATTTATCTTTATTGCGCTCCTTTTCCCTGTTAATAAACGTATAAAACCCACGTGCGGTTTTTTCAGTGAAAGTTTGGCGCTATGTTGAATATAGTGGGCAAATAAAAATGTTTAGGATTTTTAGACGTAAAATTCTGTTCTCCCCCGTTCCCTAAAGGGCGCAGAATTTTACTGCTTTGTAGTTTATAAGTGATTTTTCTTTCCTTTAGGGCTAGGGTAGAAGAAAAACCACCCACCCAAAACAACATAGAGCCAAAAGTTTAAATCCTTAAAAATTCGGTTTTTGGATTTTTCCCATCTTAAAGCGAAGCTTGCCCATTAAAAATCAACTTTGTTTTATATTTGCCGATAGATCGAAAAAGGATGAGCGAAAAAAAAAGCCCCAAAAAGCGCCGAAAATTCGAAACAAAAAAACTGTTTCACAAATACCGCTTGGTGATTTTGAACGAAGACACGTTCGAAGAGCGGGTTTCATTCAAGTTGACCCGGCTCAATGTGTTCGTGCTGGTTTCGCTTTCGGTGATCATTTTGATCATCGGCACCACGGTTTTGATCGCTTTCACGCCCTTGCGCGAATACATCCCCGGTTACGCCTCCACCGAAATGCGCCGAAAAACAGTGGAGCTGACCTATCGTGCCGATTCGTTGGAAAACGAACTTCGCGAAAACAAACAATATTTGACGTCGATTCAAAAAATGCTCACGGGAAATGTCCTGCCAAAAGGAGCAGAAAAAGATTCGGTTTCGGCCGTGCCCTCGTTCGACCCTTCCAAAGTGGACCTTTCACCTTCCGAAGCGGACTCGCTGTTGCGCGAAAAAGTGGCCCAAGAAGATAAGTACAATTTATTGGGAATTGCGGTTTCGCAAACCGATTTCACCCTTTTTCCGCCCGTAAAAGGCTTTGTTTCACAAAAATTCGATTTGGAAAACAAGCATTACGCGGTCGATGTGGTCACCGACAAAAACGCCCCGGTAAAAGCGGTGGCGGACGGAACGGTGATTTTTTCCGAATGGACGGCCGAAACCGGCTATGTCATTATTTTGGAACACAGTTATGGCCTGATTTCCGTTTACAAACACAACGCTTCGCTGGTCAAAGAACAAGGCGAAATGGTGAAAGCCGGCGAAGTAATCGCCATTGTGGGCAACACGGGCGAGTTCACAACCGGCCCGCATTTGCATTTCGAATTGTGGAGCGACGGCTACCCGATGAACCCGACCGATTTTATTTCGTTCGAATAATTGCGCACCTATGTTTCTAAAACCTTTCGCAGCAAAAAAACTCGCCAAAACCGTTCGGAAAAGAATGGACCGATGGGCGAAGAACCCTGTGAAAACACAAGAAAAAGTGTTGCGCGACCTTATTTCCAAAGCAAAAAACACCGATTTCGGAAAAGACCACGGTTTCGCAACTATCCGTTCCGCTTCCGGGTTTTCCAAAAATGTCCCCATCCGTGATTATGAGCAATTGAAGCCATACATCGAAAAAATACTCGGTGGTAAAAAAAATGTGCTTTGGCCGGGAAAACCTTTGTATTTCGCCAAAACTTCCGGCACCACCAGCGGCGCAAAGTTTATTCCGCTGACCAAAGCTTCGATGCCGGAACACATCAAAGCTGCCCGCAACGCTATTTTGTGCTACATCGCCGAAACCCAAAAAGCGGATTTCGTGAACGGAAAAATGATCTTTTTGCAAGGAAGTCCCGAAATGGACAAAAAAAACGGCATCGGCTATGGCCGGCTCTCCGGAATCGTGGCGCATTATGTCCCCGCCTATTTGCAAAAAAACCGCATGCCAAGTTGGAAAACCAACTGCATCGAAGATTGGGAAACCAAAGTGGAAAAAATTGTGGAAGAAACCCTGCCGGAAAACATGACGGTCATTAGTGGAATTCCGTCTTGGGTGCAAATGTATTTTGAACGCATTCAAGAAAAAACCGGGAAAAACATCGGCGAGGTTTTTGAAAATTTCAACCTGTTCATTTACGGTGGGGTCAATTTTGAACCTTACCGTGCAAAATTCGAAAACCTCATCGGCCGGAAAGTGGACAGCATCGAGCTTTACCCCGCTTCCGAAGGTTTTTTTGCTTTCCAAGACCAACAAAACGAGCGTGGAATGTTATTGTTGCTCAATTCGGGAATTTATTACGAATTTGTAAAAGCCGATGAGTTTTTCGACAAAAACCCCAAACGCCACCCCATTGGCGAAGTGGAAATCGGGATCAATTATGTGATGATCGTTTCCACCAACGCGGGGCTTTGGGGCTATAATTTGGGGGACACGGTACAGTTTACTTCTTTGAAGCCGCACAAAATCATTGTTTCGGGTCGCATCGAACATTTTATTTCCGCCTTTGGCGAACATGTGATCGGCAGTGAAGTGGAGCGCGCGATGCAAAAAACCTGCGAAGAAGAAAACGTGCGCATCAATGAATTCACCGTTGCGCCACAAACTACCCCAAAAGAAGGCTTGCCCTATCACGAATGGTTCATCGAGTTTGAAAATAAACCGAAAGATATGAATCGTTTTTCCGAAAAACTCGATCGCTATTTGCAAGAACAAAACGCGTATTATTTTGATTTGATCCAAGGGAATATTTTGCAAAAAGCAAAGGTGACTTTGGTGGAAAAAAACGGGTTTCGCGAATACATGAAATCCATCGGAAAATTGGGCGGGCAAAACAAATTGCCACGACTCTCCAACGACCGGAAAATTGCGGATGCGCTTTCGCCTTTTGTTCGGTAAAGTCGCTCTTCACAAAACACAAAATTCATAAAAACAGACAAAATACCGTATCTTTACCGGTTAATATGAACAAGCCAAAATACCAAAACCGCACCCGCGCACAAGAAAGTTCCGGTGCAATTGAGCGTATTTACATTACTATGCGCCACCTTTTCAACCGCGGGTTCTACAAACCCATGGGCATTTCGGGCGAAACCCTTCGCGATGCGTTGTTGGTGCTCCGCCCCGAAATTTACGGTGCCGTTGCGGAAGAAAAAGTGGAATTGGCGGGTTTGTTGTACGTCATTGACCGTTTGCCAAAAGGCATCGAAGAATGCCAGTTCATCAATTTGACCAGCAACGAAGGTTATGCCAATTCGCATTTCGTGCCGATCGTTCCACCGAAACGCCGCCGGAATTGCTACCGTATCGATGAAGAACAAATGAACATCGAAATTACCCGTGGGCGCTCCGAAATATACGATATCCTAACGCATTTGACTTTCCTTTACATGGAATCGCACAAAATTATGCGGCGCGTAGTGATCGACGAAGGAAAAAACACGACCCGCGATTGGCAAAAATTGGAGCAAACAATTTTAAAACAAGAAGAATTGACACGCGCCGAACGCGAAGTGGCCATCACGCACACGGCGAATATTTTGGGGAGGACTTTTGAGGAAGTTTCCGGGTTTTACCCCTTGTTCAGCGTTACTGAAAACAACGAGCGCTTTTTGCACATCGTTTATTATTTGGGGAAACTGGCCCTCGAAGAAACTTTGGAAAACAAAAAAAGGACCATTACGTTCAGTCCCGTTTTGCGCGAACGTTTGGGGCATCACATTCACGGCGAAATTTGGGCAGACAACATCAAACAAGCCTTGGCGAAGGCTGGTTTGTACAACCGGCCGGTCCATATCATCAGTGCCAATATGCATTCGGTGATGAACACCTTGTACGCGCCGATCGCTTTAAAAACAGAACTTTCCAAAAAACCCATCGGAAAAATTTATGAAGCTTTGAGCGACAATGCCAATGGAAAATTGCGCAACAAAGTCACGAAAACCGCTTTGGATCGCGGAATGATTTTCATTGATGATAAAAGCGGGGCCAACATCGATGTTCAAATTTTCGACACCGCCAAATTGGAACATCCGGACGAACGTTTTTCACCAAAATCCGAAAATGCACCGGTCATTATTGTGATGGATTATGCTTTTGGCGAACAGGCCTACGAAACCATGGACGAGTTGCTGAAACCCTACAATTTGGGCGGCGAACAATTGTTTATGGATGTAAAATCCATTTCCATTATGGGGAAAGCGGGAATTTTGGACGGAAAAAAAGGCGATATCATGATTCCGACGGCGCATTTATTTGAAGGCACCGCGGACAATTATCCGTTCAAAAACAAGTTAAAGAAAAAACATTTTGACGAATCGGGCGTCCATGTGGTTCAAGGGCCGATGATCACGGTTTTGGGAACTTCGTTGCAAAACAAAGATATTTTGCGTTTCTTTCACGAATCGACTTGGAACGTGATCGGGTTGGAAATGGAAGGCGCACATTATCAAAAAGCGATTCAGGCAGCTTCAAGATTGCGCGGAAACATTCACCCAAAAGTGGAGGTGCGCTATGCCTATTACGCCAGTGACAATCCGTTGGAAACCGGCAGCACTTTGGCTTCGGGAGGTTTGGGAACAGCAGGGGTGAAACCAACTTATTTGATCACGGAGAAAATAGTGGAACAAATTTTTAACGATGGAAAGAAAAATCATCCTAGTGTTAAGTTAAAGCTGAAATGATGCAAAAGACGCATTGGATTTTGCGTAGGTTTTGGCTTAACCTAATACTAAATCCACAGCACTAAAAAACAAAAAGTATAGAAGAATGAAAAAAGTTTTGATCACCGGCGGCGCCGGGTTTATCGGTTCCAATTTTGTGAATTATTACGTCCAAAAATATCCCGATCAGCACGTGTTCAATTTGGACAAACTCACTTATGCCGGCAATTTGGGAAACATCGAAGTTTCCGATGCCGAAAATTACACCTTTGTCAACGGCGATATTTGCAACAAAGCATTTTTGGCCGATTTGTTCCAAAAGCATCAATTTGAAAAAGTGTTTCATTTTGCCGCGGAATCGCATGTGGACAACTCCATTTCCAATCCGTCGGAATTTATTGAAACCAACATCACCGGGACGTTCAATTTGGCTCAAAACGCCTATAAATTATGGATGAACGCGCCTTTTGAACTAAAAGAAGAATTTAAAAATGCTCGGTTTTTGCACGTTTCCACCGATGAGGTGTATGGAACTTTGGGGAAAGAAGGCTTGTTCACCGAAAACACCCCGTATGCACCAAATAGCCCGTATTCCGCTTCCAAAGCTTCTTCCGATTTTGTGGTGCGCAGCTATTTTCACACCTACGGAATGCCGGTGGTCACGACCAATTGTTCCAACAATTACGGTCCGTTGCAACACGATGAAAAATTGATCCCGACCATTATTCGAAAGGCGATCCACGAAGAGGACATTCCCATTTATGGCGACGGAAAAAACGTTCGCGATTGGTTGTACGTACTCGATCACTGCAAAGGCATCGAACTGGCGATGAGCGAAGGGAAATTGGGCGAAACCTACAACATCGGTGGCAAAAACGAACGCGAAAACATCTATATCGCCAAAAAAATCTGTGCCATTTTGGACGAAATCCACCCGCGTTCCAACGGAAGATCGCACGAGGAATTGATCGGGTTCGTAAAAGACCGCCCGGGCCACGATTTTCGCTACGCCATCGACGCTTCGAAAATCGAAGACGAACTCGGTTGGAAAGCGAACGAAAATTTCGAATCGGGCATCGAAAAAACCGTGCGTTGGTACCTAGAAAAATATGAAGGGAAAAAATCCGACAAGGCAAATTTGATCGTTGAGGATTGAAGTTGATCTCAACCGGACTTCGACTGCGCTCAGTCTGACATAAAACAGTAGAATTAATGACCGTTGAAAAAACCCCTTTACAAGATTGCCTGCTCCTCAAACCGCGCGTGATGAAAGACGACCGCGGCAGTTTTTTTGAAAGTTACAACCATCGTGAATTTCAAAAAGCCACCGGGTTGGAGATCGATTTTGTGCAAGACAACCAATCCTCTTCCAAAAAAGGCGCCTTGCGGGGATTGCATTTGCAATTGGGAAAAATGGCCCAGGCGAAATTGGTGCGCGTAATTCAAGGCGAGATTTTGGACGTGGTGGTCGATGTGCGGAAAAATTCGCCCAGCTTCGGAAAAACCTACCGTGTTGTTTTGAGCGGCGAAAACAACCATCAATTGTTCATTCCGCGTGGGTTCGCACATGGGTTCGTCACGCTTTCCGAAACCGCGATTTTTGCGTACAAATGCGATAATTATTACGACAAAGCTGCTGAATCGGGGATTATTTTCAACGATGAGGTGCTGAATATTGACTGGAATTACCCATTGGATCAAGTGATTCTTTCGGAAAAAGATGCGGTTTTGCCGGATTTTGAAGAATTCCTGCGAAGGCAGGAATCTTTTGAATCAAAAAATTAAGGTTTTTTTGAAAATATGAAGAATGGAGAAAAAGATTCCTGCCCAAAAAATATTGGGGACGGGAATATACTCATCACAGGAGCAAACGGACAACTCGGCCGCTGTTTTCAAAAACATGCCGCCGATTTTGATCATTTGAATTTTTTGTTCTCTTCATCAGAAGAATTGGACATC
This sequence comes from Flavobacteriaceae bacterium, assembly GCA_035705295.1. Taxonomy (GTDB): domain Bacteria; phylum Bacteroidota; class Bacteroidia; order Flavobacteriales; family Flavobacteriaceae; genus DASSWG01. The sequence continues at coordinate 8,219 of DASSWG010000163.1, forward strand.
ACCTCATCGGTGGCGACCGAGCGTTTTTTTGAAGAAAATGCCATCGATGTTTGCATCAATTGTGCCGCCTACACCAAGGTGGAACAAGCCGAAACCGAAATTGAAAAAGCTTTTTTGATCAATGCGGAAGCGGTGAAGGATTTGGCGAAAATTTGCAAAAAAAACAACACTGTTTTGATCCATTTTTCAACCGATTATGTTTTTGATGGGGAAAAAGATTCGCCATACCTGGAAAGCGATTCACCCAATCCGATCAACGTGTACGGCGCTTCCAAGTTGAAAGGCGAACAAGAAATCCAACAAATTTTGGAGCGGTATTTTATTTTTCGGACCTCGTGGTTGTATTCGGAGTTTGGGCATAATTTTTACAAAACCATTTTGCGGAAATCCGAAGAAGAAGGAGCCAAACTGAAAATCACCACCGAACAAACCGGAACGCCAACCAATGCGAACGATTTGGCAAAAGCCGTGCTGCAATTGATTTCCGACGAAAACGAAAACTATGGCTTGTACCATTACGCCAACACCGGCGAAACCACATGGCACGGGTTTGCGGAAGCAGTTTTAAAAAATGAAGGGCTTTTGAACCAAGTCAATTTGCAAAAAAGCAATGCCTACAAAACCATTGCCAAACGCCCGGAACACAGCGTATTGAATTCTCGAAAAGCCGCCGAAAATTTAGGCGTTTCATTGATCGATTGGAAAGAGAGTTTGCATAACCTACAAAATTCCAAATAGCAAATCACAAGCACCAAATCACAAACCAAAATCTCAATACTGATACCTCAAGTCTCACATCTAAAATCTCATATCCAACCAAATGAACATAAAAACCCACCTCCCTTTGATCATCGAAGCCGCCCGCGAAGCCGGGATGGCGATTTTGGAAATCTATAATTCCGACGATTTCAACGTGGAACTGAAAGGCGACGAAAGTCCGTTGACCCGAGCCGACACCGCCGCACACCAAGCAATTGTAAAATATTTGGAAAAAACCGAATTCCCGATTTTGTCGGAAGAAGGAAGGGACATTCCGTTCGAAGAACGCAAAAATTGGGCGTATTTTTGGATGGTGGACCCTCTGGACGGCACCAAGGAATTCATCAAGAAAAATGGGGAATTTACGGTGAACATTGCCTTGATCCACCAAAACGAACCGGTTTTGGGCGTGGTGTACGCACCGGTGTTGGATAAATTGTATTTCGGAGGAAAAGGCCACGGTGCCTATTTGACCATAAACGCGGGCCGCGAACAAGAATTGAAACACATCAAAAACGAAACCGGTGTTGTGCGAATCGTGGCGTCGCGTTCGCATTTGAACGAGGACACCAAAAATTTTATCGATCAATTTGAAAAAGCCGAGACCGTTTCCATGGGAAGTTCGCTGAAATTTATGCTGATCGCCGAAAGCAAAGCCGATATTTATCCGCGTTTCGCACCCACGATGGAATGGGATACCGCTGCGGCACACGCCGTTTTGCGCGGGTTGGAAATAGAAGTGATCAACAACGAAGACCAACAACCTTTGCGGTACAACAAAGAAAATTTATTGAACCCGTATTTTTTGGTTGGTTGAAATACTATTTTTGAAACACGCAAAAGTTGCAAAACATACTTACATTTGTTTTTTTGCTAAAGTAAAAACTAAATTAAAGCGTTGAATATGGATAACTTTTCGAAACACCCCTCGGAAGAAGTAGATTTGGGCTATTTGTTCAATAGAATCGGGCGTTTTTTAAAAAAATGCGTAAAAGCACTTTTTCTAATCATTGCTTTTTTTATAAAATACATTATCATCATTGTTGTATTGATCGTGATCGGTTTTGGATTGGGATATTATGTGGACAATTATTCCAAAGAAAATTATATCAATGAAGTGATCGTTGTCCCGAATTTTGAAAGCACGGATTACCTCTATGCCAAGGTGGATGCGCTCAACGCAAAAATAAGCTTAAAGGATGAAGATTACCTGAAAACGGCAATAGGCCCCCATTTCAAATCTTTGCAAGAAGTGAAAATTGAACCCATTATCGACGTTTATCGGTTTGTTTCCAAATCAAAAGAAAACATCGACATTTTCAAAACACTTTCGGAAAACCAGGATATGAAAGAATTTTTGGAAGAATCGATCACCAGCAAAAATTACAAATATCACCGGATAACATTTGTCATAAAGGGTGAAAATTCCAAAGAAATAATTGGGGCAATCTTAAAAAGCTTCAACGACAATCAACATTTTAAAAAATACCAAGCGGTGGCGCAGAAAAACACCCAAATTCAAATTTCGGAAAATACAGAGACCGTAGCTGAAATAGATTCCATTTTGAAATCCATGGCCGCTTCCCTCGCACAAAAAGCCGACTCCCCTGTTTTTATAAATGCCAGCGGGGAATTGTACGATTTTTTAAAGCGGAAACAGGAGTTGTTGAACGAACGTTTGGAATTGCAAAAACAACAAATCGACCAATCCGAAATCATTAAAAAAGTAAGCGGAAGTTACAATATTGTGGACTTGGAAACTATTAGGATAAGCAAAAAAATAGTATATCCGTTTTTATTGGTATTGTTGTTCTGTGGGGTGTTTTTTGCGATTTTCAGCTATAAAAAGTTGAAACATATCGCAAAGGAAAAATAGCGGCTTTCATGTGCATGGTAAAAATGAATAGATATGATGGCATTTATTGTTCAAGCGAGGATAGGTTCGACAAGACTTCCCAAAAAAATGATTTTGCCCTTTTATAATGGAAAAGGTATTTTAGAATTGCTCATTCAAAAATTAAAAATTCATTTTCCAAGCATTCCTATTGTTCTTGCCACAACCGAAGAAGAAAATGATACGACCATAGCAGAACTAGGCAAAAAAGAAAAAATCAAGGTTTTTAGGGGGAGTGAAAAAAATGTGTTGGAGCGTTTTATAAAAGCCGCAGAAAAACACAAAATTTCCAAAATAATACGGATTTGTGCCGACAATCCTTTTTTGGATATGAAAGCGCTACAAATATTGATCGAAAAATTTGACCACGCCCAGCTTGACTACTTGGCTTTTTGTACCTCTGACGGAAAACCCTCCATAAAAACCCATTTCGGATTTTGGGCAGAAGGGGTTTCTTTAAATGCTCTCAAAAAGGTTCGGCATCAAACAGAAAGCCCCATTTATTTGGAACATGTCACCAATTTCATCTATGAAAAAAAGAATGGTTTCAAATTAAAATTCATACGAATTCCAAGTGAAGTGGAAATTTTCGATATTCGTTTGACAGTTGACACTCAAGAGGATTTTGAAATCACAAAAGAAATTTATGCCAAAAGCCAAGAAAAGGGAATCTCCGGGACAAAAGAAATCGTAAAATTTGTGAGCAGCAACTATGACTGGATGTGCCGCATGCAAAATCAAATAGAAAGAAACGAAAAATAATGAAAAACACCTATATCATCGGGGAAATTGGGCAAAACCACAACGGCTCGGTCGATTTGGCCAAATTGCTCATTGATGTGGTTTCACGACCAATTCACGACAAACTTTTTGGCAATGAGCTAAAAAGAATGGATGCCGTGAAATTGACAAAACGTGATCTTAGTCAAGAATTATCCAAATCTCAAATGGATAAAATCTATGACAACCCAAATTCTTTTGGAAAAACTTACGGGGAGCACAGAGCGTTTTTGGAATTAAGTGACGAGCAACACCACGAATGCTATACCTATGCCAAAAAAAAAGGGCTCGATTTTGTGGAAACCCTTTGTGCCGTGAATTGTTTGAGCCTGCTGAGATTGTTCACCCCCGACAAACTCAAAGTGGCATCCCGTGACTTGACAAACCTTCCTTTATTGGAAGCTTTGGCAGAAACAAAAATTCCAATGATACTTTCCACCGGAATGGCCGGAAAAAAAGAATTGGATACGGCATTGACCGTGATCAATAAATTTCATGATGAGATTTCCATTCTTCACTGTGTTTCCGAATATCCCACGCAATACCAGCATGTAAATTTAAATACCATAAAATACCTTCAAAAAAATTATCCCGATTATTGCATTGGATATTCCGATCATACCATTGGAATCGCAACCCCTTTGGCCGCTGTGGCCATGGGTGCACAAATTATTGAAAAGCACATCACCATCGACCGGCAAATGAAAGGGACCGATCAAGCAGGATCCCTTGCAATTGACGGAATATATCGAATGGTAAGGGACATTAGAAACTTGGAGTTTTCTTTGGGCGCCGAAGATATTTTTGTTGAAGATGCGGTAAAGGCCGCGCGGGAAAAATTGGAACGGTCCGTTGCAACCTTGAAGGCTTTGGAGAAAAATCATCTGATCACCGAAAACGATATATGCCTACTTTCCCCGGGCGATGGAATAAAATGGGCCAATCGGGAAATGATTTTGGGGAAAAAGCTTAAAAAAGCCTTGCCGAAAGGCGAAATCATCTATTTGTCTAATCTAAAATAAACATGGAGAAGCCAAAACTTGTCATATCGGATATTGATGGCGTATGGACCGACGGCGGAATGTACTACGACCAAACTGGAAACGAATGGAAAAAATTCAACACCTCCGATAGTGCGGGCGTTTTGTTTTTGAGGATATTGGATATTCCCTTTGCCATACTCTCCGGCGAAGACACAGCGATCGTAAAAAGAAGGGCAAAAAAACTCAATACCGAACTTGTTTTTTTAGGTATAAAGAACAAATTGGAAACTGCAACGGAATTGTGCAAAAAACTCGGAATAGATTTGAAAGAAGTGGCCTTTATTGGCGATGACCTAAACGATTTAGGGCTTTTTGCCCATGTCGGGTTTTCGGCCGCCCCGGCAAATGCACCCGACTATATCAAAAGCAGAGTGGATTATGTCACCAAGCTCAAAGGAGGGGAAGGAGCTTTCAGGGAATTTGTGGAACATCTTGTAGGTCAACACAGTTCTATGGATTTTGTCTTGAGTAAATATTTGGAAAGCGAGTGAAAATCAGTCAGCATAATTTATTTTTCTTTTATTGCTCCAAAATCCCACTCGTCCGCGTACATCCCATAAATATAATCGATCTCGTATGTAAGCACATAATTTTCATCAAACTGGTTGTACAGATGAAAAACATAGGTTTTTATCCCTGCTTTTTTTAATTTTTTGAGCAAGCCCAAATTATCTTTTATGATCCTCCGGGAAATGGCGATACGCTGAATGCCCAAATTTTGCAAGGTTTCGAGTTCTTTTCCATCCAATTTCCGCAATACGTTTTCCGAAAGCAAAACCTTTATGCCCAATTTTTGCGCTTCTTTTGCTGCTTCCAAACTGAAAAGCTCCATCATCAAACGGTCTTTGTCAATAAATACTTTGCTGAACGCTTCTGGATCGTTCACTTTGTCGGTGATCAATATTGCATCGGGGTGTTTTTTGAACCATCGGTTGATATCGTTGATATCCATTGGGGTATAATCCTTAATGGGGTTTTCTTTGAACGTTTCCAGACTTACCGGAATTTTGCCCGCATAACCGGTTTTTCCCGACCAATGTTTCCAGTCGTGGGCGGCCACGAAAACACCGTCCGTAGTTTTGATGATGTCCAACTCGAACAGTCGGAAACCTTTTTTATAACTGAGGTTCATGGCTTCCAGCGAATTGGTATAGGTCTCCCCGTTTATGGCCCCGCCCGCGTGCGCGATAAAGCGCATGGTGTCGCGTTTTATTGCTTCGAGTTCCGGGTTTGGAAATTCTTTTAAAGGAATGCTTTCCCGAAGGGAAGTAATTCCGCTCATTTCGGTGATAGCGCCATTTTGAAAAGTCGCGATATAGGGTTGGCGATATTCCAATTCGGCCAATTCCGGAAATCCCAAATTTTCCAATTGTTCGGAATAACCGCTTAGTTTTTTTATCGAGGCATCGTGCACCACAATGGCGACCAATTTTTCCGCTTCGGTCAGGTTTTCCAATTTTTTAAGAAATTTTTCCGTTTCGGCTTCATCGGCAAAGGTGTCGGTATTGAACACTTTGTAGCTATTATTGTCGACATACAAGAGGTTTATCCCTCTTTTTACCTGCATGGGCTTGAACCCCAGATAAATCCGGCTTTGGTTGAAGCTCGAAATAGATTCCCACCCTGTGCTTTTCAAAAAAATTTCATCCGCTTTTATTTCAAGTCCTTCTTTCAGCATAGTCCAACCTGTCAAGGCCGCAATGTCGTTTTTGCTGAAAGTGACCGCGCCTTTTCCCTTACGGGTTGTGCCAATGTAATCTCCTTTTTGCAAATAGGCGTATATGGAATCGCCGCTGATGGAATAAATCAAGGCATATTTTGTTGGAGTGTCAAAAACACGCTTTATTTCTTTAGCGTAATAACCGGTTTTCAGCGGCGGATAATTGGTTTCGTTGTGCGGAATTTCCCTTTGCGAAAGAAAACGCAGGTCATCGGTAAATAGCACCTCGTTCAACATCCCGTTCATTTTGAATTGTTCTTTCAAGGGATTTTCCAGTGCGGATAGTTCGAGCATTCCCGGGCTGCTTATTTCCAAGCGCATTCCCTCCCGATAGCTGTTGCGGTCCAAAGCGGCTTCGTTCAAAGCCAGCATTTCCCTGCGATGTTCTTTCAAATAATCCAATTTGTTTCCTTTGATGAAAGCGGATAAAAAAGTGGCATTGGTTTGGATGCCCGCTCCATTGATGATCATCCGGGGAAGGTCCATTTGCAGGATGGGTTTTTGGAGGCCTTGCAAGGTTTTGTTTTTTTCGGCCGTGGTGATGACATAAAGCCCGCGCGGTTTCGCGAATTTTTCGATGACTTTGGACGTACTGCCCATTAATTGGTGGTCGGGAAAAATAAAAACTTCGGTATTTTCCAACAAGTTGTTTTTCTTCAAAAAATCGAAAAGATCGCCGATATAATAATCCACCGCCGAGGCCATAAATTCCAATGGGTTGTCGCATGGCGGCAGCACGCTTTCCATTCGTTCGTCATAGATTCCGTGTGGAAAATGCCCCGAAATGGTGGAGAGGAATACCGCAAAAGGACGTCCTTGGCCTTTTTTCACAAGGATTTCCTTTTTGAGCTCGGCAAACATGTCCTTGTCGTGGATGCCCCAATGGGTTTGCCGATAATTTTGGTTAAAATCGTCATCCGATTTTACCTCGAAACCGAAGGTTTTTAGCATATCGCCCATCCCCGCAAAATTCTTTTTTGATATCAAATAGCTCATGTCGTACCCGGCCACCTGCAAAACACTGCCCAAATTGCCGATTTTTGTGGAGGTCGTGTGCTGAAAAATCGTGTTACCGCCCGAAGATTTAAAATAAGCGGGCACACCGGTAATCATCGTGTAAATGGAAGCCGAGGTCCAGCTCGCGCCGTATTGCTGCCCCATTTTGATGAAAGCGTGTTTTTTTGCAAGTGCGTTCAGGTTGGGCGTCAACTCTTCAAGTGATGGTCCCAAATAGCCGCGTTCCAAAGATTCTAACGAAAGCACGATGATGTTTTTTCCGGCCTCGGCTTCTATTTCTTCTACGGGGACATATTTTTCCGGGGCCACACCGAGTTGTTCCAAAGCCGAGTGGAACGACCGCGTTTTTGCGGATTTGATCTTGGCAATTTCATAAATATTCGCGCCGATGCCGCGGGGCAAAAAAAGGCAGGCGCCCGCCACGACCAATGTGCCGATCAAAAATGCCGACTTTATTTTACTTTTTTTGATCGTTTTTACCAGATAATTCAATAAAAAAAGAAGAGCGACAAAAAAACCGATGAACAGTATAATATAAAGCAAGAAAAAACCTTTTACCGACCAAATATTCCCAAAATCGATCTGTTCGTAAAAACGGTAGTTAATCAATCCGCCGTTAAAGGCAAGGGAAACCAATTGTAGAACAAAGAATACCCCCCCCCCGAAAACAACGAAAAAACGAAGAAATTTGTTTTTCACCAAGGTGCCCAATGCGATCAAGAAAAGGAGCAGCAGAATAATTTGAAGTCCGAAATAAAACATAGTTTAGTAAGTTGAAGGCAAATGTAGAAAATTTATTGATTTGCAATATATTTGCTCGCATTCCTTTCAGAAAAGGCATAAAATATCGAGCAATCAATGCAATAAAAATAAATGTTAATGCTAAACACATTAATCAACAATGAACAACATCCTCAGGAACAAAGCAAAAAACATAGGTTTTTTAAGGGAACTTTACAGATCGTACACGCAAAAGCATGTAAAAAACAAATTGCTCGAGGGGGTGGGTGAACTTAAAAGTATGGATGCTGCTAGTTTTGAAAAACAGCAAACAACCCCTTTTAAAAATTTAAGCCTTGAAAACACCGAAAAAAATCGGCAGGTCGTGAACGATCCCGGATTTAAAATTTATTTCAGGAGCCAAGAAAACAATTCCCATATTTCCGTTACCGATCAGTTCAACGGTGCGCCCTATTTCACTAGGCAGCGCATGTTGGCCACGGCATACAATTATATAGGATTGGAAAACCTTAAAAATTACAGCATGGCCGATTTGGCCGGATCTTGTGGTTATTATTCCTTTTTGGCCGCTCCCTTTGGATTTGATAAGATTACCGTTTTGGAAGGAAGGAAAGAGTATGAAGAACAATTCTCAATTTTGCGGGAAAAAACAGCTGTAAATTCCATAGATTGGAACCAAAAGGATGTTACCCAAGGAATTGAAACCTACGATGTGGTGCTTTGCCAAGGTTTGTTGTACCATTTATATGATCACCTTGGGTTTTTGTCCATGCTGTTCAATAAAACCAAGCACATTTTGATATTGGAAACGGAGTTGTCCGGGCATAAGGGTTTTTTAAATTACAGTAAATACGAAGATGTTGCGGACAACCGGCAGGGGCTTGCCGGAATCGCGATGTACCCTTCCTATCTCACGGTGATATCGTTGCTTAAAACGGTAGGCTTCAAAAAAATAACAAGAGTCGCGCCACCCACGGATGTAGCGGATTTGCATGGATACAACAAAAACAGAAGAACCATGCTGATTTGTGAAAAATAATAATTGGGACGATAGTGCTATGTTATGTCTATTGTGACGGTTAAGCCGACGTTATTTTTTATCTGATCAAGGCAAAAAATAGTTGCATAGCCCTTGCTACGGAAGTATTTTTTAACGCAGAACAGGTGAAAAAGAACGAGGTTTGGGCCGGCTGAAATAGGCTTAACATAGCACTGGTATTGAATGTTGCGAAGAGACTGCGGCAGTATTTAGGAACAAAAATATCCGTTGAAAAAAACCTCCCAGATTTTCAAGCACCGTTGAACGGAAAAATTCCATAATTTTGTAGGGAAAAACCATTTATGCCATTCAATCTGCGCGCTATTCCAACCAACAAGCTCGGCTCCCTTTTTTTTAGGATGGCCGCCATGGCCGCAAAATTTGCGGTTTTTGTGTTTTTGTCGAAATATTTCGGCGAAGTTGTGTATGGGGTATATACTTTGATTGCTACCACAATTACCGTCTCCATTTTCGTATTGGGCCTGGATTTTTATAATTTTATGATCCGGGATCTCCTCTTGAAAAAAAAAGAAACCGCCTCAAAAATTGGTTCTGCTTTTATTTTGTACCTTATAATCTACCTGCTTTTTTTTATGTTAGGATATGTGGCCTTCAAGCAAATCGATTATTTTTCGGACCATACGCCATTAATCCTCTTGATTTGTATCACGGAACATTTCCACCAGGAAATATATAGGTTGTTGTTGGCTTTTAAAAAAGTATTATCGGCCAATTGGTTTTTGTTTTTTCGGGTCGCCGGATGGACTTTATCCATTGTCGCGCTGATTTTGTGGTCGGGTTGGGAAATAACCCTCAAAACAGTGTTGATGGTATGGGGAGGTTTTAATGTGGGCGCCCTATTTTTGGTGTTCCTGGTTTTTTGCAGAGAAATACGCCCTTCTATTTTCTCCATGAAAATCAAAAAAGATTGGTTGCTAAAAGGGCTGAAAATCAGCATGGTTTTTTATACGGCCACTTTGGCTTTGAAAACCATTGAATATTCCAACCGGTATATTGTGGAAGGGATTTTGGGGGAAGCCTCGGCGGGGATCTTTTCTTTTTATTCCAATTTTGCAATGCTTGTAAGCCTATATGTTAGTACATTGGTGGTTTCTTATGAAATTCCTGGGCTGATCGAAAGTTCGCTTACTTCGGATTTTAAGCAAAAATTGTCAAGCTATAAAAAACTTCTTTTTTCCCATTCGCTCATTGCTTCGCTCGTGAGCTTGCTTGTGGTTTACCCTGTTTTGCTTTGGCAGGGAAAAGAAAGTTTCGCCAATTTTTGGCCACTTGCAATTTTACTTACTTTTGGCATGTTCCTAATGAACATTTCGCTGGTTTATCATGCCTATCTTTACATAAAACACCGAGAACGCAAAATTTTGGAAATAACGATCATCGCTGGAATAATCAATGTGGTGTCCACCTATTTCCTTTGCACCTATTTTGGGCTATATGGCGCGGGAATTGCCTTTTTAATAACTGGAATCTCGATGTTTTGGCTTCGAAAGGGTTCAATAAAAAAGAAAGAATTGGAGGTATGAACATTTTTATTGCAATCGGACAAAACCATGTGAATAATTTTGAAAAATTAATTCAGGAGCAATTGGTCACGAGCGGAATCAATGTCTTGGTGTCCGGTTCCAATGTGGTTTTTGACGCAAAATATTGGGATCAAACCATTATTTCCGATCGATCGTTCAACAACAAATCCACTTCACTTATAGAGCAGGTTTCTTCTATAACAAAGAAAATCAAATCCTATAAAACGTTAATAGAACAAATTGACCCGCTTAAAAGTGCGGCCACCACAATTTATATTTCTTACATTGAAGACGTGCTGAGCAATTATCTATTTTTTAGCTTTAAGCCCAAAGTTTCGATAGTGGTGGTAGAAGATGGCACTTTGAATTATTATGATCATTCCCTTAAAAACATAGATACATTAAAATTCAAACTGAAAAAAATCATTTCTTTTTTATTTGGAATTCCTTTTAAAAAATATGCTGGTCATTCTTCAGGAGCCGAAGATCCGCGTGTAACCGCACAATACCTTACTTTTCCTAAATTGGCCTTTGTTTCGAAAAATGCCATACAATTGCCAATTGAAAGGAAGGAGGTCCCAAACCTTATTGACGATTTATATTTTATAGGCCAAGAATCGTACGGGCAACTTCTTGGAAAAGAAAAATTTGAAGAATTGTTGAAAGAAATGTTTAGTGCGCTAAAACAAGCACCTTTTTATGAAAAGGTAAAAAAAGTATATTACAAGCCCCATCGGAACGGCACACAAATTCCGAAAGGGGTTTTGAGGAAGGTTTTTGATGGAAAAAAAATAGAAATAGTGAATTCAGCCCTAAGCTCGGAAGATTTTTATTTTGAAAAAGCCCCGTGTAAACATATCGCAGGTTTTGATTCCAGTACTTTTCCAAATATTTACTCAAAACTGACGGACAATGACCGAAAAAAGGTGGTTTTTTATGTTTATCCTGTAAACCATGAATTAACTTTGCTGTTTGAAAAACTTAATTTTGTATTCCTAAAAAACTGATTGGGCACTAAATGGGCTTGTATATAAACATATTGTTTTTCTTGATGTTCTTGGGTTTTTCCTATTGGTACGCGAAAAAAAGTTTTACGCTGTTTTTTTTGTACGGGTTGGTTTTTTTTCAAGCATTTGCCATTTTGCCTTCTTTGATCTATATCGAAGAAGGCATACTCATCAATGAACAAGGAAGGTTCAGTTTTTATACCGGCGCAACTATTCTTTGTGTATTGTACTTCATCTTTACTTTTATGGTTATTGCAATGTCTTTCAAATCATTCAATAAAATAAAGTTGCCAACTTTCCAGTTGGCATATAAAGGCAAAAATGTGGATAAGCACTTGATTTTGGCCACGCTAGTAATTGTCCAATTTTTGTTGTTGGTGAATGCTGCACTTTCGCCTCTTCCATTTTTTGACGATTCCGTGGATCGCTTCTCCTATTGGTCAAGTTCCCGATTTCCATTTTTGAAAACGATCTTTGGCAATACCGCGATGTTTATCCCATTTGGCTGGGGGTTGCTTTTTCCAAAATACAAAAAAACAGCCATAGGTATGTTCTTCGTTTATCTTGGTTATAATTTTCTAATTGGACAAAAATTCTCTCCCATAGTTAACGGCTCTTTTTCATTTTTGTTGCCGATCGTTTTTTACTATAAAAACAACCTTTTCAATATATTAAAGAAAAACATTGTGTCCCTTGGTTTGATTGGAATATGCCTTTTTGGGATAATGTATACGGTCACCTATAACAAGTATAAAAAAACCAGGCCTTTTGCGAATATTGAAATATACGATCCCAATCAAGCCATGTTGTACCGCATATTCGGCTTGCAAGGGCACTTATTTTGGGGTGCTACCGAACGTTATGTCGTGGGCGAAACCGAAGCAAAATCTTTTAACCCGACGGAACTGATTTTGGGAATGCGGGTGATGATGCACGAATTTGCGGCCGATCAAGGGGTTTTGCTTTCCAATGAAGAATCTGGGTTTAACTTCACCAATGCCTATCCGGCCATTCTTTTTAAAATTTTTCCCCTTTCGGTAGCGCTGATATTTCACACTTTTTTTACCATAGGTTTTTTGGCCGTTATGGGATGGGTCCTAAAAGAATTTCTTAACCATCGCGCCCTCATTCTATCGCTTATTGCCTACCAATTATTCCTATGGACATTGTACGCTTTTTCAATGGGTTATTTTAATAAACTATATATTCCCGTCGCTTTTTTGCTGGTTTATGCGATCTTTGTGTATTTAAGAAATCCCAAATATGTTCCCCAACACTAAGCAAACCACGGATCCTTTTGCCGCAATGCTTTTTTTGTTGCTTTTTGCGGTATTGCCCTTTTTGGACATCCTTTCCCCAATTGTGCTCGCACTTGTGCTTTTTGCAGGCTTGTTCCTTAAAAATCAATCCGATTTATTGGAAAAAATCAAAACGCACAAAAGCCTTTTCTTGTTAATGGCCTATTTTGTTTTGTCGGTCCTTAGCCTAATCTACACTTCAAATTTGTCGGAAAGTATGGAAAAATGCCTCAAACTCACCGCCTTTTTGCTCGTTCCATTGGCCTTTTTGCTCGTAAGCCCCGAAAAGAGTTTGATCGATATGGCAAAAAGGGTATTTGCATTTTCCTGTATGCTGTTTTGTGTTTTCACCCTGTTGACCTTCGGTTACCATTACCTTGTAAATTATGAAATAAGTCATTTTTACAATTTCGTTCAACGCTTCCTTCCAGGGGAATATTTTCCCGAAGACGCATTGTTTTTCAATACAGCTTTTGTGATTGTACTTTTTGGGGGATTTTCAAAAAAATGGAAACTGATTGCTGGAATTCTTTTTTTCATCGTAATGGTTTTATATGGTGTTAGACTCGGATTGTTCATTTATTTATTAATTTTAATTGTGTACACACTTGCCAATTTCAAGAAATTATTTAATTTAAAAAGCTTGTTCATAGTGGGCGCTGCCACACTTTTTTCTTTTTTTTTAATCAATCAAAGTCCCTATCTTCAAGATAAATTTTATGGCACTTTGACCATGCTCGGTTTTGATGCCCAAGAAGAAGTTTCGGAGATAGGAATGGAATATCACCATCTTGGAGATCGAAAAAAAATATGGATGTCTGCGGTTGAATTGATCCGCGAAAAACCTGTTTTTGGATATGGTGCGGGAAGCGAAAAAGAGGAGTTGAACAAAATATATCTTAAAAAAAAATATGACCTATTGCAACTAAATGCACACAATCAACCTCTTTCCACCACAATACAGTACGGAATAATCGGTTTGCTTTTGTTGTTTTTTATTTTTATCGTGCTTTTACGGTTTTCCATTCTAAAAAAAAATTGGGTCAACTTAATGATTATTGGGGTTATGTTGATTTCCATGACCACCGAAAGCTTTCTGGAAATTCAACAAGGCCTTTTATATTTTTGCATCTTTGCCTCCCTATTTATTATGGAGTACAAAGCCGAACCCAAATCAAAAAATTCCATTGAAAATTAAAATAATCCACATCCTCCATTCCGTCGGTGGCGTTGATGTGTCCCTGCGATTGATCCTTGGAAATATCGATCCC
>DASSWG010000164.1:0-67195 GCA_035705295.1 Flavobacteriaceae bacterium
CAAATTGAAGTTTCACCTCGGCGTTTTTGATGGTTTTGATAGTGAACATTCGAATGACCGACCACGCGTGGCGAAAACGCCTTTTGTCCAAGCCATACTTTTCAGGTGTGTTTTTTTTGAAAACATGCCCGGTGACAATGATTTTTTCCTTGTTGGCATAGCCCCGATATATTTTCAAATTCAACTTCATCGTAGTGGGTTTGTTTTCAAACTTCCAACTTAAAGAAAATTCGGATAAAAAGCTGCACAATTAAGAAAACCTTACCTTATTTGTTTGATAAAAATAATTAATTTTATGATATGAACCGGCTTGAAAATATTCTATTGATACTCAACCCCATTGCCGGCAACACCGACAAAAAAACACTTTTGAACAAATTGGGAAATCGGCTGTCCGCCGATGGCAAAATATTGGAAATTCACAAAACCACGGGTGAAAACGATCAATTGAAAATTGAAAAAGCAATCAAAAAAAACCAACCCGATAGAATTTTGGTGGCCGGAGGCGACGGAACGATAAAACTAGTGGCCGGGGCTTTGCACGAAAAAAAAATACCCATTGGCATTCTTCCAGTGGGTTCGGCAAATGGTTTGGCAAGTGATTTGGACCTCCCGGTCGAACCCGATGAATTCATCAAAATTGCGCTTGGGAAAAAAATTCGTGAAATCGATGCCATACAAATAAACGATCAGCTTTGCCTTCACATGGGCGATTTTGGGCTGAACGCCGAATTGATAAAAAATTACGAAGCGGGAAATCTCCGCGGTAAATTGGGCTATGCGATGAATTCCATTTCCACATTGTACAACAGCGAAATGCCCTATCTTTTCACGATCGAAGCCAACGGAAAAAAAACAAGCTGTGAGGGCATTATGCTTGGCATTGCGAACAGTAGAAAATACGGGACCGGAGCTTTGGTGAACCCCATGGGAAAAATCGACGACGGAAAATTCGAACTGCTGATTTTTAAAAAGTTCGATATCTTCGAAATTTTGAAAACCCTGCGGGGCGATGTGGAAATGTCGCCAGGGTTTGTGGAAAGCATCAGTACCGATCGCGCAAACATCACCACACTTTTGCCCATCGATTTTCAAATTGACGGCGAATATTGTGGCACCAAGAAAGAAATTACCGCAAAAATCCTCCCCAAAAAACTCCATATTGCCACGAAATGAACATTCTGTATAACAAAAAACAACCGCTATTATGAATTTTATAAACGTAAGTTTCCGCAACAAAAACAACCAAAAACTGATTGGGAGATTGGAACTTCCCGCAAACCGGCACCCACACAATTTTGTGATTTTTGCCCATTGCTTCACCGGGAACAAAAATTTTTCGGCCGTGATCGATATTAGTCGCGCCCTTTCCGCACAAGGTTATGGCGTGCTGCGTTTCGATTTTACGGGTTTGGGCCAAAGTGAAGGAGAATTTGCGGACACCAATTTTTCGCACAACATCGACGATCTGGTTGCCGCCGCCGATTTTCTTTCCGAAAACTACCATCCCCCTACTTTGTTGGTCGGACATTCTTTTGGAGGGACCGCCTCCCTTTACGCCTCCGATAAAATTAAGAGTGTCAAAGCCGTTGCCGTAATTGGCAGCCCCGCCGATCCCGATCACGTCAAACACCTTTTAAAAAACGACCTCGAAGAAATACAACAAACCGGAAAAGCGATCGTGAATGTTGGAGGGCGCGATTTCACCATCAAAAAATCGTTTTTGGACGATTTGGACAATAAAGCTTATGATGAAGTTGTACAAGAACTGAAGAAGCCTTTGTTGATTTTTCACTCCCCACAGGACAAAATCGTGCACATTGACAGTGCCGAAAATCTTTACAAAGCCGCGCGCCATCCAAAAAGTTTTATCTCCTTGGACGGCGCCGACCATTTGCTCACCAAAGAAGAGGATGCAAAATATGTGGGCAATGTTTGTGCAAGTTGGGCCTTGCGCTATTTAAAAATTCAAGATGAAGACCATTTGCAAAGCAAACACGAAGTAGTGGCAAGTTTGGACGGGAATGACGGGTTTACCACCAAAATGAAATTGGGCGATCACTATCTCACGGCCGACGAACCCAAAGATTTTGGCGGCAATAATTTTGGCCCCAATCCATACGAACTGGTTTCCGGTGGGCTTTCCGCATGCACGGCAATGACCTTGCAGCTCTACTCCAAAAGAAAAAAATGGAACTTGGAAAACGTGGAAGTACACACCAACTACAGCAAAGAACATGCCGCCGATTGCGAAAATTGCGAAGAAGAATCTACTTTTATCGAAACTTTTGACCGAAGCATAAAACTTGAGGGCGACCTGTCGGAAGAACAACGAGAAAAATTATTGGAAATCGCCAACAAATGTCCAGTCCACAAAACCTTGGTGTCCACCGTCGAAATTAAGAGCAAGCTTGTTGAATAATTGAAAAAATCATCTTTTTCAAAAAAGCCAAATTGAGCTTATTGTGCGTTCAAATGATAAAAATCTGTTAAGCTTTCCGCAAAAACTTGATAATGGAAAAACATTCCTGTAATTTCGATTTTTAAATTGATAACCAAAATCCAAAAATGATGAAAAAACTAAGTTTATTTATGGTTGCCCTTACCTTGATTTTTGCGACTTCTTGTAAAAATGACAAAAAGAAAGATGGCGAAATGGACAACCAACAAACCGAAATGGGCTCCGATATGGAATCTGATATGTCCACCAACAGCGACACAGCGGAAGCAAAAAAAGTAGTGGTGGAAATTGCTTCAAAAAGCGGAAGTGATATTTCGGGCCAAGTTGTTTTCACTGAAGAAAATGGCGAAGTAACCATGGTGGCCACCATTGAAGGACTAGCTGAAGGAACCCACGCAATTCATATTCACGAAACCGCAGATTGTTCATCGCCCGATGGAAAATCGGCCGGCGGGCACTGGAACCCTACTTTTCAACCCCACGGAAAATGGGGTTCTGAAAAAGGTTACCACAAAGGCGATATTGGAAACTTCGAAGCCAATGACGACGGAATGGCAAAAATCAGTATGACCACCAATGAATGGTGCATCGGTTGTGGCGACGAGAAAAAAGACATTTTGGGCCACGCCATCATCGTGCACGACGGCGTGGACGATTTCGTTTCCCAGCCCAGCGGAGCTGCGGGTTCGCGAATTGGTTGTGGTATTATAAAAATGTAAAAGTGAAAATTAAAAAAATTGAAAAAAAGCGGCAGTTTGGCCGCTTTTTTTGAAGGGTACAAAACCTATAATTTTTTTCTTATTTTAGAACCGGCAAAACTCCCTTATGCAACCCGATACATTGATTCGCGAACTGCAACAAAAAAATCCCCAAGCATTTGAGCGGATTTACGAGCTTTATTCGGAAAGCACTTTTGGTATAATTTACAGCATCGTCCGCAACGAAAGCGTTTCCGAAGAAATAGTGCAGGATGTTTTTTTGAAAATTTGGGAAAAGGCCGCTTTTTACGACCCAAAAAAAGGAAGGTTTTTCACCTGGGTTTTGAACATTGCCCGAAATGCCGCGATCGACAAAATCCGCTCCAAAGATTTTAAAAACTCAAACAAAAACCTCAGTGCCCAATATTTCGTAGATATTTTGGAAGAAAAAAGCAACACTGCCTCAAAAACAGATGCCATTGGTTTGCAAAAATATATTGATTTGTTGAAACCCGCTTGCAAAAAAATTATTGATTTGTTGTATTTTAAAGGGTTTACACAACAAGAAGCCTCAAAAGAACTCGATATTCCGTTGGGCACCGTGAAAACAAGAAATCGAAGCTGCATCAATTCGCTCAGAAAAATTTTTACTTGATCGATGAACGTACAAGAATATATCACATCGGGAATTTTGGAACTCTATATTTATGGAGCGCTTTCCGATGAAGAAAACCGGGAAATAAGCAAGCAATTACACCAGTACCCGGAAATCCAGAAAGAGGTGGAAGAAATTGAAAGTGCGCTCCAAAATTTGAGCGAAGCGGTCGCCCCCTACAATCCGGAAAATTTATTGGCCAGTATTCGGGAAAAAATGGACGATCGCCCACAAGCATCGCCCGTGGTGGAAATGAAACCCCAAAGGAAACACAATTGGCCGGCCTATATCGGTTGGGCGGCGAGCATCGCATTGTTGATCGGTTTGTTCGCGGTAATGAACGAAAACAGGAACCTGCGAAACGATTTGCAAGCAACGGCGATCGAAAACGCGCAAATGGAAGAGCAAATTGCCGATGCGCGCGAAAACGAAGAAAAAACACAACAACTTTTGGAGGTATTCCGAAGCAAAGAAATGGAACAAGTGGAGCTAGCGGGACAAAAAGTTGCGCCTAACGCCTACGCCACCGTAATTTGGGACGCGACCAACCAAAAAGCCTTTATCGACGCGCAAGGCTTGCCCGAACCGCCGCCCGGAAAAGTGTACCAAGTTTGGTCGTTGACCTTAAATCCATTGTCGCCCACAAGTATCGGTTTGTTGGAAAATTTTGAGGAAGACGACAACAAAATATTCGTGCTTTCCAACCCCAACAACTCACAGGCGTTTGGCATTACTTTGGAACCGGCCGGTGGTAGCAAAACCCCAACGATGGAGCAATTGTACACACTGGGAGTTGTGGGCGCTTCTTGATAATGTTCAGACTAAACCACTAACTTCTTGTCTTATCATCAGAATTTTATTTTGTTTGATTGAACACACTTATACCCGTAATTTTTTTCTCGCCGATTACCGCAAATTTTAATCGCAGATTTTCGCAGAAAAATATTTAAATGGTACATAATCTGCGTTTTCTGCGTAATTTAATCAGCGAAAATCAGCGAGAAATTTTAGGTGGCATAATTCCGGTGGTTCAATTCTTTTATATTGAAAAAAGAAAACCGCAACAATATTTTATCCAAACCCTATCTTTGTGCCCGTCGAGCAAATTGAAAATGATCCAATATTTCGAAAATACAATTCACTACCAGACCACGGCCTACAAAGAATTGAACCTTCTTTTAAAGGCCCAAAATTATTCCTCGGTTTTTGTTTTGGTCGATGAAAATACCCAAATTCATTGCCTTCCAAAATTTTTGCCACAATTGGAAACACAGCTTCCCATTGAAATAATCGAAATTGACGCAGGCGAAGCACACAAAACCATCGAAACTTGTACGGGCGTTTGGAACGCATTGGCTGAATTGGGCGCGGATCGAAAATCCTTGCTCATCAATTTGGGTGGCGGGGTGGTGACCGATTTGGGCGGTTTTGTTGCCTCCACCTTCAAACGCGGAATCGATTTTGTGCACATTCCCACTTCCCTGCTCGCCATGGTCGATGCGGCAATTGGCGGAAAAAACGGGGTCGATCTTGGAACGTTGAAAAATCAAGTTGGCACGATCAATTCCCCAAAAATGGTGCTTATCAATGTGGATTTTTTGACAACTTTGCCGCAAAACCAACTTAAAAGCGGCTTCGCCGAAATGTTGAAACACGGATTGATCCATCGAAAAAACTATTGGGGAAAACTCAGTGATCTTTCAAAATTCACATTGGAGGATTTTGAGATACTCATCAAAGAGTCCATTGAAATAAAAACCGAAATAGTTTCAAAAGACCCCAGTGAAAAGGGCTTACGGAAAATATTGAATTTTGGACACACCCTCGGCCACGCCATTGAATCCTATTTTCTTTCCCAACCCGAAAAAGAAACCTTGCTCCACGGAGAAGCTGTGGCAGCGGGAATGATTTTAGAAAGTTTTCTTTCCGAAAAAAAATCGGCCAATTTTTCATGCGAAGATTTGAAAACCGTAAAAAAAGTAATTTTTCACACGTTCCCAAAAATCGATCTACAAGAAAATGATTTTTTGCCGATTATTGAATTGTTGAAACACGACAAGAAAAATTCGCACGGAGCAATAAATTTTGTTTTATTGGAAAAAATCGGAAAAGCCAATATCGATTGCCAAGCAAGCAATAATTTGATTTTGGAAGCTTTTGAAGATTATCTTTCTGAAGTATAAAAAACCTGTCAGGTTTGAAAATTGTCGGTTCAAGTTTTCCCCAACAAAATCTGCCCCGCGTGTTCTTTGGTTTTGACTTTTTCAATTACATCGCTCAACTTTCCTTCTTCATCGATCACAAAAGTGGTCCGGTGAATACCGTCATATTTTTTTCCCATGAATTTTTTTGGCCCCCAAACGCCATAGGCATTGATCACTTCTTTGTTTTCATCGGCCAGTAAAGGAAATGGAAGTTGTTGTTTTTCTTTAAAGTTTCTTTGACGTTTTTCCGAATCGGCGCTGACGCCCAATATTTCATAGCCTTCGCTTTGAAAACGCTCCCAATTGTCGCGCAAATTGCAAGCTTCGGCGGTACAGCCCGGGGTGCTTGCCTTTGGATAAAAAAACAAGACTAATTTTTTTCCTCGGTAATCCACCAAATTGTGCTGTTTCCCATCTTGATCGGTTGCAGAAAAATTCGGTGCTTTGTCACCTGGTTGTAAAGTCGTCATAATGTTTATTTTTGCTTGGAATTATTGTTTTGGTTCAACTGTCCGTTGATGAAGAAAGCCATTTAGTTGAAATGCCCGTAAATATACAAAAATGAACAAACAAGAGAAAGTGGAATTCGTTATAAATACGTTAAATGACCTGTATCCCGAAGTTCCCATTCCCCTAAACCACAAAGATCCCTATACATTGCTGATCGCCGTGTTGCTTTCGGCACAAAGCACGGATGCGCGGGTGAACCTAATCACCCCCATTTTGTTCGCAAAAGCCGACAATCCAAAGGATATGGCAAAATTATCCGTTGAAGAAATCCGTGAAATCATCAAACCGGTGGGCTTGTCGCCGATGAAGGCGAAAGGCATTCACGGACTTTCGGAAATTTTACTGGAAAAATACAATGGGAAAGTCCCTGCTGATTTTGAAGCTTTGGAAGCTTTGCCGGCCGTGGGCCACAAAACCGCGAGTGTGGTAATGTCACAAGCTTTTGGGATACCAGCATTCCCGGTCGATACACACATTCACCGATTGATGTACCGCTGGAATTTTTCAAACGGAAAAAACGTCCTTCAAACCGAAAAAGACGCCAAACGACTTTTTCCAAAAGAGCTTTGGAACAAGCTTCATTTACAAATCATTTATTACGGGCGTGAATATTCCCCGGCAAGGGGCTGGAATTTAGAAAAGGATGTTATCACAAAATCCATTGGGCGAAAAACGGTATTGAAAAACTATCTAAAAAACAAAAAAGCCCGTTAGCTAAAAACGGGCTTTTACAAAGTTTAGTTGAGAAGTGCTTCAAACTTCATCTTTTTATAATCAATAACGCGTAAAGCCTTTGAATAGTTCAAAAGAAACGAGATGGTTTCTTTTCGAGGTCGCAAATTTTCCACCTTTTTGTTGGGTGATTGGTTGAGGTAAAGGTTCGCCATCGATAATGGATTTTTGGTGAGTCTTATAAAAGAACGCCAAAAAATCACCTATATTGCCTCAATTGGTCAAAATAATTTGATGCTTTTCAATTACTTTTCGCAAATTGATCAACGCATAGCGCATCCTTCCCAAAGCTGTGTTGATGCTCACCCCCGTTCGTTCTGAAATTTCCTTGAAACTCATTTCTTGATAAATGCGCATCATTAAAACTTCTTGCTGGTCGTCAGGCAGTTCGGTGATCAAATTTCGGACATCGCACTCAATTTGGTTTTTCACCATTTGTTTTTCGGCATCCAAACAATTATCTGTCAAAACCGAAAAAATATTGAAATCGCCTTTATTTTCAAATTTGGGCATGCGGTTGCTTTTCCTAAAAAAATCGATCACCAAATTGTGCGCAATGCGCATCACCCAAGGCAAAAATTTTCCTTCTTCGTTGTATTTTCCCCTTTTTAACGTACGGATCACTTTGATAAAAGTATCTTGAAAAATATCGTCGGCGATATTTTTGTCGAACACTTTTGAGAAAATAAAACTGTAAATTCGTTGTTCGTGGCGATTGATCAAATGGGAAAGGGCCGTTTCATCGCCTTTGATGTAGTTGCGAACATAAATCGCATCGGCCGTATGTGCCTTAATTTTTTTCATAAGAGTTACCTCGATTAATGATACGGAAATGGTTTCTTTTCCGCGTGGTCAATAAAAAACTAAGTAACTCTATTAAATAGGCAAATGGATTTGGGGTTCCGTTTCGGCGATAAATATAATAAAAATCATTTTGAAAAAACAAACAAGTTAAAAAATTTAACATTTTGTGACACACGAGTTTGCTTTTTCCAACGTTGCAGATTGGTTATCTTTGCGCCTCATAAAATTTCTTATGCCCACAAAAATTTCCCAAGCAGATCCCAAGAAAAATATCCTCATAAAAGGCGCAAAACTGCACAATTTGAAAGACATTGATGTGTGCGTTCCGCGAAACAAATTGGTGGTCATCACCGGGCTTTCGGGTTCGGGAAAATCGAGTTTGGCGTTCGACACTTTGTACGCGGAAGGCCAGCGCCGTTATGTGGAAAGTCTTTCTTCGTACGCGCGCCAATTTTTGGGCCGGTTGAACAAACCCAAAGTAGATTACATTAAAGGCATTGCCCCTGCGATCGCCATCGAACAAAAAGTGAACTCCACCAATCCGCGTTCAACGGTCGGCACTTCCACCGAAATTTACGATTATTTGAAATTGCTCTTTGCCCGAATCGGAAAAACTTTTTCCCCCATTTCTGGCAAGGAAGTTAAAAAAGACAAGGTCTCCGATGTGGTCGAATTTGTCAAAACTTTCGATGAAAAAGAGAAATTATTGCTCCTCGCCCCTATTCATGTGGAAAAAGGCCGAAGCCTCGAAAAAAAAATTAAAGTCCTGCAACAACAAGGTTACAGCCGCATCAAAGTAAACGGCGATGTGGCCCGAATCGAAGAAGCCGATCTAAAAAAGGCAAAAAGCAAAAATGTTTTTTTGGTCGTGGATCGCGTTGTGAAAAAAGACGAAGAAGATTTCTACAACCGATTGGCCGATGCCGTTCAAGCGGCTTTTTTTGAAGGAAAAGGAGAACTTTATATCGAACAGGTTTCCGATGGCAAAAAAATTCATTTCAGCAATAAATTCGAATTGGACGGAATAAATTTTTTGGAACCAAACGTGCATTTGTTCAGTTTCAACAATCCTTACGGTGCTTGTCCAAAATGCGAAGGCTATGGCGACGTGATCGGTTTGGACGAAAACTTGGTCGTCCCCAACACCGGACTTTCCATTTACGAAGAAGCCATTTTTCCGTGGCGCGGCGAAAGTATGAGTTGGTACAAAGACCAATTGGTCAACAATTCGCACCAATTCGACTTTCCCATTCACAAACCCTATTTTGAACTTTCGGAAGCACAAAAAGAATTGTTGTGGACCGGAAACGAATATTTTGAAGGGCTTACCAGCTTTTTCGATCATTTGGAAGCCAAGGCCTACAAAATCCAAAACCGGGTGATGCTTTCGCGCTATCGCGGAAAAACGAAATGCCCTGTTTGCAAAGGAAAACGTTTGCGTCCAGAAGCAAATTATGTAAAAATCAACGATGCCAACATCACCGATTTGGTGGAAAAACCCTTGGACAAGGTTCGTGAGTTTTTCAATTCGTTGAAATTGAACGAACACGATGCACAAATCGCCAAACGTTTGCTGACCGAAATTTCCAACCGCTTGCAATTTCTATCGAACGTGGGATTGGATTATTTGACACTCAACCGAAAATCGAACACGCTTTCCGGTGGCGAATCGCAACGCATCAATTTGGCCACTTCGCTTGGGAGCAGTTTGGTGGGTTCAATGTACATTTTGGACGAGCCTTCCATCGGCTTGCACCCAAAAGATACCGAAAACCTGATCGGCGTGCTGAAAAACTTGCGCGATTTGGGAAACACGGTAATCGTGGTGGAACATGACGAGGACATTATGAAAGCTGCCGACGAAATCATCGACATCGGTCCCGAAGCGGGAACTTTTGGCGGCGAAGTAGTCGCCACGGGAAATTTCAACAAAATTTTAAAATCGAGTTCGTTGACCGCAAAATATTTGAACGGCGATTTACGGATCGAAGTCCCCGAAAAAAGAAGAACAACCCCTTTTTATATCGATATTTTCGGCGCGCGCGAACACAACTTGAAAAATATCAACGTTCGGTTTCCACTGGGTGTTTTTACTGCGGTGACGGGCGTTTCCGGAAGCGGAAAAAGCACCTTGGTGAAAAAAATCCTATATCCGGCTTTGCAAAAAGAAACAGGCGGTTACGGCGCAAAAGCCGGGCAATTCAGCAAAATTGAAGGCAATTACCAAAACCTGCCTGCCGGCAAGGCAGGCGTGAAACACGTGGAATTTGTGGACCAGAACCCGATCGGGCGTTCCTCGCGTTCCAATCCGGTTACGTATATCAAAGCCTACGACGAAATCCGAATTTTGTTTTCAAAACAAAAATTGTCCAAAATTCGAAATTACCAACCCAAACATTTTTCATTCAATGTGGACGGCGGCCGTTGCGAAACCTGCAAAGGCGAAGGCGAAGTGACCATCGAAATGCAATTTATGGCCGATGTGCATTTGGAATGCGAAACCTGTCGCGGAAAACGTTTTCAAAAAGAAGTGTTGGAAGTAAAATTCGACGGAAAATCCATCAGCGATGTATTGGAAATGACCATTGATGACGCCGTGGCTTTTTTCGGGAAGAACGAACAGGACAAAATTCAGAAAAAATTAAAACCACTACAAGATGTTGGTTTGGGCTATGTCACTTTAGGGCAAAGCTCGTCCACGCTTTCCGGGGGCGAGGCACAACGCATCAAACTGGCGTCGTTTTTGGTAAAAGGAACCACCAAGGACAAAGCTTTGTTCATTTTTGACGAACCCACGACCGGCCTGCATTTCCACGATATTCAAAAACTGTTGAAATCATTCAACGCCCTCATCGAAAAAGGGCATTCGATCATCGTGATCGAACACAACATGGATTTGGTAAAATGTGCCGACCATGTAATCGATTTGGGATTGGAAGGTGGTGAAAACGGCGGTTATCTCATTGCAGAAGGAACACCCGAAGAAGTGGCAAAAAGCAAAAAATCGTTCACCGCAAAATATTTGAAAGAAAAACTATGACAAATGCCCCTTTCAAATATTGGATTTTGGCATGGTAATTGATTCTTATTAAATGATTATCACTCTATGATAATTATATTTTTGGTTGGTTAAGAAGTCCCGGGAAAACTCCCGGGGCTTTTTTGTTTTAATGCTTGTCCGTAAGCAAAAACAAGAATAAAGTGTCACATCGAGCGCAGTCGAGATGCTTTTGTCGACCCTTCGATCCCGCACTTGATGCGGGACGATCAGGGTGACAGAATCATACTTTAGGCATTAAGGCGGAAAACATATTTGCTTTTTCAAGTTTCACAACGGGTAAATAATCGGGATCAAAAAGGAAGCAATCAACCAAAAAATAATGTTTAACGGGGTTCCTATTCGTAAAAAATCCTTGAAGGAATAATTACCGGCACTGTAAACCATCGTATTGGTTTGATAGCCGATGGGCGTCATAAAATCGGCGCTTGCCGCAAATGCAATGCTCATCAAAAAAGGAACTGGGCTCACGCCAAAAGTCACGGATAACGAAATGGCGATGGGCGTCAGCAAAGCCGCAGTGGCGTTATTGGACATTACGCCGGTCAAAAAAGAAGTGATGAGGTAAAATACGGAAATCAAAATGGTCGGCCCCAAAGTTTGACCCACATTTTCCACCAACCATTCGGCCAATAATTTTGACAATCCGCTTTGTTGCATTGCCTCCCCAATGCTCAAGGCTCCCGCCAGAAGCACGATTACTTTCCAATCAACCGCATTGTATGCGTTTTCGGGAGATGTGATCTTTGAAAACAACAATACCGCTATTCCGGCCAAACCTGCGGTCATAATGTCCAGCACGCCCGTCGATGCCAGCGTCACCACCGCGACAATGGTGGAAAGCGCAATAAAAAGTTTCTTTTTGTCGATTCGTTTGATGCCGGATTCGCTCAAAGAAATAAACGGTGCACGGCGTTTTCGTTCACTGGCTTGCAGCAATTTCGCCCCTTTTTCATCGGTTTGGAGCAAAACAATGTCGCCTGCGCGCAAATATACATAGTTTAGGTCCTCCAATCGTTGTTTTCCACGTTGGCGAATTGCCAATACTTTGCTCCGGTATTTTTGAAAAAAATCGGTATCGTCCAATTTTTTATTAATCAATTCGGAGTTGGGCAGCAAAATTATTTCAATCAGTTTTGTTTCTTCTGCATGGAAGCTGTGCAATCCCAATTTTGTGGAGATGTGCAAGGATTCGTTTTGCAGCAGGTTTTTGATTTTTTCCATTTCGCCCCTTACCAATAAATGGTCCCCTTCTTCCAAGACCGTTTCTACAGCAGGCTTTTTGATCACTTCGTTTTTTCCACGGTACAACTGATCGACATATACTTGCATGCCATCTTGTTTGAATATATTTTCAATGGTGATGGGGCTATTGTCTTCATGAAAGCTTTTAACGATTCTAATTTCGGTGAGGTAATCTTTTAGGTTAACCGCTTCGGAAAGGTCGGTCATGCGTTTTTGGTCGGGCAACAATTTTTTGGAAAACAAGGTTAAATACAAAATTCCTACCAACAAAAAAACCAATCCCAATGGCGCCATTAAAAACATGTTGAAGGGTTCCAATCCGTAGCCCACCGCTATCCCGCTCACCAAAAGGTTGGTGGAAGTTCCGATCAACGTGCATGTTCCTCCAAAAATAGCACCGTAGGACAAGGGAATCAACAACTTGGAAGCGGGCGTATTCGTTTTTTTTGCGGCACTGGAAATAATCGGAATAAAGGTCGCAACGACCGGAGTGTTGTTGATGAAGGCACTTATGCTTCCGGTAATGGAAGTGATTCCAATGATGGACAAATAATAACTTTTTTTGATCAACCGGATAAAAAATGGGGTAAGGCTGTCAATAATTCCCGTTCGCAAAAGGGAATCGCTCAACACGAACATGGCCGCCACGGTTATGGTGGCGGGGTTCGCAAAGCCTTTGACACCATCTTCCGGACTCAACACGCCTGTCACCACCAAGGCCACAACAATACTCATTGAAATATGATCAATGCTGAAATATTCTGTGGCAAAAAGAATAAATGCCACAATAATTACCACAATGGTGACATAAGCTTCAAATCCCATCTTCTTTTTTGGTTAAAGATAATGGTTTTGTGAATTGTCCTGCAAAGATTTTTATACGGCGGCGGCACCCGATGAATATTTGTGTTTATATCGTGAATTTTCTTACTTTTGCCGTTCAAAAAAAGTCAAAAATGATCTTGGAAATTATCGTGGCGATGTTGTGGAGCATTTCTCCTTTTGGCGAGGCCAAGGTAGGAATACCCTATGCTGTTTTCAATGGGGTGAACATTTATCTCGCTTTTATTTTTTGCTTGGCGGCCAATATTTTGGTGTTCCCGATCATGCTTTTTTTCCTTGACTCCATCAACCGATGGTTTTTTAAATGGAATTTTTATAAAAAATCTGCGGTTTGGGTAGCTCGAAGAGCCAAAACAAACGCCCAAAAAGGAATTGATAAATACGGATTTTGGGGCTTGGTCGTTTTTGTGATGATCCCACTTCCAGGAACAGGAGTATATGCCGGAACCATCGCCGCCTATATTTTTCGTTTCGAACGGAAAAAAGCGTTCATCGCCAACAGTATTGGAATCACCCTGTCGTCAGTGATCGTTTGGTCGCTGACCGTGCTTTCTTTCAACGGGATTTCCTAAAGAATAAATTCATCGAAACAAAAAAACCACCGAGAAATTGTTTTGATGGTTTTGATAATTTCTCACATAAATAGAAGCTGAGCTATTGAAAACAAAAAAGCCACTCAGTTTGAGCGGCTTCTTATTGTTTTGGCACGGAAACTCTTAACTGTTCACCGTTTGCATCACTTCCGCTACTTTTTTGCCAATTTCCGCGGGCGAATCCACCACGTGGACGCCGCATTCTTTTAAAATGGCTTTTTTGGCCTGTGCGGTGTCGTCACTTCCACCCACAATTGCACCTGCGTGGCCCATTGTTCTTCCTGCCGGGGCGGTTTCCCCTGCAATAAATCCGATGACGGGTTTTTGCGTGCCGCTTTCTTTGATCCAACGCGCGGCATCGGCTTCGAGCTGTCCACCGATTTCACCGATCATTACCACACATTCGGTTTCCGGATCGTTGATCAACAATTCCACGGCTTCTTTGGTAGTGGTCCCAATAATCGGATCCCCGCCAATTCCGATGGCGGTGGTGATTCCCAAACCTTGTTTCACAACTTGGTCGGCGGCTTCGTAAGTCAAGGTTCCTGATTTTGAAACAATGCCCACATTTCCTTTTTTAAAGACAAAACCGGGCATAATCCCCACTTTTGCTTCTCCGGGAGTAATTACGCCGGGGCAATTCGGCCCCACCAATCGGCAATTTTTATCACTGATATAATCGGCTACTTTGATCATATCGGCCACAGGGATTCCTTCGGTAATGGTAATGATCACCTCAATTCCGGCATCGGCTGCTTCCATAATGGCGTCGGCGGCAAAAGCCGGGGGCACAAAAATGATACTGGTATCAGCGCCGGTTTCTTTCACCGCATCTTCCACCGTATTGAAAACCGGGCGGTCCAAATGGGCTTGCCCTCCTTTTCCGGGTGTTACACCACCAACCACATTGGTTCCGTACTCGATCATTTGTTCAGCGTGAAAGGTGCCTTCGCTTCCGGTAAATCCTTGTACGATTATTTTTGAATTTTTATTGACTAAAACACTCATGTTTTTATATTTTTTTGCGTTGCAAATGTAGTTTTTTAAAAAAGAATTTTGAAAGTTTTTGCGGTTTTATTGAATTCTTCCCTTGGGGAAATTAATATTTTGGATTTTGTTTTTTCAGCAATTCAGGAATCCTTCGAATGTTTGCCATCTCTTTTAAATGTTGCCGGGCTCCCACTGCGGGGCTTCCAAAATATTTCATTCCGGGTTTGGTGTTTTTCGAAATTCCCGATTGTGCAAAAATTTCGGTTCCTTTGGCAATGGTCACGTCGCTGCGAATGCCCACTTGCCCCCATATGGTCACTTCGTCTTCTACGACCACGCAGCCAGCAATGCCGGTTTGCGAAGCGATCAAACATTTTTTTCCGATTTTGGTATCGTGGCCAATATGCACTTGGTTGTCTATTTTTGTGCCTTCGCCAATAATCGTATCGCCGCTCACGCCTTTGTCAATGGTGCAAAGTGCACCCAAATCAACATTATCTTCGATAACGACACGGCCACCTGAAAGCAACTTATCGAAACCCTCCGGGCGGTTTTTGTAATAAAACGCATCGGCCCCCAAAACGGTTCCGGCGTGTATTGTAACATTGTTTCCGATGACAGTATGGCCGTAAATGCTGACATTGGAATGGATCAAACAATTTTTGCCGATTTCGACATGGTTTCCAATAAAAACATTGGGTTGAACGATGGTGTCTTTTCCTATTTTAGCCGAACCCGAAATTACATTGGCCGTTTGTTCAAAAGGTTGGAAATATTGGGTCAGTTTATTGAAATCGCGAAAAGGATCGTCGGAAATCAGCAAAGCTTTCCCCTCGGGGCAATCGACTTTTTTGTTGATTAAAATTACAGAAGCATCAGAATTCAGTGCCTTCTGATAATATTTCGGATGGTCCACAAAAACAATTTCGCCTTCGGATATCCCATGGATTTCGTTCATCCCCGATATTGGAAATTCCGGATCGCCAACATATTCCGCGGAAATAATCGTTGCGATTTGTTGCAGCGTATGTTTTTGTGAGAATTTCATCTTAGATTTGAGTATTGAGATATGAGATTTGAGACATAAGATATTAGAAAAAATCTTCAATCGTTAATCTTTTATTCTTTCTTTGTAGGTTCCCTTGTCGGTTTCGATTTTGATTTTGTCGCCTTCGTTGATGAACAATGGCACGTTCACTTCCGCTCCCGTTTCAACAGTTGCGGGTTTTGTAGCGTTCGTGGCCGTGTTGCCTTTTACACCGGGTTCGGTATGGGTGACTTCCAAAATCACGCTGGGCGGCATTTCCACGGAAAGCGGCATTTGATCTTCTGAATTGATCAACACGGTGACCACTTCGCCCTCTTTCAACAAACCGGGGGTATCCAATGCGGTTTCTTGCAGCATTATTTGCGAATAATCGTCCGTGTTCATAAAATGATAGCCTTCGCCGTCATTGTACAAAAACTGGAATTTGTGGGTTTCGACACGTACTTCCTCGATTTTGTGACCGGCGGAAAAGGTATTGTCCAATACTTTTCCGGTGGTGACACTTTTCAATTTGGTGCGTACAAAAGCTGGTCCTTTGCCGGGTTTCACGTGCAAAAATTCAATGATTTTATAAATGTCGTGATTGTATCGGATGCACAATCCATTTCTGATGTCGCTTGTATTTGCCATTTTTTTATTTATATTAAAAGGTGGAGACGCAAAATCTTGCGTCTATACTTTATGAGACGCAAGATCTTGCGTCTGTACTATCAATTGGAAAAATATCCTTTCATGATTCCACGTTGGGAGTTTTTGATGAATTCCAAAATTTCATCGCGTTCGGAAGTAGCTTCCATTTCGGCTTCGATAATGGCCGCCGCTTGGGAATTATTGTAATTTTTCTGGTATAAAATCCGGTAAATATCCTGTATTTCTCGGATTTTTTCGGTTGAAAACCCCCTTCTTCGCAAACCGATGGAATTAATGCCCACAAAAGACAAAGGTTCACGGCCAGCTTTTACGTAGGGCGGTACATCTTTTCGCACCAAACTTCCTCCGGTGATAAAAGCATGCGAGCCAATACTACAAAATTGTTGAATGGCGGCCATTCCGGCCAAAACCACGTGTTCGCCCACCACAATGTGCCCAGCCAAGGTGCTGTTGTTGGAAAAAATGCAATTGTCGCCCACAAAACAATCGTGCGCAATATGGCAATAGGCCATGATCCAACAATTTTTCCCGATTTTGGTTTTCATTTTATCGGTGGTTCCCCGATTGATGGTAACGCATTCGCGAATGGTGGTGTTGTCGCCAATTTCGGTAACCGTATCTTCCTCGTTGAATTTTTTATCTTGGGGGATGGCGGAAATTACCGCGCCCGGAAAAATACTTACGTTTTTTCCAATGCGTGCGCCTTCCATAATGGTAACATTCGACCCGATCCAGGTTCCTTCGCCGATCACGACATTGTTGTGAATGGTCGTAAAAGGCTCGATCACCACATTTTTGGCGATTTTGGCTCCGGGATGAACGTAAGCAAGTGGTTGATTCATAATTATTTTACTTTTGAAATTTGCGCCATCAGTTCCGCTTCGGCGCAGAGTTTATCGTTCGCATAGGCATACCCGCGCATATGGCAAATACCTCTACGAATGGGTGAAATCAAATCGCATTTGAAAACCAGCGTATCGCCGGGAGTGACTTTTCGTTTGAATTTCACATTGTCTATTTTCATAAAATAGGTAAGGTAGTTTTCCGGATCCGGAACCGTGCTCAAAATCAATATTCCGCCAGTTTGTGCCATGGCTTCTACAATCAAAACCCCCGGCATCACCGGAGCTCCCGGGAAATGTCCTGCAAAAAAAGGTTCGTTCATGGTCACATTTTTCGTTCCGACAACGTGTGTTTCGGACAACTCGAAAATTTTATCCAACAATAAAAATGGCTGTCGGTGGGGCAACATTTTCATAATCTGCACCACATCCATCAAAGGTTCTTGGTTCAAATCGATTTGTGGGACTTTGTTGCGTTTTTCCTGCTTGATGATTTTTGCCAATTTTTTTGCAAATTGTGTGTTGACGTAATGCCCGGGTTTGTTGGCGATCACTTTTCCGCGAATGCGCGTGCCAACCAATGCAAGGTCGCCGATCACATCCAACAACTTGTGGCGGGCGGCCTCGTTGGGGTAATGCAAAGTTAGGTTGTCCAAAATACCATTGGGTTTGATGGCGATGGAATCTTTTCCGAAAGCGACTTTCAATTTTTCGGTGGTTTCGGGCGATAATTCTTTGTCCACATATACGATCGCATTGTTCAAATCACCGCCACGGATCAACCCGTGTTCCAAAAGGGTTTCCAGTTCGTGCAGGAAACTAAAGGTGCGCGCATCGGAAATTTCTTCTTTGAATTCCGAAAGGTTTTTGATCGATGCATTTTGGGTGCCCAAAACTTTGGTGCCAAAATCGACCATGGTCGTCACTTCATATTCTTCCGAAGGCATCAAAATAATTTCGCTGCCGGTTTCTTGATCGGTGTACGAAATAATTTCTTTTACCACGTATTCTTCCCGCTCCGCTTCCAGTTCTTCTATTCCTGCTTTTTCGAGCGCTTCGACAAAAAATTTCGCGGAACCGTCCATAATTGGAGGTTCCGAAGCGTCCAATTCAATCAGTACATTGTCAATTTCAAGCCCTACACAGGCTGCGAGCACGTGTTCGGAGGTTTGTATATCCACGCCGTTTTTCTCCAAACGGGTGCCGCGTTGCGTGCTGACCACATACATAGCCTCGGCGGGAATCACGGGGCTTCCTTCTAAATCGATCCGTTTGAAAGCATAGCCGTGGTTTTCGGGCGCGGGTTTAAAAGTCAACGTCACTTCTTTCCCGGTGTGAAGCCCAACACCGACCAGTGCGGCTTCTTTTTTTATGGTTCGTTGTTTGTTTGTTTTTTTATTCATTTGGATTCAACTTTTTTTCAAGTTTCTCAAGTTTTTCCATCGATTTTGGAAGGTTTTTAAAATGCACATACGATTTGTTGTAATCACCGTAGTTCAATGCCGGTGAGCCTTGCAACACTTCGTCGTCCTTCACGTTTCTTCCAATTCCGGATTGGGCTTGGATTTTGACACGGTCGCCAATATTGATGTGGCCAACTATCCCAACTTGCCCACCGATCAAACAATTTTTGCCGATTTTTGTGGAACCGGCGACTCCTGTTTGTGCGGCAATGGCGGTATTTTCGCCAATTTCGACATTATGGGCGATTTGTATTTGATTGTCCAATTTCACACCTTTGCGTAAAATGGTGGAACCCAAAGTCGCTCGATCAATGGTGGTACCGGCGCCAATATCGACATAATCTTCGATAATGACGTTGCCAATTTGTGGAACTTTGTGAAAACCCCCTTCCCCATTGGGCGCAAACCCAAAACCGTCGGCGCCAACGATGGCCCCACTGTGGACCACACAATAATTTCCGATAATGCTTTCGGAGTAAATTTTCGCTCCCGCAAAAACGATTACGTTATCACCGAGCTTCACATTGTCGCCAATATAGGCATTCGGGTAAATTTTCACATTGTCGCCGAGTTGCACGTTTCTCCCGATATAAGAAAACGCTCCAATGTAAATATTTTCACCATATTCCACTGAATCAGAAACAAAACTCGGAGTTTCGATGCCCTGTTTGTTTAATTTCACTTGATTGTAAAATTCCAACAACTTGGAAAAAGATTGGTAGGGGTTTTCCACTTTGATCAATGTGGCGCTGATTTTTTTCTCGGGCTTGAAATCTTTGCCCACAATACAAATCGACGCTTTTGTGGAATAAATGAAAGGGCTGTATTTTGGGTTGGCCAAAAAAGTGAGCGTGCCTTCGGTGCCTTCTTCGATTTTTGCCAAAGAAGAGACTTCAATTTCGGGGTTTCCCTCTATTTTGCCTTCAAGAATTTCCGCTATTTGTGTGGCTGTGAATTTCACCTGGTTTCAGTTTGATAATTGTTTTTGGTGCAATTTGGCTTTTCTGCCCACATATTTCAAGATTTTAGGTGAATTATTTTTAAACCCCGTATATATTTTTTGCTCGACAAAAGTAAAAAAAATTAGTTAAGCTTCGGTTTTGGATAACAGATATAATATTTGGTCACTGTTTTGGAAAGCGCCGTTAAGTTCAATTGGTCGGACGCTTTGGCCACATCTTTTATTTTTCCGTTTTTAAAAAGAATGTTGATGTTTTCGTCAGAAGTTTCATAGGCCAAGTTGGAAATTTCGCCACCAAACACAAAATAAGCCGCTTCCACTTCGGAAATGCCATGTTTTTCCTGCAATTTTTTACGGTGGCTTTCAAGTTTTTCTTTGGGAACGGGACTTTTTTTGATTTTTATTTTTAACAAACTGCGGTCCAAAATCATTTCACAAAGGTTTTTTAGCACAAAATCATTGCAGTGGCGCCATTCTTTCATTGCCGAAACAATGTCATAATCGTCCAATTGGGAAAAAATTTCCAAGGTTTCGGAAGTGAACCGGGTTTTGTTCACCTGATTTTTCAAAAAATGGGAAAGGGCATTGCTGGCTGGCAATTTCTCTCCCTTGCCAATTAGGAATTTGGCGCGTTTCAACACACGAATCAACAATTGCTCGGCAGCCAAACTGGTTTTGTGCAAATAGACCTGCCAATACATCAACCGCCGGGCAATGAGGAATTTTTCGACGGAATAAATTCCTTTTTCTTCCACCACCAATCGGTCGTCCGCCACGTTCAACATGGTGATCAAACGTTCGGCATTGATGTTCCCTTCGGCGACCCCTGTATAAAAACTGTCGCGTTTCAGGTAATCCAAACGATCCATATCCAACTGACTGGCTATGAGTTGCGAAAAAAATTTCCGTTGGTGCTTTCCTTGAAAAATTTCGATGGCCAGCGTTAAACTTTGGTTAAAGTCAGTATTCATTTTCTCCATAAATTGAAGCGAAATCCACTCGTGCGAAATGCCGTTCACGATGCTGTTTTCCATGGCATGGGAAAAAGGTCCGTGGCCAATATCGTGCAACAAAATAGCGATCAAAAGTGCTTCTTCTTCGGTTTCGGAAATTTCGATCCCTTTGAAACGAAGCGTTCGCACGGCTTTTTGCATCAAATGCATACAGCCCAATGCATGATGAAAACGGGTGTGGTGCGCACCCGGATATACCAAATAGGACAAGCCCATTTGTGAAATTCGGCGCAAGCGTTGAAAGTATGGATGCTCGATCAAATCAAAAATACGCTTATTCGGCACGGTAATAAAACCGTAAATCGGATCGTTTAATATTTTAAGTTTGTTGCGCGGTTTCAACTCTATTTTTTATGGTTCATTTTTTGCAATAAACAATTTCTTGAATGATTTAAAAGGCCTTGAAAAAAATTCCGCAAAATCAAAAACTGTTTACTTTTTAAACAAATATACGTATATGAACAAGATAAAAGTACTTTGGGTAGATGATGAAATCGATTTGTTGAAGCCCCATATTCTTTTTCTGGAAGGAAAAAACTATGAAGTGACCACCAGCCAAAGTGGCACCGAAGCCATTGAAGAAGTGGAAAAACAAAATTTCGACATAGTTTTTTTGGATGAAAACATGCCCGGGCTCACCGGTTTGGAAACCTTGTCGGAAATCAAGGAAAAACGGCAAACCCTTCCGGTGGTGATGATCACCAAGAGCGAGGAAGAATACATCATGGAAGAGGCAATCGGCGCAAAGATAGCCGACTACCTCATCAAACCCGTGAATCCCAACCAAATTTTATTGAGCTTGAAAAAGAATTTGGACCACTCGCGCTTGGTTTCTGAAAAAACAACTTCCAACTACCAACAAGAGTTTCGGAAAATAGCGATGGACATGGCCATGGTCAGCTCCTTCGAAGGTTGGGCAGAACTCTACCAGCGTTTGATCTATTGGGAATTGCAATTGGAAAATATCGAAGACACCGGTATGTTCGAAATTTTGGAATCGCAAAAAATCGAGGCCAATTCGCAATTTTGCAAGTTCATTGATAAAAATTATCCGGGTTGGTTTGAAAAAAACGCCGACGCACCGGTGATGTCACATACCTTGTTCAAAGAAAAAATAGTTCCCGAACTGAGCAAAAAACAACCGACATTGTTGGTCGTGGTCGATAATTTGCGGTTCGACCAATGGAAAGCATTCGAGCCCATTATTTCGAATTATTACAAAAAGGAGCACGAATCCACTTTTTACAGCATTTTGCCCACCGCAACACAATATGCCAGAAATGCGATTTTTTCAGGCCTGATGCCGTTGGAAATGGAGAAAAAACATCCACAATATTGGCGCAACGACACCGATGAAGGTGGAAAAAACATGTTCGAAGCCGAGTTTTTGGAAGCACAAATGAAGCGCCTGAACCTCAATTTGAAAACCGAATACCACAAAATCACCAATTTGCGCAACGGAAAAAACCTTGCGGAAAACTTCAAAACCCAAAAAGACAACGATTTAACGGTGGTGGTCTACAATTTCGTGGACATGCTTTCCCATTCCAAAACCGAAATGGAAATGATCAAAGAACTGGCATCGAACGACAAGTCGTACCGGTCGCTCACGGAAAGCTGGTTCAAAAATTCACCTTTGTTGGACATCATTCAACAAGCACAACAATTGGGTTTTAAATTGATCGTCACCACCGACCACGGAACCATCAACGTGAAAAACCCGTCAAAAGTGATCGGCGACAAAAACACGAGTTTGAACCTGCGCTACAAAACCGGGAAAAGCCTGACCTATGAAAACAAAGAAGTGTTGGCGGCCACCGATCCCAAAAAAATACACCTGCCCAGTATCAATATGAGCAGTTCGTTTATTTTTGCAAAAGGCGATCTGTTTTTTGCCTACCCGAACAATTACAACCATTATGTAAGCTATTTCCGAAACACCTACCAACACGGCGGGGTTTCGTTGGAGGAAATGATCATTCCGTTTGCGGTGCTTTCGCCACGTTAGGTGCTCGATACATTTTTTTGCATACGCAAAAAAACACTCGAACTGACGAGCGGGCAGGCTCGAACTGACGATCCACATAAAGTCAAGTTTTCGTCAGGTCGAGTGTTTTGGTTTTTTTAAAAAGAAAAAAGCAAAATGTAACTAATCAGTGAACTTAAATATCTGTTTGATAAAGGTTTAATAACCGCAAAGAACGCCAAGAAAAATACGCAAAGAGCGCAATCCCGATGGCTATCGGGATGAAAATCAATTTATAACGCTTTGCGACCTTTGCGCAAATCTTAGTGAGCTTTGCGGTTAATTATTTTTAAATCACTATAAACATATGATTAACTCTTTTTCGATTAGACTGATTAGTTATAACAAAACGTATCGAGACACACGCTGGTGCACGAGAGAAAATTAAACATCATTTTTGCCCATTCGAAACAAAATAAAACCCAAAATTTTTACTTTTACTTTAAATTTTCACTGTGGAAATTACCTACAAACTTGAAGAACTGGATGCCGTAGCAGCAAAAATCATCAAAAAAGCAGAAAACAAAATTTTGCTTTTCAAGGGCGAAATGGGCGCGGGAAAAACCACCTTGATCAAAGAAATCGTGAAACAACTTGGTAGTAACGACCGGGTTTCGAGCCCCACCTTTTCATTAGTAAACGAATACACTTCGGAAAACGGCCCAATTTATCATTTTGATTTTCACCGCATTGAAGATATATCGGAAGCCTACGATATGGGTTTTGAAGAATATGTGTTTTCCGATGCTTGGAAATTGATCGAATGGCCCGAAAAAATAATGGAACTACTTCCGGAAAAGTTTGTTTGTGCAGAAATAAAAACAATTGCCAATGACCTTCGAAAGCTGCAAATAGCACCAAATAATTAGTAAAATGCCTTTCACAACCAAAATATCATTATCTTTACAAAAGCCAAATTAATGTGTTGAATGTTGATTTTAATCGAAAAATCTGCAAAGGTACGGTGAAAATAGTTAAATAAGTTAACAAATACCATGGTAGGTTTGTACCATAATTAATCCTAAAAAAACCTTAACCATGAAAATTAAAAGTATTATATTCGCCTTGGCAATCGCCGGATCATTTTTTGCATCGTGCAGCCCCCAAAGTATAGATGACATCAATGCGGAACAAAACATCGACAAAGACTCAATTATCGTCCCTACTCACGGGTAGTATTGTGGCGCTACTGATAGCGCTTTCCCCGTTTATATTTTATTCCTATTCAAGTTTCCCGGAAGGAAAAACCTGGGAAACTTTTTTATTTAAATATGAAAGTAGTTATTATCAAAGTGTTTATGTGACTGCTTGGACATTGATGAGCAAATTTGTTCCTTTTTTATTAATGGTTTTATGGTTCCTAACCTGTAAACATTGGTGGCGGCATGTCATTATCATTCCCATAATGATGTATGCTTTTCAAATATTTAATGTTCTAAATGATGATCTTCAATATTTTGATTTGGTAGAAATTTGGTATATCTTTCCAATGATGCTGATCATTGTACCATCCGTATATTTAATCCGGGCCAAACTTTTTGTGGAAATCCAAGATGACGATTTGGAAGAGTTGGAACGCAAACTGACCGCCAAACGCAACATTTTCCAACAAATCGGCGATCTTTTCCGATAGCAGCCAATTTCAGAGGCATTTTTCCAATATTTTTATAAGCTTGCAAACGAATAACCAGGGTTTCTTTTGGTTTCCATTCAAAAATTTTATTTCTTTATGGAATAATCCGCAACGGCCATGAGCAAACCATCCACCCCTTTCAGTCAAGCAGAATTGTTGCCCCAAGAGGAAATGTTGGAAATTGAACGGGCCAAAGGGGCATTGTTCATTGGTTTGCCCAAGGAAACTTCGTACCAGGAAAAACGCGTGTGCCTGACCCCCGACGCGGTGGCGGCCATCACCGCCCACGGACACCGCGTATTGATCGAAAGCAAGGCCGGCGAAGGCGCAAAATTCAGCGACCACGAATACAGCGAAGCGGGCGCGGAAATCACCAAAGACGCCAAAAAAATATTTTCTTGCCCCATCGTGTTGAAAGTGGAGCCGCCCTCCTTGAAAGAGTTGGAAATCATACACCCGCAAACCACCTTGATTTCCGCATTGCAACTCAAAACCCAATCCAAAATTTATTTCCAGAAATTGGCGGAAAAACGCATCACGGCCCTGGCTTTTGAATTCATCCGCGATGACGATGGCAGCTATCCCGCCGTGCGGGCTTTGAGCGAAATTGCAGGTACCGCCGCCGTTTTGATCGCCTCCGAACTTTTATCAAACCCCTCCAAAGGTTATGGGGTGATGTTCGGAAACATCAGTGGGGTCCCTCCTATCGAAGTCGTAATTTTGGGCGCGGGAACCGCCGGCGAATTTGCCGCACGATCCGCTATTGGATTGGGTGCAAATCTGAAAATTTTCGATAATTCGTTAACAAAATTACGAACCATTCAAACCAATTTGGGGCGGCCTTTGCACACCTCTACCGTGCAGCCCAAACATTTGCTCAAAGCATTGAAACGCGCCGATGTGGTCATTGGTGCCGTTCGTGGAAAAGACCGCTCCCCCATTTTGGTTACGGAAAATATGGTAAGGCACATGAAAAAAGGCGCGGTCATTATCGATGTGAGCATCGATATGGGCGGTTGTGTGGAAACCAGTGAAATCACCAGCCACGATTCGCCCACCATTCTCAAGCACAATGTCGTGCATTATGGCGTCCCCAACATTCCGTCGCGCTATGCACGGACTTCTTCCATTTCCATCAGCAATATTTTTACGCCCTATTTGTTGCACATTGGTGAAGAAGGCGGATTGGAAAACACGCTTCGATATGACAAAGGTTTGCGAAATGGTTTGTACTTTTACCACGGAATTTTGACCAAAAAATCCATTGCCGATTGGTTCGATTTGACCCACCGCGATATCAACCTTTTGATTTTTTAAAGCTTGAAACCTTAAATGAAACAATCCCATCGTTTTATATATTATTTTAGCGGCTTTGCCATTGGCATTGTGTTTTTGATTTTTTTTTTCAGCGGAAAAAAGACCTCCTGTGCCTATGGCCCGGATGCGCGGACGTTGAAAAGTATTCGCATCAAAAAAAAGGCTTATAGTGAGCAGGCAAACGCTTTTTTTGCAGAACATCGGATCGATAGTACGAGTGTGCAACATATTTTGAAAACCGGCGATGTGGATTTTGGGAAAAGCCTCACGCACAAAGATTCGTGCAATGTGTATTTCGTATATGGCGATTATAAGGGCCAAATACTCGAACTGCAAATTGAACGTTGCGACAGTATCGCCACGATCCAAAAAATCCATGCCCTCAAAAAATAGATTTTTGCTTTTCAAAAAAATTCGTATTTTTCATTTTGAGAATAACAATTTTTGCATGTTATTTACTTGCTTTTAAAAAATGAAAATCCCCTTTCCAAAAAATGAAAAGAGTAATTGTTGATTTCAAAAAATTGACCCCCGAAATGCTGGGAATGTTGGTCGAAAAATATCCAGACGGGTACGATGACAAGCACATTATTTCCTTTAAAAACGCCAAAAACGAAACCGTCGATGCGGTGGAAGTGCGCACCGAAGATTGCATCTACCTAATAAAAGTGAGCACCCGATTGGAAACCACCATGGCCAATTACGATGAAGATGATTATGACGAGGATGAATTGAATTTTCCCATTGTGGACCTGCCAGAAAACAGTGGTGATGAGGAAGAGGTAGATGAAGAAGAATAAATTCGGCAACGGGTAAAGAATCTCCAAATCCCAAATCCCAAATCCCAAACCTGTTCGATGACAGGCGGGTTTCAAAAAAACACCCCGAACTTCTCACGAAATTCGGGGTGTTTTTTTAATGCAGCTTTCTGTAATTCAGAAAGTTGATCTTTTAGTTTCTGCCTTCGGGTTCTTCACCAGTATCGGCGGGTTTGCTGATGTCGGTTTTAATGTCTTCGTTCAACATTTTTTCCGAAGCGGCAGCTGCTTTTTTCATTCCCTCTTCGATCATTCCGTAGAATTGACCGAGTTCAGGCAAAATCACGATGCGCGTCCTTCGGTTCCTGGCCCGGCCTTCTGAAGTTGAATTGGAAGCGATCGGAATATATTCGCCCCTTCCGGCCGCAGTCATCCGCGATGGTGGAACGCCAAAATCTTCCTGTAAAATCCGTACGATGGAAGTTGCACGGTGAACGCTCAAATCCCAATTGTCTTCCAAACAGCTGTTGTGGATCGGCACATTATCGGTGTGGCCTTCGACCATAAATTCAAAATCGGGTTTCGCTTTTACCACTTTTGCCACTTTTGCCAACACTTCGCGTGCGCGGTCAGTGACTTTGTAGCTACCGCTTTTGAAAAGCAATTTATCCGAAATGGAAACAAACACCACTCCTTTTTCCACGCTGATTTGAATATCATCACCGGATAAGGTTCCCAAAGCGCCTTTCAAGCTGGTCACCAAAGCCAAAGTAACGCTGTCCTTTTTGTTCAAGGCCTCGTGCAAAGCTTGAATTTTCAAATCTTTCTCTTGAATACGTTTCAAGGATTGGTTCAAGTTTTCGGCTGCTTTTTGCGATAAAGTAGCCAAATTTCCTTGGGTCATCAACAAAGCAGAGTTGGTGTTTTCCAATGTGCGTATTTGCGTTGCCATCGATTCTTTTTCTTGTTCGCAAATTCTCAGCTTCGTGGTACAGTCGTCCAACAAACTTTGGGTTTCTTGCTGCTTGGCCTCCAATGCGGCGTACTTTTTTTGAGATACGCATGATGACAAGAGAATTGCCAAAGTAGCGGAAAATACTACGATTTTTTTCATGATAATTTTTGTTTTGTTTGTATTTATGAACTCCAAAACTACTAAAAATGCCCCGTCATTATTCCGTATTAA
Source organism: Flavobacteriaceae bacterium (assembly GCA_035705295.1). Lineage (GTDB taxonomy): Bacteria > Bacteroidota > Bacteroidia > Flavobacteriales > Flavobacteriaceae > DASSWG01. Next base: position 27,692 of record DASSWG010000164.1, read on the forward strand.
CAAGAATTTAGCTAAACGCGGAACAGTTCGGCATAGGTTTTTTTGTCTTGGACATAGTAATGGTAAACCACCGAAAAAATAGGCAGTTTAATCTTTTTCTTGGGAAGGCCTTTCCTTTTTTTTAACATTTTTCGAAGATTTCTCCAAAAACTGAAATGGGCCGACACGATCGCCCAAGTGTGTTTTGGTTTTAGTTGGATTAGAAAATGGATTCCTGCTACCCCATCCAAAACCAAACGGATTGCAACAAAAACCCACCACTTTTTTTCTGCGAAATTTTTCACCAAATTGAACAATGAGTTTCGAAAATTATAATACGTTTTTCGCGCATCCGTATTTTTCAAGGTTGCCCCGCCGACATGGTAAACCGTGCTTTTCGGGGTATATTTTATTTGATAACCGAAATTCCGGATTCGCCAGCAAAGGTCAATCTCCTCTTGGTGCGCAAAATAAGCTTCGTCCAACTTTCCCACCTCTTCGAACACTTTCTTTCGGATTGCCAAACAAGCGCCACTGGCCCAAAAAATTTCGATTTCGTCGTTGTATTGACCTTCGTCTTTTTCCACCGTATCAAAAATACGCCCACGGCAAAACGGATAGCCCAATTGATCGATAAATCCGCCCGCGGCACCGGCATACTCGAAATATTCTTTGTTTTTATAATCCAAAATTTTAGGTTGTACAGCAGCGGTGTTCGGCTGTTTTTCGAAGCAATCAACAATGGGCGCCAACCAATTCGAAGTAACTTCCACATCGCTGTTCAGCAGAATAAGAATTTCTTCTTCCAAATGGGAAAGCGCATCATTATAACCTTTTGCGTATCCACCATTTTCGTTATTTTGAAGAATAGTTATTTCGGGAAAATTCTCCTTTAAAAAATCCACGGAATCGTCGGTGGAGGCGTTGTCGGCCACATAAATATTGGCTTTTTTGGAATGGGAAACAACCGAAGGCAAAAATTTTTCGAGCAAATTTTTTCCATTCCAATTCAATATGACGACGGCTGTTTTCAAGGAAACAAAGTTACAAAGCTTCTGTCAGTAAAGAAATTTTTAGATGATCAAAATTAAAATGCTAAAAACCAGTAAGTTTGTGGTTAATCTGCTGATCGATAAAAAACAAGTCAATCGAAGAATTTCTTGTTTTCAGTATTTATATTTGCCCGCAAATTATTTAGATTAAAAGGCTATGATCACAAAAATTTTCAACAATACCAAACGGGCGTTCTCATTGAAATCAAAAGAAGAACTCAACCAATCCTTGTATATTTTCGAGTTGTTGAACCGCCCTTTTTTGGTGAAAATCGGTACGTGGTTCACGAATTGGGCATTAAAAATAAATCTTCCGGTGGAAGGAATTATCAAGAAAACCATTTTCAAACAGTTTTGTGGTGGCATTTCCGAAGAAGATTGCCTACCGGTGATCGAAAAAATGTACACCAAAAACCTGCACAGCGTGTTGGATTATTCCACGGAAGGAAAAGAAGAAGAAGCAGAATTCGATGCGGCTTTGCGGAAAAAAATCGACATTTTAAAATTTGCTGCCACGCGAAAAGAAATACCCTTTGCTGTTTTCAAACCTACCGGAATTGGGCGTTTTGAAATATGGGAAAAAGTATCGGCCAATGAAAAATTGACCCCCGAAGAAACCGGGGAATGGGAAAGGATCAAAGCACGGGTGAACAAAATTTGCAAAGCGGCTTTCGAAGCAAAGACATGTTTGTTGGCAGACGCCGAAGAATCGTGGATGCAAACCGCCGCGGATGATTTGTTGGAAGAAATGATGATGAAATACAACCAAGAAACGGTTTACATTTACAACACCTTGCAATGCTATCGTTGGGACCGGTTGCAATACATCAAAAACCTGCATGTGCGCGCCCAAAACCGGAATTTTAAAATAGGGGCAAAAATTGTGCGCGGTGCCTATATGGAAAAGGAAAATGCCCGGGCCGAAAAACTCGGTTACCCCACCCCAATTTGCGAAGACAAAGAAGCCACCGATGTGAATTTCAATGCGGTTTTGTCGTATGCATTGCAAAACATCGAGGACATTAATTTGTACATCGGAACGCACAACGAGGTCAGCACGTATTTGACCATGCAATTGATGGAAGAAAAAGGTTTTGGGAAAAACGATCCGCGCATTTGGTTCAGTCAACTCTACGGAATGAGCGACCATATCAGTTTCAATTTGGCGCTGAATGGCTACAATTCCGCAAAATTGGTCCCTTTTGGACCGGTCGAAGAAGTGGTTCCTTATTTGATCCGCCGCGCACAGGAAAATACTTCTGTGAAAGGGCAAACCGGTCGGGAATTGGCACTGCTTCGCGAAGAAAAACAGCGCAGGGAAGGAAGTTTTGTGAAACGGGTGAAATAAATTTTGAATTCAGAATTCAGATTTTTTCTGCAATTAGAACATTCCCCGCTTTTTGATTTCCAAATATTTATTGATGGTATTGATGGTCAAATTTTTGGGCTCCGTCAATATGGTTTGAATTCCGTGTTTCTGCAGTTCGTTCACCATCATTTTTTTGTCGTAACTGAATTGCGATGCAATGGTTTGTTCATAAATTTCCGGAATGCTCTCCGATTTGTTTTCCGCCAATTTTTTCAATTCGGTATTTTCAAAAAAGATGACCACCAACATGTGTTTTTTTGCAACTGCTCGCAAATAGGGAAGTTGCCGCTGAAGTGAAGAAATATGTTCAAAATTCGTGTAGAGCAGCAACAAACTGCGTTGCGAAATTTGACGTTTCACTTGCGCGTGCAACAAACCAAAATCACTGTCCAAGAATCGGGTATCGATTTTGTAGAGCGCATTCAAAATTTGATTCAGATGGCTTTTCTTTCCATTGGCCGACAAAAATTGATCGATTTTGTTTGAAAAGGCCAACATTCCGACTTTGTCGTTTTTTTTCAGCGCAATATTGCTGAACGCCAAACTGCTGTTGATGGCATAATCCAACAATTTCAAGCCTTCAAAAGGCATTTTCATCACGCGGCCTGTATCGATTAGCGAATAGACCGGCTGAGCTTTTTCGTCCTGAAATTGGTTCACCATCAAATTTCCATGTTTTGCAGTGGCTTTCCAGTTCAAGGTCCGAACATCGTCGCCGACCACGTAATCTTTGATCTGCTCAAATTCCATGGTGTGGCCGATACGCCTGATTTTTTTCAACCCCTGTTGGGAGATCCGGTTGTCGATCGACAGGAAGTCGTACTTTTTCATTTGAACGAACGAAGGGAAAACCTTCACCATTTGCCGATCGGCGAATTGAAACCTTCTTTTCACCAATTTTAAACGGGTGGAAACATAACAATTAACTTTTCCGAAGAAATATTCGCCACGTTCCACGGGCCGCAAACTGTATTCGAAAGTGGCATTGGTTTTTTGTGGAATTTCCTGCTGATGGAAAAAATCCCTTTTTTGAAATTGTACCGGAAGTTCATCGATTACCTCCAAATGAATTTTGAAAGGATACTGGTTTTCAAAAAAAAGCCTCACCGGATTTGCATCACTGTTGGAAAATTTTTCAGGCAAATTTCGCTGGGCGGAAAACCGATCTTTTTTGTAAAGCGCAATGATTTCAGAAAATACGAGCAATGCAAACACAAAAACCACCAACCACAAATAGGGGTAAATCATCGGAACCCAAAACGAAATCAAAAACAACAAGGCAACACCGAACAATACATAAAAAAAGCGTTCGTGCAGGTAGAGGGATTTAAAAAATCGAAAAGATGTTTTTAAAAATTTCATTGTTTCTTCTTAACAAATTTGCGATAAAATATCATCGCGGAACTTCCACGGATTTCACGATAATTTCGATCACATTTTCCGGGGTCATTCCTTCCATTTCGCGTTCGGGGGTCAAAATAATCCGATGGCGCAATACCGGAACCAAGGCTTTTTTTACATCTTCGGGCATCACAAAATCACGGCCGTTGATCGCCGCAAAAGCTTTGGAAGCGTTCATTATCGCCAAGGAGGCACGTGGTGAACCGCCCAAAAACAAATGCGGGTGGTTGCGGGTTTTCACCACAATTTCGGCAATGTATTGAATGATTTTTTCCTCAATGATAATTTGATGGATTTGCGAACGGAATTTTTGGAGCAATTCCGGAGAAAGTACCGGTTCTATTTCTTCCAACGGCTTTTTTTCTTTCCGGGCGTGGTGGGTTTTTAGAATTTCCACTTCGCTTTTGAGCGAAGGATAATCCACTTTCAATTTGAACAAAAACCGGTCGAGTTGGGCTTCGGGCAAGGCGTAGGTTCCTTCTTGTTCAATGGGGTTTTGCGTGGCCAACACCATAAATGGCGGTGGCATGTCGTATTGTTTTCCGTCAATGGTGATTTGACGCTCTTCCATCACCTCGAACAAAGCGGCTTGAGTTTTTGCCGGCGCGCGGTTGATTTCGTCGATTAGTACAATATTGGAAAAAATGGGGCCGGGCTTGAATTCAAACTCGGAATGTTTGGCGTTCAATACGGAGGTTCCCAACACATCGCTCGGCATTAAATCGGGGGTGAATTGGATGCGGCTGAAATTGGTTTTGATGGCTTTCGCGAACAGTTTTGCGGTAATGGTTTTGGCAATTCCGGGAACGCCTTCGATCAAAACATGGCCGTCCGCCAAAAGAGCCACCAATAATAAATCGATGAATTCTTCCTGGCCCACAATGACTTTTGAAAGTTGGGTTTTTATGTTTTCCGCAGCGGTTTTTAATTCTTCCAATGGAATGCGACTGTCGAAATGCAAGGCTTGGTTTTCGTCGGTGGGTGGTATTTCGTTTTCCATAATTCTTGTTACTTTCAAATATTTTAAATTTTATTCTTCCTCTTTAAAATCAGAAATTGATTTATTTAATTTCAACAGTTCGGATTTTTCGAGGTGTTGTTTTTGTTGAATACTTGCAATATAGCTAAATAAATCGCGGGTTGTTTTTTCGGAATTTCCACTGCGTTCGGACAGGTTTTTCAAAAATTCTTCGTCAATTTCTTGCGTGTTTATCCGCAGTTTCGTTCGAACGTAATTCAAAAACAACTGAATTTGTTTTTCCGCAATTGCTTTGTGATCGTTGTTTTCCAAATACATTCCCGCGATGGTGCGTGTAAAATCGTGGGTTTTGTTTTGCAAAGGCGGAACGATTTCAATACTTTTTTGTTTGCGTTTTCCTTCAAATAGCACAAAAAGCACCGCAGCGATCAGCACAAAATAATAGGCCCATTTCAGATATTTGTTGCCCAATAAAATGTACAAAGGCGAAGTTTGGAAAACCCCGCCGATTTTGTAGTGCGCATCCCAAAAAATAGGTTTTTCCGGATCGATGTAGGCCAAGGCTTTTTCGGCATATTCGCGGTTGTTGCCCAACAGCATAAAATAATTGGAAAAAGCCTCGGGAAAAAGGTGGAGAAAAATTTCGCCTTTTCCGAAAGGTGCTTTGATAAAATTCACCAACGAATCTTCAATGACCGGCTTTTTTGCGAGCAAATCTGAAATTCCCAAAACGGTTTGCGCGGTAGTGTCGATTTCCAAAAAATAAACCAAATCGGTGTCGTGGGCATAAAAATAGGCCGAATCCGCTTTTAAATTTGGGTTGGTGAAATTCAAAATTGGTTGGTATTTCACCGTGTTGTATTTGAAAGCAACCCTGGTCTCCAACTGCAAAGTGTCCAACAAATTTTGCCCCAAATAGGCCGCAGAAATATAGACCGTGTTGCCCTTAGCGGCCCAAGCGAGGATTTTCTTCAATTCCGCCTCACCGAAAGCAATAGCATGGTTCAAAAACAAATAGGTGCCGGAAACACTGCTGTCGTTCAAAAACTCGAACGGAGGTTGTTTTACTTTTTGAAAATTTTCGGGATACTTTTTCTGCATGCTTTCATAAAAAACATAGCTCCCTAACGGAATTTTGTCCACATGCGCATAACTCGGGTTCCAATTGATGGGTTGTGGCTGACTCGCTTCCAAAAAAACCAATCCCGCCAACAAAAGCAGAAAAACCGTCAACAATATTTTGTGGTATTTAGACAAATTTGTGGTTTTTTAAAGTGGTTTGTATTTGTTGAAACTCGGATTCAACTTTTTTGAAATCGGTTTCGGTGACCGGAAAATCGCCGTACCAAATGAAATCGTAAATACGGGTGATGTTTTTGAATTGTTCGTTCAAAACAACAGGTTTTATTTCGGTCAAATATTCTTCATTGGTTTTTTGAAATTGGTAATCGATCAATTCGTTTTCGCGCATTTTTTTCAAAATCAGCAAATAATAATACCGAACCGCAAGCCGATAATTTTTTGCTTTCAAGGCTTTTTTTATCAATTCGGAAATGTCTTCGCGCTGAATGATTTTTTCCTCTTCGGAAAGCGTGACGCCCGGTTTTTGCGGATCTTTCAAAACGGAGGCCGCTGGGTCCAATTTGATGAACAACCAAACCGCGAACCCGAAGATTATAGCCAGAAAAAGATAGGGCAAAATCCGGATCAAAAAAGCGAGCACGCCGTTGGCGTCGTAACTCCCAAACAACCAATTCCAAAATTGGGACCATATTTTCCCCACCCAATTTTTGAAACGCGTCCACCAATTTTCTTGCACTTCTTCTTGCACATAATCAAAAGTTTCATTTTTTTGAAATTCTGCGATCTGTTCATCATCGAATTCCATGGGCGAAACCGGGTCTTGATCGTATTTTATTTCTTCTTCAACACGAAGGCTGTCGTTTTGGGCGAAAGCATTTCCCCAAAAAAAACAGAAAAAAATAAACAGAAAAAAATTGTGCATCAAAAATTTATTCTTGTTTCCCCAGGTTTTCAATGGTTTCAAACGTACCAGTGAAGTTTTTTTGTTCGTTCAAATTGAAATAAATAAAAGCCGTGGAAATGACCGTGACCGTGTACAACAAATATTGGGCAACGGTGGAAATCAAATTCAACAAAATATAGACCCAATCGAATATTTCCGCCGGATTGACCATACTGGCTTCTTCCGCGACCGAAAAGGCTTTGATAAGGCTGTAAACAATTGCGGGGATACTGAAAATTATTCCGGCAATGTACACCAACAACCACATCACCAACAAGGTGGCAAAGGTGACCCACCAATTGTTTTTGATCAGTGAAAAACTGTGCGAAATGGAATCGAAAACCTCCATTCGATCAAAAACCAAAATTGCAAAAACCAACGAAAGCGGCACCATCAAATAAATTCCGGGGAAAAAACAAACCAGCAACCCAAAAAAGATCATGATACCGGTCAAAAAACCGGCACCCAACAATTTCCAAAAATCGTTTTTTGCCCCGAGGCGTACTTCATTTTCGTTCACTTCTCCATTGTTTTCAATGTAGGATTTGATGAAATTCAAAACGGCTCCGTACAAAAGTGAGAAATAAACGACCAACGAAACGAGCATCAAAAAAGCAGCAATTAAAATTCCGCCGATATTGAACCCTGTTGTTGATTGTGGTGTGGTTTCCAAGGAACGCAACCAGTCAAAACTTCCCAAAGTAACATACATATAATAACCTGCGGACAGAATGAGCACCAAAAGTGCGGGGCCGGCGATTTTGAAGATCACCAAAAATAGCAAGCGGTAGTTTTCGCGTAAAAATTTGAACGTGTCGCTGATGACTTCGCCGATTTCACGTTGTTTTTTAAATCGGAGGAATTGATCTTCCATGGGTTTGTTTTTTATGTAAATAGATTGGGTAGAAAACGTAATAAAATAAAATTAGGGCCAGGGACAATGAAATAATCAAAATCGCCAACCAGTCGGGCATTTGGGTTTTTCGGGTCACGAAACCTTCCAAAAAACCGGCAATGATAAAAAACGGAACGGTGCTGATCACAATTTTCAAACCCGATTTCACCCCCTTGATGAACGATTGCAAACGCGAATAGGTTTTCGGGAACAAAATACCGTTGCCCACCACCAAACCGGCACAACCTGCAACGATGATCACCGAAATCTCAATGGTTCCGTGTATCCAAATCGTTCGCGCCGACTCCCAAAAAAGCCCTTGATCATAAAAAAAATATTGAAACGAACCGAGCATCACCGCATTTTTCATCAACATAAAAAGTGTTCCGATGCCCAAAAAAATACCCAACACAAACGCAAAAAGCGCCACTTTGATGTTGTTGATGGTGATTCCCATAAACATATTCATTTCCCCCATTTTTTTGTACACCGCCATCGGGTCGTTATTGGCGATGTTTTCAAGCGTCATGTTCACGTAGGCATCGCCCATTATCGCACGTACGAAAGCACCGTCGTTCGCGGCCGAAAAAGCGCCCACTGCCGAAAACAAAGCAAAAACGAAAAATGAAATGAGCAGTTGTTTTTGGTAATTGTAAAAAAACAACGGGAATTCTTGGGTGAAAAAAGTAATGATTCGACCGCGGGATTCTTTTTTGGTTTTGTAAATTTTTTGGTGCGCCCTCACCGAAAGCTCGTTCAAATAGCGCAACGTGTTGCTTTTCGGGTAAAAAGTACGCGCATAAGCGAGGTGATCGGTCACTTCCAAATAGAGTTTGGAAAGCTCATCGGGCGAAATTTTTGCATTCTTTTGCACAAGACTTTCAAATCTTGTCCATTTATCCTTATTTTGCTTCACAAAAGCCGCCTCGCGCATAACCCAAAAAATTGATCTTCCAAAGAAACGGATTTAATGGATAATTTTCAAATAGAATCTGCCCAAAATGTGACCCTTCAGCAAAATGTAGCCAGTATTTGGGACCGCATATTGGCATTTTTGATCGATGGGCTGGTGCTCGTCGCTTTTAGCATTTTAATGTCCATCGCCATCAACGGTCTGGGCTTGGACAATATGGAGCAATGGGTTTTTATGCTCGTATTGGGGCTCCCCTATTTTTTGTACCATTTGCTGTTTGAAACCTTTGCAAACGGGCAATCGCTGGGAAAAGCCGCGATGAAAATCAGGGTGGTGAAACTGGACGGTTCCACACCCGCGTTTTCCAATTACGTGATCCGTTGGTTGCTGCGCATCGTCGATATTTCAATGACCAGTGGGTCGGTGGCCGTGGTAACGATTTTACTGAACGGAAAAGGGCAACGTTTGGGCGATATCGCGGCCAGCACCACCGTGATTTCGGAACGTGAACGGGTTTCTATCGGCGATACCCTGCTGGTGGAAATTCCCGAAAATTATCAACCGCTTTATCCGCAAGTGCGCGTTTTTTCAGATGGGGAAATCCAAACCATCAAAAAATTGTTTTTGGAAGCGAAAATGCGGGCAAACCACAACATTATTCTGTCATTGTCAAAAAAAGTCGCAACTTTGATGGAGGTGACACCCAAAGAAAAACCCATGCATTTTTTGGAAACCGTGATCGCCGATTATAATTATTATACGCAACTTTAAAGTGCGCAGTTCGCAGTTGCAGTTGGCAGGTATGATTTTTACAAAAAAACGTTTTAAACAAATAAGATTGCTTCATGGAATATCTTTTGTTGATCGATATTTTGGGCGTCATCGCTTTCTCCATTTCGGGCGTGCTGACCTCAATGAAAAAACGCATGGACGCGTTCGGAATTTTGATCATTGCTTTTGTCACTTCGGTCGGTGGCGGAACCCTGCGCGATGTACTAATTGGCTTTCCGGTGGCTTGGATGCGCGATTTGACCTATGTTTATGTGATCGTCGCCACCACGATTTTTGCGGTCATTTTTAGAAAAAAGTTGAACTATTTTCGAAAATCCCTCTTTTTGTTCGACACCATTGGTATTGGGCTGTACACCGTGGTAGGCGTCGAAAAAGGGATCGCCGCCGGTTTGCCCGCTGTAATGTGCATTGCAATCGGAACCATGAGCGCTTGTTTTGGCGGGGTGATCCGCGATATTTTGTGCAACGAAATACCCGTGATCTTTCGAAAGGAAATTTATGCAACAGCTTGTATTTTGGGGGGAATCAGCTATTTTCTGCTCATAAAACTAAACCTTCCAGAAGCCTGGGTTTTTCTGATCGCGGGAATGGTGGTGATTTTGACCCGAAGTTTGGCCGTTTTATTTAAACTTTCACTGCCGTCGTTGTATAAAAAAGAAGACGGTCAAAATTGACCTACTCCCTACTCCACCACTTCAATGTCCATATACACATTTTTTACCGGCCATTCGTTGTCGCCGGTTTCCACTTTGTTGATGGCGTCTACCACGTCCATTCCGTCGATTACGGTTCCCAAAACCGTGTGCTCGCCGTCCAAATGATGGGCGCCGGTTTTGCTTTGCACAATAAAAAATTCAAAAGGTGAGGAAGCATCACTGATGTTCTGTTCGCTGTATTTTGCCATGGAAAAAGCCCCGCGAACGTGCGGGTGTTTTGGGGTTGCCTCGCTCGGAATGAGAAAATCGCCAATGGCAAAACGCACTTTTTGGGTGACCCATTTGTCGCTGTTGCCACCTTGAATCACAAAACCTTCGTCCACACGGTGGAAAAACGTGGTGTCGAAATAGCCCAGTTTCACCAACCGGATAAAATTGGCGCGGTGCAAAGGCGTGTCGGTGAACAATCGCACGGTGATGTTCCCAAAATCGGTGATGATGCGGATTTTGGTCTCGGGGTTTTTCTTGCCATATTCCCGCAGAAACGGTTTCAACTCTTCTTGGGTGACTTTTTTAATTTTAGAAAAATCAAAATCTTCTTTTCCCCCATCGGGAATCACCACTTTTTCGGCCACGTTGACCGTATCGGTTTTTGGGGGCGTTTTTGTCGGGATTGTTTTTTTACTTTTGTTGCTTTCTTGGCAGCCACAGAACAAACATAACGTTGCCAAGAAAATTAAACTCTTTGGAAATGACATTTTCGGAATTTAAAAATTCGATTTCAAAAATAGGAAAAGTTGAACTTCCGGGCGCAAAATCGCACGAAGAAATGGCTCCTTTGGAACGGCTCGTGGAATTGAAAAACATAAATTTCAAAAAGAAAAACCCTTCCAAAGCCGCAGTGATGGCCCTGTTCTACCCCAACCAAAAGGCAGAAACCATGTTGGTGTTGATTTTACGGAACACCTACAAAGGCGTTCATTCGGCACAAATCGGTTTTCCGGGCGGACGTGTGGAACCGGAAGACAAAAACCTACAGGAAACCGCATTGCGCGAAACTTGGGAGGAAGTGGGAATTGCCCCGGAAAAAATAAAAGTCGTTAAAGAACTGACCGATATTTACATTCCACCTTCCAATTTTTTGGTGCGCCCTTTTATCGGAATTGTAGATGAAACCCCGACATTTGTTCCGCAAGAATCTGAAGTTGCGGCAATTATAGAAGTGAGCTTGGACAATTTCCTGAACGATGAGTTTTTGGTCGAAAAAATAATGACCACTTCCTATGCCACCAAGATCAAGGTGCCCGCTTTCCAATTTGACGAACACGTCGTTTGGGGAGCGACCGGAATGATGTTGAACGAGGTAAAAGCAATCTTGAAAAGCCTGCTTTAAACCTTCATTTTTGTATCTTTGCTCCCCTTTTCGCATTAATCATAAAAATTTATGGGATTACTCAAAAAAAATCCTTTTGGGCATATTTTGTTTATAAAAAAATGGCTGATCCGCATTATGGGGGTGATGACACATCGCCGTTATCGCGGGTTCAACGAACTGAAAATTGAAGGTTCGGAAATCATCAAGAACCTTCCGGACAAAAATGTATTGTTTGTTTCCAATCACCAAACCTATTTCGCCGACGTGGTCGCTATGTTCCATGTTTTCAACGCAAGTTTGAGCGGCAGAACAGATTCCATTAAAAACGTGGGGTATTTGTGGAGCCCAAAATTGAACATGTACTACGTCGCCGCGCGCGAAACCATGCGTTCAGGGCTTCTTGCCAGGGTTTTTGCCTATGCGGGTTCCGTAAGTGTTGAACGGACGTGGCGTGAAAAAGGAAAAGAGGTGAACCGGCAAGTGAAAATGAGCGACATCAGCAGTATTGGAAAAGCTTTGAACGATGGCTGGGTCATCACTTTTCCGCAAGGCACCACCAAACCGTGGAAACCTTTGCGAAAAGGAACTTCGCACATCATCAAAAAATATAAACCCATTGTGATTCCGGTGGTGATTGATGGTTTCCGGCGTTCGTTCGACAAAAAAGGGCTGCGCATCAAAAAGAAAGGAATTCTACAATCCATGGTGATCAAAAAACCTTTGGACATCGATTATGAAAACGAATCGGTGGACAGCATCATCGAGAAGTTGGAATATGCCATTGAACAACATCCTTCTTTTTTAAAAGTGATTTCCAAAGAAGAACTAAAAGCCGAAGAAGAGCTGAACAAACAACGAGAATGGTGATTATGCGACGAGTCGACGGGAGACTTGGGGACGGGGCGAAAAACAGTGACGAGGCGACCTTTTGACTTCGCTCAGTGCAGGCTGGGAGATGGGGCGAAAAATGGTGACGGGGCGACCGAGTGACGGAGTGACCGGACGGCGGAGCGAAAAAGCGGAAAACAATCTTGAATTTTTTGCAGAATTAACCCCCTCGGTGTTGTAGCCAATTTTAGAAAATGACAATTCGAGAAATATTAAATACAACTGAACACAGACCTTGGAAAATACCAAATGAAAATTGGAAATTTTATCAAGAGTGGAATAATGCAGTATTTCTTCATTGGCAAGTGGATTTAAAAGAATTGGAGAAATTTGTTCCGAGAGAATTGGAAATTGACCTTTTTGATGGAAAACCTTGGATTTCAATTGTAGTTTTTACAATGGAAAAAATGAGACCAAAAAATTTACCTGCATTTTCACCAATTTCGAACTTTCACGAAATCAACATTCGAACTTATGTGAAATCAAACGAAAAAGCAGGAGTTTATTTTTTGAGCATCGAAGGAGGAACAAAATTATCTTGTAAAGTAGCAAAAGGAATTTCTGAACTTCCATATCGCTACTCGACAATCAAACGAACCGAAAACCAATACAAATCCTGCAACTTGGAATTTAATGACAAATTAAATATTGAATTTACAATTGGAAAAGAAATTAAAGAGAAATCAGAATTGGACAAATGGTTGACCGATAGATACGCACTTTTTCAAGATACAGATAATTCAATTAATGAATTTGAAATACATCACTTAGAATGGCCAATTAATGAAATTGACTTGAAAAAAATGGACTTGAGTTATAAACGATTTGACCAGTTAATAAAAAACGAACCGAATAAAGCTCAATACTCAAAAGGAATAAAAGTTATAGCTTGGGGAAAGAATAAAAAAGAAAAACTGGCTGCAACAACGGCTATGCGCCAGGAGGGAAATCCGTCTTCGGTTGACAAATTACGGCCCGGCACATAGCCACGGAACGAAAGCATAAAAGGTATTAAATTCCGAAAAATAAAACCCATCGAAAATCCATTTAATAACCAATAACTCAATAACAAATAACTTTTGAGAAATTTTCTTTCCGAATGGGGCATTAAAGCTCCAGCTTTTTCAATTCCTTATAGTTTCGTTTCAACTTTCGCAATAAAATTCCGTACACCAATAAATAAAACAACCACAACAAAGTCAAGAAAAGTAAAGTTACGCCAATTGCGATGAGCAGTGCCCAGCCCCAGTTCAGTTTTTCCGGGTCGATGCCCGAACCCGCCGGCGGGTACATAATTGAAAATACAAAATACAAAATCATGGTGATGCCGGAAGAAACCAGCACGTACAAGATATAGTATTTCACCACCCTTCGCGTTTTCAAAATGTTTTTCATCAATTGCGATGCGCTGTCCGTCGTGGAAATGTTTTTGTAATTTTTGTAAAAAAGAAAAATGAACACGCCTGTCGCCAGATAACTAAAAATATAGATTCCGATCATCACATTCTTAAAATGTATGTTTTTTACTTGGGCCCAAAATTCATCATCGGCCAAGTAAATATTCAAAAAAGTGGAAAGCGCAAGCTCGATGATGCTGATAATGAAAATCCATTTCACGATCGAAGACGATTTTTTCAAAAGCATGGGGTAAATTTCCGAAGCTTTTAAACGGGGCAAATCTTTTTCCCGCGCTTTCCAGTCTTTTTTCAACAGTTCAAGCTCATCCATAGGTCACGGATTTAAAATATTTTTCAATTTGTTTTTTATGCGGTTCATTTTCACACGGGCATTCACTTCACTGATACCAAGTGTTTCCGAAATTTCTCTATAATTTTTGTCTTCCAAATACAAAAAAACCAAGGCTTTGTCAATGTCGTTCAGTTCTTTCACTGCGGCGTACATCACTTTCAGTTGTTGCTCGATGGTGTCATCATACCCGGAAGCGCTTATTTTGTAGTGGACCGATTCGTAATCTTGGGTTTTGGGCGCTCGTTTTTGTTTCCGATAAAGCGTGATCGCCGTGTTCAGCGCCACCCGGTACATCCAAGTGCTGAATTTGGCATCGCCCCTAAATTTTGGATAGGCTTTCCATAGTTGTATCGTTATTTCTTGGAACAAATCGTTGTGCGAATCTTGGTCGTTGGTATAAATACGACAAACTTTGTGCACGATGTTTTGATTTTTTTCCAGCAATTGGACAAACGTATTTTCAAGCTCTTTCTTCAAAACAAATGATTGGTCGGTTATGAGTCGTTTCATGAATCATGATGTTACAAAGGAAAGATAATTTGTGTGTACGCTCCAAAATATGATTTGTGAAAGCTACCTTTGCACAAAATTTCAAAGCTCCATGAACATCCCGAATACCAATTTGCCACGCGTGGTTATTATAGGTGGTGGTTTCGCCGGAATTACCTTGGCCAAAAGGCTAGCCCGTGAAAAAATTCAACTGGTAATGGTGGACAAGCGCAATTATCACACTTTTCAGCCTTTGCTGTACCAAGTTTCCACGGCAAGTTTGGAGCCCGATTCCATTGCGTATCCGTTGCGAAAAATCCTTAAAAAAGGAAAAAACGCTTTTTTTCGATTGGCAGAAGTCAACTCCATTGACTCCAAAACACAAACGATCCATTCGAATATCGGCAATTTGACCTACGATTATTTGGTGATCGCCACCGGTTCCAAAACCAATTTTTTTGGAAACAAAAACATCGAAGAATACGCAATGTGGATGAAAACCGTTCCACAAGCTTTGAATATTCGCAGCTTGATATTGGAAAACCTCGAACAAGCCACCATTACCGAAGACCAAACAAAACGCGAATCTTTGCTGAATTTTGTCATTGCCGGCGCCGGACCGACCGGGGTGGAATTGAGCGGAGCTTTGGCCGAAGTCCGAAACCACATTGTCTCAAGTGATTACCCGGATATCGATCCGTCGGAAATACAAATTCACTTGCTGGAAGGAATGGACCGTGTTTTGCCGCCAATGAGCGAGCATGCCTCTAAAAAAGCCGAAAAGTTTTTGAAAAACCTGGGCGTGGAAATCCATTTGAACGTAATGGTGGAAGATTATGATGGAATCACCGTAAAAACCAATAAAGGAAAAAATTTCATTACCGATACTTTTATTTGGAGCGCGGGCGTTACGGGAGCCGGAATTCCCGGTTTGGACCAATCGGCAATGAAAGAAAAAACAAACCGCTACAAAGTGAACACGTTTAACCAAGTGAACGGCTACGAAAATATTTTTGCCTTGGGCGACATCGCAATCATGAAAACCGAAGCTTATCCAAAAGGCTACCCAATGGTGGCGCAGCCTGCCATCCAACAAGGAAAGTGTTTGGCGAAGAACCTAAAAAACTTGTTGCGTGGAAAAGAAATGAACCCATTTTCCTATTTCGACAAAGGAACGATGGCCACTGTTGGAAGAAACAAAGCTGTTGTGGATTTGCATGGTTTTAAATTTGGTGGGTTTTTCGCTTGGTTTGTTTGGATGTTCATCCACCTTTGGTTTTTGGTGGGCTTCCGCAACCGGATTGTCACTTTTTTCAACTGGACCTACAATTACATCAATTTCGACAAAGCCGCACGCTTGATCATCCGCCCATTCAAATCGAACAAAACCGCTTTGGAAAACGGGCAGAAGAACGAATGATACCAAATCGATTTTTATTTGTTACAAAAAACTTTTGAAACTTCCTTTAGGACCGAGGTAAATTTCAAAAGTTTTGTCCTATGGTTTAGTTTTTTGGCATGGACCATCTTCAATAAAAAATATTCTAAAATAGCGAAAGCCATTTCACGTCAAACGACAATGAAATGGCTTTCTTTTATGAAACCACCTTCATTGGATGTTCTCCAATGCGTGTTTTTCTGAATTTTTTTCACTTCAAAAAAACGGTCGTTTCAAAAAAGTTCCTATCGCTACGGATAGAAACAAAACGCAAAAACTTTCGCCTTTACTTTTGAACGTTTTGATGAAATATCCTTGTGTCAACTCCACCAACAAATTCAACAAGGTAAAAGTAAACACAAAAGACACTGCATGCAAGAAAAATCAATGGTTTATTTTTCAACGGGTTATGAACTTGGGTTATTAACTTTTGTTCATAAAAAAAGACCCCTTGAAAAAGCGGTCTTTTTGAACTATTTTTTGAAAAAAAAAGTGATTTATTTGTCGCGTCGTTCTTTGATACGTGCTTTTTTCCCGGTTAGGTTTCGGAAATAATAAATACGAGAGCGACGAACTTTTCCTTTTTTGTTGACTTCAATCTTTTGCAAAGCTGGAAGGTTCAACGGAAAAATACGTTCCACACCAATGGTTCCGCTCATTTTTCGAATGGTGAAAGTCACAGAAGCCCCGGTTCCTTTCTTTTGGATCACAACCCCCCGAAAAAACTGGGTTCGGCTTTTTGTACCTTCTTTAATTTCGTAGTAAACAGTGATCGTGTCGCCGGCACCGAATTTTGGGAATTCTTTTTTCTCGACGAATTCGTCCTGAACAAATTTGATTAACGATTCCATAATAAATGAAATTTATTGAATAAGTCCGAAGCAACGTTCACGATTTTCGCCAGAGGTTGAAACAGAAACGGCTGCAAAAATAATCATTATTTTCGAAAAGGCAAGCCTTGGTTTACTTTATTTTTGCCGCCTTTTTTCTTCTTTTTCTTTTTGTTGAGCCATACCAACAAGCCGGTAAGCGGAAGCGAGGCGCAAATCAAGCTGGCAAAAAACGCCAAAATTTTACCGGGAAGCCCTAAAATGGCGCCCACGTGCACATCATAGTTCGCCTGGATCATTTTTTCGCCAAAATTTTTCTCGGAATGTTGCCGGTTGGTCAACAATTTTCCCGAATACCGATCGAACTGCAAACGGTGGCTTTCGTAGTAAGCGGCTTCGTGTTCTTGCGCGTACACGTCGATGGTTCCTGTGGAATCGGTCGGCGGAACAATTCGGAACCGATTCACATTCGGGTATATTTCTTTCATTTCCACAAAAACGGAATCCAATGGTGAAACGGTTCTTTCGTACTGTGCAAAAGTAGAGCTCCCCTGCTCTATTTTTGGCGGATCAAAGGTTCCGGCACCGACCACGTAAACCAAATCATGAAACCACGTGAACGACCAAACCATTCCCGTGAGCCCCAAAATCAAGGCAATGGAGGTAACGTAAAAACCCAACACATTGTGCAGGTCATAGTTTTTGCGTTTCCACCCGGTAGTAGGTTTCCATTTGAAACCAAAGGCCTTTTGCTTGGAAGATTTCTTCTTTTTCGGCCACCATAATACAATTCCAGTGATGAGCAAAATCACAAAAATAAACGTGCCCCAGCCCACGATCGGTTGGCCAATTTCGGTGGGGATCAACAAATTCCAATGCAACATTTTCACCACTACAAAAAAATCGTGTTCTTCGTCGTAAACCCCTAAAATTTCGCCGGTGTACGGATTCACATACACCGATTCGTAATAATCGATGGTTTCAAACCAGGTAAACCCATCGGGATTGTTTTTATAGGTGGAAAAAACCCAACTTTTGTTGGATTCGTTCGGAACAGTGGCCCAAGCAATTTGGTGCCCCCCCAATTGTTGTTGGGTGTTTTCCCAAACATTTTCTAGCGAAAGTGGTTTTCCTTGAATGGGAACATAATTGACCTCCTGTCGAAAAACCGAAGTGAATTCGTGGTGAAAAACATACAAACAACCGGTGACGGAAAGCAAAAACACCACCAGGCCCGAAGCCAAGCCCAGCCATAGGTGAGTTTTTAAAATCCACCATTTCAAATCGTGTTTTTTCTTTTTTTTCTTGCCGGTCATCGGTTTCTAATAAAAACCCGACAGGTTTTCGAAAACCTGTCGGGTTTATTGGATAATCCTAAAAATTATACGTGAATTTCGCTAATATGTTCCTACCCATTTGCGGGTTGATGGTGGACCAACCCGAATAATATTCCTCGTCGGCCAAATTGTTCAGTTTCAAATTGATCTCAAACGCGTCGATGGTGTAAAAAACCGAGGCGTTGAACACGGTAAACGCGTCCAAGGTAAAAACTCCATTCGAGCGGTTGAAAATCATGTTTTCGCTGGCGTGGTTTCCTCCGAAACCAAAACCAAGGCCCTCGACGGCACCGTTTTGAATTTCGTAGCTCGCCCATAAATTTGCCAAATGTTGCGGTCCGGCACTTTCAGGGCGACGACCCAAAAATGCGGTTTGATCGGATTTTACCAATTTGCTTTCGTTGTAGCTGTAGCCCGCTATAAAATTCAACCCATCGATCGGATTTGCGGTAATGCTGGTTTCAAAACCTCGGCTATATTTTTCGCCGTCCTGTACATAGAAGAAAGGTTGGTCCGCACGTTCCATCACGATATTGGAAACTTGAATATCATAATAACTAAGGCTGGCAACCAAACGGTTGTTGAACAAATTCAGTTTGGTTCCTATTTCAAACTGCGCAGCGTGCTCGGGTTCAAAAGTGACCGTTCGCGGGGTAACGGAAGCATCTGCCGGATCGCCTTCAATGCGGGGGGCCACATTGCTAAACCCGTCCATATAATTAGCGAAAATGGCGAGTTTGTCATCGATAGGTTGATAAACAATTCCAAATTTTGGCGACAAAGCGGTTTGGCTGTTGGCTTCGCTTTCAAATTGATCGATGCGCAAACTCAGCATTGCCGAAAGTTTCGGCGTGAAATTGATGACGTCGGAAACATACGCACTGTACACTTCTTGTTGTGCTTGGGAAGGATTGATCATTGCGCTTGCCAAGGAATCGTTCACGGCGGGCAAAAGCAAATTTCCGGTGTCGCCGTCCATGGAAGCGGTTCCAATAAACACGGTTCCGTAAGGAATATAGGACGAACCTTGGTTGATGGCTTTTTGGTTGAAATAATCCAATCCCGCAACCATTTTGTTTTGCATTCCGAAAATTTCAAAATCCCCAATAAAATTTTGTTGAATATCGGTGGTCAGGGTGGTGGAATTTTGATGGTTGATATACCGATTGAACGCCACCCCTTGTTCCAGATTGTAAAATTGGGTCGCTCCGTACAAATAGGAATAAATTCCCTTGCTGGTTGTCGATCCGCGGGAAACAGCGGTTTGCGAAGTCCAACTGTCGGATAGTTTGTAGTTCATTTGTCCTTGCAAACTATAAGCAGCGGTATTGATCGTCAAATCATTACTGGTATAGGAACGCTCGTTGTTGTATTCCAATTCGTCCATATTGTGCACAAAAAGTTCGTGGCCACGGTCCAAAAACAACATCGTGGGATTGGTGCTTTCACCCGAATAAAATTCGGTGTTGATCAAAAATGACAATCGATCGTTCGCTTGGTACGACAAGGAGGGTGCCACAAAAAACGATTTTTGAAAACCTGCATCTTGAAAACTGTTTTGCTTGTGGTAGGCCGTGTTCACGCGCAATGCGATTTCATCGGTCAAGGGCGTGTTGATGTCGGCCACAACACGATTCAAACCGTAACTTCCGGCGGTGTAGGAAATGGATCCACCAAAAGTTTTGTAGGGCTTTTTAGTAATGATGTTGATCAATCCGCCATAAGAAATCAAACTGCTGCCGTATAAAGTTCCGGAAGGCCCTTTGACAACCTCGATGCGCTCTATGTTTGCCGGATCCGGGCTTCCGTTGGTCACCGCTGGCAAACCGTTCACCAAAGTCGGTTGCACCGGAAAACCACGCAAGGAATAATAGCCCGCGCCGTCTCCACCACGGCCGGTGGATTCCCATAATTTGAAAATTCCCGGCACGTTTTTCAACGCGTCGTCAAAATTGGTGATCACTTGTTGCTCCAACAATTCGGCGGTCACGGTGCTGTAAACCTGTGGGTTTTCAATATTTTTTAAGGGCATTTTCGAAACATGCACACTTTTGAGTTCGGCAAATTTATTGGTGCCTTCCCCATTAATGTAAACAGTTTTCAAGCTTTCCTGGCTTTTGGACAAGGTGATCGTCCCCAAATCGTTTACTTGATTTGCGATCACGGAAACCTGCTTTTCAAAGGTTTCAAAACCGACATAAGAAATGTGCAAGGTGTAATTTCCTTCGGGAATATCGTCCAACAAAAAAGAACCGCCCTTTTCCGAAACGGTTCCATAAGTGGTGTTTGAAAGCAATAAATTAACGCCCATCAAAGGGGTTTTGTTTTCGTTGGTAAGTTTTCCGGAAATACTTCCCGTTTGTGCTTGAATACTAAGGGTTGCCAGTAAAAAAAACAACCCGCCGAACAATCGTGTCATGTTTTATATATTATTTAGACTGAATAAAAATTAATTCGGGCGCAAATTTAGGAAGCCAAAAGAAATTGACAAACTTTATTTGGATTAATTTTAAAGAAAATCAGCAATTCATTGAAACCTTTACAATTGAAGCGGAAAAAATATTTTGGTCGGTTTTCATTTTCAAGCCGTGCAAATCTTCATCGATAACTTGTATCTTTACAGTTTTTAGATTCCCAAAAAATGGCAGATTGTATTCCTTACCGCAAAACCAATTATTTTTCGGACTTGATATGTGATTATCTTGAAGAAAAAAAAAGCCTCACCCCTTTTTACCATCGTTTCTCGAAATTCGAAAATTTCAAGGAGCAACTTCTCGAAAAGGAAAAATCCTACCCAAATAAAAACCGAAGAGTATTGGTTGATGCTTTGGAAAAACAGTACAAAAACTTTGAGATTTCAAAAATCACGCAACAAAATATCTCGTTGCTTTCCAAAAAAAATACATTCACGGTCACTACTGGTCATCAGTTGAATTTATTTACTGGTCCACTGTATTTTTTGTATAAAATCGTGTCCGCGATCAATTTGGCAAAACAACTCAAAGCCGAATATCCCAACTACCATTTCGTGCCGGTTTATTGGATGGCGAGCGAGGATCACGACTTTGAAGAAATTAATTTTTTCAATTTTAAGGAAGAAAAAATCCAGTGGAAAAATGATGCTTCCGGAGCGGTGGGCGAACTTTCCAACAAAGGTTTGGATGCGGTTTTCGCCGATTTTTCCGAAAAAATGAACGCTTCCGAAAACGCTGAATATTTGCGGGAATTGTTCAAAAATGCCTATTTGAAACATAAAAATTTAGCCGAAGCCACTTTTTTTATTGCCAATGAATTGTTTGGAAAATATGGTTTGGTTTGTTTGGATGCCAATAAGCGAGAGCTCAAAAAATTGTTCGTTCCGCAGATCAAAAATGAATTGGCAAAACAAACCGCTTTTGAAAAAACCCAAGAAACCATTGACAGTTTCGGAAAATTGAGGTACAAAATCCAAGTGAACCCACGGGAAATCAATTTGTTTTATTTGTCGGAAGGAATTCGCGAACGCATCATCAAAAAAGAAAACAAGTATTTTGTGAACGAAACCGAACTGGAATTTTCCGAAACCGAAATCTTGAAATTGGCGGAAAACGAACCTGAAAAATTCTCGCCCAATGTGGTGATGCGGCCTTTGTATCAAGAGTGCATTTTGCCCAATTTGTGTTACATCGGCGGCGGCGGCGAATTGGCCTATTGGTTCGAGCTGAAAGCATATTTCGAAGCAGAAAACATTCCTTTTCCTATTTTGTTGTTGCGCAATTCCGCACTTTTGGTTTCGGAAAAACAACAAAAAAAACTGGACAAACTCGACATTCCGATCGAAAATTTGTTTTTGGAACAAAGCGAATTGTTGACCCGGCACACGAACACAATTTCAAAAATAAACATCGATTTTTTCCCACAAAAAAAGTACTTGGAAGAACAGTTCAAAGCCTTGTACGAATTAGCGAAAGAAACCGATAAATCATTTTTGGGAGCGGTCGCCGCCCAAGAAAAAAAGCAAACGAACGGATTGGCACATATGGAAAAACGTTTGCTAAAAGCCCAAAAACGAAAATTAAAAACCGAACTGGAACGCTTAATGAATTTGCAGGACCAGCTTTTCCCAAACCAAAGTTTGCAGGAACGCCACGACAATTTCAGCACTTTTTATTTGGAATATGGGGAACAGTTGATTCCGAAATTGTTGGAAGAATTGAAACCGTTGGGGCGGGAATTTAAAATTATTTCGTTGTGAAAATGAATGATTTGTCTTACAGTCCAACTTCTTAAAATCAAAATTCTCTCTGCGATTCACTTTTTTTGTATAATAAATTTATTACCTTTGAATTGTGAAAAGCAGTGAGCTTTTGAGGCTTATGAAAAAGGACGGCTGGTATAAAGTTCGGCAAAAAGGAAGTCACATAATTATGAAACATCCGACCAAGCCGAACATCATTTCCGTTCCTTTTCACGCTTCCAAAGAAATGAAAAAAGGTACATTGAGCAATATTCTAAAAATAGCGAAAATAAAAACGAAGAAAAGATAAAATTCAAAAAATTTTGAAAAATAAACCTAAAATAAAGCTGAAAATTCTAAAAGAAGAAACTGGTTACACAGCCGTCGGAAAATGGAGGAACCGCTCACTCATTACTTGTGGCGATACTTGGGAAGAGCTTCAAAGCATGATTGTCGAAATGGTAAATCTCTCTTTTGAAGATATGGAACACACCTATACGATCGACGAAATCAAATTTGAATATGATCTGGAAAGTTTTTTCGATTTCTACAAAGTCATTAACGCAAAAGCACTTTCGGAACGCATCGGAATGAGTCAAAGCCTGTTGTCACAATATACCAACGGCATCAAAAAACCATCGGCTAACCAAACCAAACGCATTTTGAAAGGCGTGCAACAAATTGGAAAAGAACTTGCCGAAGTTCGTTTTTTGCTGTAACGATTCAAGCAATAGGATTTATTGTGATTGCTATCTATAATCAATCAACCCCATAACGCAACTCGATCGTCACCGAAGCCGTTTTCTTTTTGTCCGATGTATTGAACGCTCCGCTCCATGTGTAATCTTCGCCGCTATTTTGGCCAATAATTTGAAAAACGCCCATTTCCGCACTTTTCAATTCGCCCAATTCGCCACCGCTGTTTTCCGCTATTTTTTGGGCGCGCAATTTCGCATCTTCCGTGGCTTGTGAAATCATATTTATTTTCAAATCGGAAAGTTTGGTGTAATAATAACGCGGCGGAATGGAATTGAACTGTACGCCTTTGTTCAACAATTCCGTGATTTCGCGCGAAACTTTTTCCACATTTTCCACATCTTTGGATTCTATTTTTACCGATTGAACCAATTCATATCCTTTAAAAATGCTGCCCACATAATTTCCGTTTTGATACTGATTTTCCCGTTGTTCAATGGTTTCGACCGCATCGAAAATAATATTTTCCGCACTGATTCCTTTTCCTATCAAATATTCTTTCACCACGGTTTTATCTTGATTCAACCCCAAATAGGCTTGTTGAAGATCGGTATTGGAACGGCTGAAAGTTCCTTCCCAAACAATCAAATCCGAGGTGAAATCTTGATAGCCCGAACCGGTCACTTCCACAATTCCCAAAGGTTGTGCCCGTTCCACATAGGCATTTCCCAAAAAATAGGCGGCCAAAACAATGGCCACGGAAAAAATAATCGCACTGATGTATTTCATTTTTTCAAAAATTTGATGTTGATAAAGGTATAAAAAAAGAACAAGTTCGAACTTCAAATTTCGAGCCAAAATTCTTACTTTTGCCTATGCAAAACAACGTACTCATTTTAGACTTCGGTTCCCAGTACACACAACTCATAGCACGACGCGTGCGGGAACTTAACATTTACTGCGAAATTCATCCTTTTCATCACGTTCCCGAAGATTTGTCGGGTTTTAAAGCCACCATCCTTTCCGGAAGCCCGTTTTCGGTAAAGGCAAAAGACGCTCCCCATCCCGATTTATCCAACATTCGCGGAAAAATGCCTTTGTTGGGCGTTTGTTACGGTGCGCAATACCTCGCCCATTTTTCGGGCGGAAAAGTGGAAGCTTCCGACACGCGCGAATATGGCCGCGCCAATCTTTCGATCATTAAAGATGCCGAAGAATTGTTCGACGACATCACGGAAAACTCACAAGTTTGGATGTCGCACAGCGATTCCATCAAACAACTTCCCGAAAACGCGGTGCGTTTGGCCAGCACTTCCGATGTGATGAACGCCGCGTACCGAATCGAAGGCGAGCAAACTTTTGGGATTCAATTTCATCCGGAAGTCTATCACACCACTGATGGAAAACAACTTTTGGAAAACTTTTTGGTGAAAATCGCAAACGTGGAACCTTCGTGGACGCCGGGCGCTTTTGTGGATTTGACAGTTTCGGAACTGCAAGAAAAAATCGGCAACGAAAAAGTTGTGCTCGGACTGAGCGGCGGCGTGGATTCATCGGTCGCAGCGGTTTTGTTGCACAAAGCCATCGGCAAAAATTTGTACTGCATTTTCGTGAACAACGGCTTGTTGCGCAAAAACGAATTTGAAAGCGTTTTGCACCAATATAAAGATATGGGCTTGAACGTAAAAGGCGTCGATGCTTCGGAACGTTTTTTGAAAGCCTTAAAAGGATTGAAAGACCCGGAAGAAAAACGAAAAGCCATCGGAAAAACCTTTATCGAAGTTTTTGACGACGAGGCGCACCACATAAAAGACGTCAAATTTTTGGCGCAAGGAACCATTTATCCGGACGTGATCGAATCGATTTCGGTGAACGGACCTTCCGCAACTATCAAATCGCATCACAATGTGGGCGGGTTGCCCGATTTTATGAAATTGAAAATCGTGGAACCACTACGCATGTTGTTCAAAGACGAAGTGCGCCGCGTGGGAGCGGAATTGGAGATCGACAAAGAATTGTTGGGACGACACCCTTTCCCCGGCCCCGGATTGGCCATTCGGATTTTGGGCGACATCACTGCCGAAAAAGTTCGTATCTTGCAAGAAGTCGATGCCATTTTTATTGATGGTTTGAAAGATTGGATGCTCTACGACCACGTTTGGCAGGCCGGCGCAATTTTGCTTCCGGTGGAAGCCGTTGGCGTGATGGGCGACGAACGCACCTACGAAAAAGTAGTTGCTTTGCGCGCCGTGGAATCCACCGACGGAATGACCGCCGATTGGGTGCATTTGCCCTACGATTTTTTACAAAAAACCTCGAACGCAATAATAAATCGGGTAAAAGGCGTTAATAGAGTAGTGTACGACATCAGCTCCAAACCGCCAGCCACGATTGAATGGGAGTGATTTCAGCGTTCAGTTGGCAGTTGGCAGTCCGAAAGCGAAAAATAATAAACACGTCAGTTCGAGTTTTTTGTCGCAACGAAAGTGAAGACAAAAAGTATCGAGAACAATTCGGGTTAATTCGCCATAATTCACGCTAATTCGTACAATAAATTCGCATTAATTCGTAGCTCATGAAGAATATGTTTGTTTTTTTATTCCTGCTCACATTTGCCTTTCAAGGATTTGCACAAGACTACCGCACCCACAAAGTAAAAGATGGCGACACCGTTTATAATTTGGCAAAAAAATACAACACCACGGAAGAAGCGATCTATGAACTGAACCCTAGCGCTAAACAATCGATTCAATTGGGGCAGGTTTTGGTAATTCCCCCAAAAAAAATTGGCAGCTCTGAAAACAAAAAACCCCTTCGGTTCGAAACCTATTTGGTGCAACCCAAAGAAACCATTTTTGGCATTTCGCAACAATACGCGATCGACATGGCCGATTTGAAAAAGTACAATCCCTATTTGTACAAAGAGGAACTTGGCATTGGTGATACGCTCCAAATTCCTGTTTACACCAAAGGAAAACCCCAGCCGATCAACTATAACGAAAGTATTCAAAATTCCAGTTTTGGCAATTTGAAACACGTGGTGCTTCCCAAGGAAACCAAATACGGGATCGCAGAGAAATACGGCATGGAAGTTCAAGATTTAAAAGCCTTGAACCCCTCAATGGGCGTTTTGCAACCCGGACAGGTTTTGACAATCCGAAGAAGTTCGTCAAAACCCACTCCAATTATCAAAGACGAAAACCGATATACAATTTATGTGGTGCAAGCATACGACGAAGGTTCGCCGGAAACCATTTACAGTTTGACCCGAAAATTTGGGATCAGCCGCGATTCATTGTACGCGTTGAACCCGAATTTGAAAAAAGACGGATTGGAAGCCGGGATGAAATTGAAAGTTCCAAAAACAAATAGCAATAGTGGCGAATATGCAACGCTTTCGCCTGAAATCACCGATCTGGAAAAGCACCTAAAAAACTTTGAAACCAAAGAATTGGTGGTGATGCTCCCCTTCAAATTGAACGAAATCGGATCGGACAGCCTTCAGAACCAAAGAGAATTTTTAAAAAATGAACGTATCGCCAGGATTTCGCTCGATTTCCACAGCGGTGTGCTGATGGCGATGGAAGCCGCAAAAAATAAAGGAATATCGGTGAATTTACGGGTTTTTGATACTGAGCAAAGCAAAAATAAAGTGAACCAAATCATCTCCACAAACAATTTCAACAATGTTCATGCGGTAATTGGCCCATTACTGGGCGAAATGTTGGAAAGCACGGCCCAACAATTGGCACGAAAAGAAATTCCGGTTTTCTCTCCATTGACCAAAATGGAAATGACGGCTTATGATAATTTGTTCCAAACAAGGCCTACCGATGAATTGCTGCAAAATACAATAATTACCTATTTGGACAGTTTGCACACCAATGAAAATATTGTGATTTTGACCGATGGGAAACATGTGGGCATTAAAAATAAATTGCTGCAACAATTTCCAAACGCGCGTGTTTTTCAGGTAAACATGTCCGCCAAGGACGATTATCTTAAAAAATCGGAAGTAGCCGCAAAGTTGAGCAAAACCGCAGAAAATTGGGTCATCGTTGAATCGGAAAATATTAGCTTACTCAGCATGGCCACTTCCTATTTGAATTTATTGCAACCCGAATACAAAGTTCATTTGTTCACCACCAACCGCAACAATGCGTACGAAAGCGACGAAATTTCCAACTTGAATTTAAGCAAATTGAATTTTACTTTTCCGGCTTTCACAAGGGAGTTCAATTTGGAACGCGCAGCTGATTTTATCAAAAAATATAAAGAAAAATACGGTATAAAGCCCAGCAAATTTGCGGTCCGCGGCTATGATTTGACCTATGATATTTTATTGCGCCTAGCCAGTTCAAAAGACATTTACGATTCGTTGAAAAACAATTGGACCACGGAATATGTCGAAAACAAATTCCACTACAAAGAAAAAGAACTGGGCGGTTATCAAAACAATGCGGTCTATATTCTGCAATACGGAAAAGACCTTGCCCTAAAACCCATAACCCCATGACCGCGACCGTAGTTTATTTGGGAAATTTAAGAACGGAAAACACGCACGTTCAAAGCGGAAACTCGTTTTTGACCGATGCCCCAACCGACAACAATGGCAAAGGCGAAGCTTTTTCACCCACCGACACCGTGGCGACCGCTTTGGCAAATTGTATGCTGACCGTAATGGCGATCAAAGCAAACTCCATGCAAACGAACATGGAAAACACCCGCGCCGAAGTCACCAAAACCATGGCCGCGGATCCACGGCGGATTTCAAAAATCGAAGTTCA
Source organism: Flavobacteriaceae bacterium (assembly GCA_035705295.1). Lineage (GTDB taxonomy): Bacteria > Bacteroidota > Bacteroidia > Flavobacteriales > Flavobacteriaceae > DASSWG01. The sequence continues at coordinate 55,559 of DASSWG010000164.1, forward strand.
TCTTTATTTTCCAATGAACTACGATGAAAAAACCCGGAAAATTTTGGAAAACACCGGCCGAAATTGCCCGGTTTCCAAAAGTTTGCACCCTGAAATCGAGCAGCTTGTTTCTTTTCATTATCCCGATGAGTAAATGTATTTTTTTCTTGGTTTTTCTGTTTTCGACATTAATGATGTTCGGCCAAAAGAACCATGAAAAACCAATTGAATGGAGCAAAATTTCGCTGACTTGGGAAAATTTTGAAGCCTTCCCTCCTTCCGAAAACCCAGAGCATGCAGCAACTTCCAGCACCGGAATCACTTATTCTTGGTCCTACTCCACCGCCCAAGGGGTCCCAGAATTGCGTTTTTCCGTCCACACCTATTTCTATCCGAAAAAGTCGTGGGTGGATTCTCTTCGGAAAAATCCCGCGCTTTTAAAACATGAACAGCTTCATTTCGATATTTCGGAACTGTATGCCCGAAAATTGTTGAAAGCTTTGAAAGAATACGTAGCCATGCGAAACATTCGGGTGGACCTGCGCGAAATTCATCGAGAAATTGAAGCGGAACGAAAATTCCTACAAAATCAATACGACAAAGAAACCCGGCACGGAACGGACAAAGCTGCTCAGTTACAATGGGAAAAGACCATTCAAGAAGAATTGAAGAAATTGGAAAAATATAAAAGAAACTGAACTGTTCTACAGATTATTCCTCTTCTAAAAATTCCCAAATCGTTTGCCCGAAGTAATTTTTACTTGTACCTTGGAGCGATGAATTACCTTGCCCACATTTATCTTTCCGGAGAAAACGACGCCTTGAAAATCGGGAATTTCATTGCCGATTCGGTAAAAGGAAAAAAGTATTTGGAGTTTCCGAAAGGAATCCAAAACGGCATTATGTTGCATCGGAAAATCGATACGTTCACCGATACACATCCAGTGGTTCGAAAAAGCATTTCACGTTTTTCCCATGATTTTGGTCTTTATTCCGGCGTGATCACCGATATTTTGTACGATCATTTTTTGGCGGCAAATTGGAACGATTTTCATCTGCAAAGTTTGGAAAAATATGTCGCGGAATTTTACGATTTGCTAGAACAAAACTTTGCTGTTTTGCCCAAAAGGGTTCAAAATTTTTATCCCTATATGGTGAAACAGAATTGGTTGGTAAGCTACGCTTCCATTTCTGGGATCGAAAAAATTTTGACCCAAATGAACCATCGCGTAAAAACCGGCGTGGAACTGCAAAAATCAATCCCTGAAATTAAAGAACACTACGACAGTTTTGAAAGGGAATTTCGATTGTTTTTTGAGGAATTGAAAACCTTCACGAACATGGAAAAGTCGAAATTGGACCGGTGAGCCTCTGGTTCGACAATTGATTTTAAAAATTCAAAACCCCAAATTTTAAGTACCTTTGCGCCTTGCAAAAAACCATGGCAAAATTCGAAGAAAACATCGCGGTTATGGGCGCGCGCGTCCACAACCTCAAAAACATAGACGTTCGCATTCCGCGTGAAAAATTGGTGGTGATCACCGGACTTTCGGGCTCAGGAAAATCATCCTTGGCGTTCGACACCATTTATGCCGAAGGCCAACGCCGCTACATCGAAACTTTTTCGGCCTACGCGCGTCAATTTTTGGGCGGTTTGGAACGCCCAGACGTTGACAAAATCGATGGGCTTTCGCCTGTGATCGCAATCGAGCAGAAAACCACCAGCAAAAGTCCGCGCAGCACGGTGGGCACCATCACCGAAATCTACGATTTTTTGCGCCTGCTTTATGCCAAAGCCAGCGATGCGTACAGTTACAACACCGGCGAAAAAATGGTGAGCTATAGCGATGAAGAAATACAACAACTCATCCAAAAAGATTTCAACGGGAAAAAAATCAACATTCTCGCCCCGATCGTCCGCTCTCGAAAAGGGCATTACCGAGAGCTTTTTGAACAAATTGCGAAGCAAGGTTTCGTAAAAGTGCGCGTGGACGGCGAAATTCGAGACATTGTCAAAGGAATGAAACTGGACCGGTACAAAATCCACGAAATCGAAATCGTAATCGACCGGTTGAAAATCGACGGAAAAGATGCCGCTGACAAACGCCTTTCCGAAAGTATCCGTACGGCCATGCACCACGGCGATGACGTGCTGATGGTGATCGAAGAAGGTTCGGAAAACACCCGTTATTTCAGCCGAAATTTAATGTGTCCGACCACGGGAATTTCCTATCCAAACCCCGAACCGAACAACTTTTCGTTCAACTCGCCCAAAGGTGCTTGCCCGCATTGCAACGGCATTGGGAAATTGTACGAGGTGAACGTCAAAAAAATCATTCCCGACACCAAAAAATCTATCAACGCGGGTGGATTGGCGCCGCACGGGCCGAAAAAAAACAATTGGCTTTTCAAGCAAATGGAAGTGATCGCCGAGCGTTTCAATTTCAAGTTGAACGATCCCATCGAAAAAATCCCGAAAGAAGGATTGGAAATGATTTTATACGGCGGAAAAGAAAAATTTGAACTTCCATCGAAAAGTTTGGGCATCACCCGCAGTTATAAAATCGATTTTGAAGGAGTGGCAAACTTCATCAAAAGCACTTTTGAAAACAACGATTCGCGATCCTTGAAACGCTGGGCAAAGGAATACATGGAAAAAGTGGATTGTCCGGTTTGCGAAGGAACCCGATTGCGAAAAGAATCATTGTATTTCAAAATAAACGATCAAAATATCGCGGAGCTTTCCGAAAAAGACATTTTGGAACTGGCGGCTTGGTTTTCGGATTTGAAAAAACACCTCAGCAAAAAACAGCTTAAAATCGGTGAAGAAATTTTAAAAGAAATCAACGCGCGGTTACAATTTTTGATCGATGTCGGGCTGACGTATTTGTCGTTGGGCCGGGGCTCAAAATCCCTTTCGGGCGGCGAAGCACAACGCATTCGGTTGGCCACGCAAATTGGCTCGCAACTGGTAGGGGTGTTGTATATTTTGGACGAACCCAGCATCGGTTTGCACCAACGCGACAATGAAAAATTGATCAATTCGCTGACTTCCCTGCGCGATGTTGGAAATTCGGTGATCGTGGTGGAACACGACAAAGAAATGATCGAACGCGCGGACTACGTAATCGATATTGGACCATTTGCCGGAAAACACGGCGGGGAAATTATCAGTGAAGGAACGCCCGCTGAAATAAAAAAACACGACACCATCACCGCCAACTATTTGAACGGCACGATGGAAATCGAGGTTCCCAAAAAACGACGTGAGGGAAATGGGAAATTTATTGAACTGAAAGGTGCAACGGGAAACAACTTGAAAAATGTTTCAATAAAAATTCCCTTGGGAAAAATGATCGCAGTCACGGGCGTTTCCGGCAGTGGAAAATCCACTTTGATCAACGAAACCCTTTACCCGATCATGAACGCGCACTATTTCAATGGTGTAAAAAAACCGATGCCCTACAAAAGCATCAAAGGTTTGGAGCACATCGACAAAGTGATCGATATCAACCAATCGCCAATCGGGCGGACACCGCGTTCCAATCCGGCAACATATACGGGGGTTTTTTCCGAAATTAGGAGCCTTTTTGCCAAAACCCCAGAAGCAATGATCCGGGGATACAAACCGGGGCGTTTCAGTTTTAACGTGAAAGGCGGAAGGTGCGAAACCTGTCGCGGTGGCGGATTGCGCGTCATCGAAATGAATTTTCTGCCCGATGTATATGTCGAATGCGAAACTTGCCAAGGGAAACGTTTCAACCGTGAAACTTTGGAAATCCGATACAAAGGGAAATCCATCAGCGACGTGTTGGAAATGACCATTAATGAAGCGACTGCATTTTTTGACCAAATTCCAAAAATCCACCGAAAACTAAAAACCATTCAAGATGTCGGTTTGGGCTACATCACGCTTGGTCAGCAAAGCACAACGCTTTCGGGTGGCGAGGCGCAACGCATCAAACTGGCGACCGAACTTTCCAAACGCGACACCGGGAATACGTTCTATATCTTGGACGAGCCCACCACGGGCTTGCATTTTGAGGATATTCGGGTGTTGATGAACGTATTGAACAAATTGGTCAACAAAGGGAACACAGTGTTGATTATCGAACACAACCTGGACGTGATCAAGCTGACAGACCATGTCATCGATATTGGCCCGGAAGGTGGGAAAAACGGCGGAAAAATAATCGCAAAAGGAACGCCCGAAGAAGTAGTGAAAAACAAAAAAAGTCACACTGCGTTGTTTTTGAAAAAGGAATTGGCTTAGATTCCCTTCAAAATTTTTGTATATTGATGCTTTTATTTACCATGTCACCAAAGGTTATTTAATAAATTTCAATGTTCCTTTAATAAAACAAGGAATCAAAAGATTTAGAGTATAAAAACTTAGTGCCTTTGTGACTTCGTGGCAATGATCCAAATAATTAAACCAACAAAAAATGCAAAAAGAACACTCAAAAGCCTGGAACGAAATAAAAACCAATGACAGTTGGGCGTTGTTCAAAATTATGGGCGAATTTGTGCACGGATATGAGCGGATGAGCCAAATTGGGCCCTGCGTCACCATTTTTGGATCGGCGCGGACCAAGCCCGACCAAAAATATTACAAATTCACGGTGGAGCTTGCCAAAAAAATCGTGAAACATGGTTATGGCGTTATCACCGGCGGCGGGCCCGGAATTATGGAAGCTGGTAACAAAGGTGCACATTTGGCGGGCGGAACTTCCGTGGGCTTGAACATTGCCTTGCCTTTCGAACAACACGACAATCCGTATATTGACTCCGATAAGAGCTTGGATTTCGACTACTTTTTCGTTCGAAAAGTAATGTTCGTGAAATATGCACAGGGTTTTGTGGTGATGCCCGGCGGTTTCGGCACTTTGGACGAACTTTTTGAAGCCATCACCTTGATACAAACCCACAAAATTGATAAATTCCCCATTATTTTGGTGGGTTCGGAATTTTGGAGCGGTTTGTTGGAATGGATTCAATCCACTTTGTTGGACAGTTTCAAAAACATCAACGCAGGCGATATGGATTTGGTGCAAGTGGTCGATACCACAGACGAAGTGATTGAAATTTTGGATGAATTTTACGAAGAATTCAACCTCAGCCCGAATTTTTAATATTGAAAATCCAAACCCCAACCAACGTCAACATATAAACGAACATTTTTTATGAGCAAGCTGCTGTTTTGTTCCTTTTTTTTATTGTCGCTGGTTTCCGCTGCACAAATTGATGTTTCGATAAACGCAGTTTTGAACGAAGCAGAAAAAACGCTTCAAATCGAACAAAAAATCGTTTATCAAAATACTTCGGAAAATACGCTGAATTTTATTTATTTGAACGATTGGGCGCACAGTTTCAGCTCAAAAAACACGCCTTTGGCGGAACGTTTTGCCGAAGATTACCAACGCAATTTTCATTTTGCCAAACCCGAAGAACGCGGTTCCACCACGATCGATTTTATCAATTCGGAAAACCAAGAACTCGTTTGGGCAAGAACCACGGGGCATCCGGACATTGTTCGTGTTAAACTTAAAAAACCCTTGCCACCGGGAAAAACCGTTGAACTTTATTTGCAATACGTGGTCAAAATTCCTGCCGATAAATTCACGCGTTACGGCCACGAAAACCTGTCTGACCGGCAGGCAGGCGGCAATTTCAAACTTCGGTATTGGTTTTTGTCGCCCGCGGTTTACAGCGATGGCTGGCAAACCTACAGCAACAAAAATTTGGGCGATCTTTTTGTACCGAAAACCAATTTTAAAATTTCCATCAATGTTCCGGCAGATTATCAAGTGGTTTCGCCCTTGAACATGAAATCCGCGGAATACCGTACGTTGCGCAAAACAATATTGCTGGAAGGCAAAAACCGAACGGACACCCGGCTTTATTTGTTGAAAAAAAACCTTCCACCATTTGAAAGGATCAACACCAACCAGTTTCAGGTAATCACCAATCTTAAAGATGGAAAACTGGCACTTGGCATGAAACAATTTCTGGTAGGCCGCATTGCCATTTTTTTGGAAAAACGTTTGGGGAAATACCCCTTCGAAAAAATATTGATCACCCAAGAAGATTATTTGGAAAATCCGGTCTATGGCTTGAACCAATTGCCCAGTTTCATCCGCCCTTTTCCCGATGGATTTCAATACGACATCAAGCAACTGAAAACGATCACTTCCACCTATTTGGAAAACACCTTGTTATTGAACCCGAGAACGGAAAAATGGATCATTGACGCCATTCAAATCAAGTTGATGATGGATTATGTGGACCGGTATTACCCCGACATGAAACTTTTGGGAAGTTTGGCCGATTTTTTCGCGATAGAATGGTTCCACGCCGCCGATTTGGAATTCAACGATCAATATGCATTTCTTTTTATGCACATGGCGCGCATGAATTTGGACCAAGCCTTGTCCACCCCGCAGGATTCGCTTATAAAATTCAACGAAAATATTTCGAACACCTACAAGGCCGGGGTGGGGTTGAATTATTTGGAAAATTTTCTGGAAAATGACGAAACCATCCAAAAATCCATCAAAGAATTTTATCAAAAATATCGTCTTGAACCCATTTCGGCATCCGATTTTGAGCAAACACTTAAAAAAAACGCACGAAAAAACATAGCTTGGTTTTTTCAAGATTATGTGGGCACGAACAAAAAAATTGATTTCACGATCGATGATGTTCGAAAAACCGAAGACTCATTGTACGTGACCATCAAAAACAAAACCGAAGCGAACGTTCCAATCCCACTTTACGGCTTGAGCGATGGAAAAGTGGTTTCCAAAAAATGGGTGGAAAATGTCGGTGAAAAGAAAACCGTTCAAATTCCCCGAAAAAATATAGACCGCGTGGGCTTGAACTATGAGCAAATCGTTCCCGAATTCAACCAGCGCGACAATTACCACCGGGTCACGACTTTGTTCAACAAACCTTTTCAATTTCGGTTGTTGCTCGATGCACAAGACCCGCGCTACAACCAAGCTTTCTTGATTCCCGAATTTTCGTACAATTTGTACGACGGCATTGCCATTGGCCCGAAATTGCACAACAAAACCTTGTTGCGAAAAAATTTCAACTACGATATTTCACCCAAATTTGGATTCAAAAGCCGTTCACTTATCGGTTCCTTGTCCATTTACAACATCGATCAATACAAAAACCAAAAACTGCACGCAATAACTTATGGTTTCGGCGGAACGCGCTATTCTTATGCCAAGGACCTTTATTATTACAAATTGACCCCTTTTTTGACCCTTTCGTTCCGAAACCCCAACTTGCGGAACAATGAAGCCCAATCGCTTTCCTTGCGAAGCGTGAACGTGATTCGCGACGAAGGAATTGAAAAGTTGCAGGACGATCCCGATTACAGTGTTTTCAATATTCGCTACGGCTACAGCAACCAAAACATGGTCGATTATTTCACTGCAACGGCCGATTATCAAGTGGCAAAAGAATTCAGCAAATTTGCGGTGACCGCCACTTATCGGAAACTGTTCCGAAACAACCGCCAAATAAACCTGCGGCTTTTTGCCGGGACCTTTATTTTCAACGAGAGTCGCGAAACCGATTTTTTCAGTTTTGCGCTCGATAGGCCTTCCGATTATCTGTTCGATTACAATTATTATGGAAGAAGTGAAAGTTCCGGGCTTTTCAGCCAACAATTCATTCGTGCCGAAGGAGGTTTCAAATCACAGTTGCAACCAGCATATGCCAATCAATGGATCACCACCCTGAATGCGAGCACTAATCTTTGGAAATGGATTTATGTCTATGGCGACGTGGGCTTGGTCAAAAACACCGGTGTTTCCCCGCAGTTTGTTTATGATTCGGGAATTCGGATGAGCTTTGTGCAAGATTATTTCGAACTTTTCTTCCCGGTATATTCCAATTTAGGATGGGAAATCGACCAGCCCAATTACGATCAAAAAATACGCTTCATCGTTTCTTTGGACATTTCCACACTGATCAAACTTTTTACCCGGGAGTGGTATTGAAAACCCGCATTTTGATTTTCAAGAAAAAAAATTTCTGGCTTTGACTTCAGAAATATGCGTGTATATTTGTTACCCATAAAATTCGCGACAGTTCGTAAAAAACCCGCATTAATTCGCAAAACATGACTTTGATAAAATCCATCTCCGGCATCCGGGGGACCATTGGCGGAAACATCGGTGAAAACCTGACCCCGATCGATATTGTAAAATTTGCTTCCGCATACGGAACTTGGGTAAAAAAGCAACGCGAAAAAGAAAATTATCGAGTGGTTGTGGGCCGAGATGCGCGAATTTCGGGCGAAATGGTTCAGCAATTGGTAATGAACACGCTTGTTGGAATGGGGATTCACGTTGTTGACCTGGGGCTTTCCACCACGCCGACCGTGGAAGTTGCGGTACCTATGGAAAACGCCGACGGTGGAATCATCCTCACGGCAAGCCACAACCCGAAACAATGGAACGCGCTGAAATTATTGGACAAAAATGGCGAATTTTTGAACGGGGAAGCCGGTGCGGAAATCTTAAAAATTGTCGAAAAAGAAGCCACGTCTTTTGCCGAAATCGATTTGTTGGGAAAAATCACCGTCAACGATGCGTATATTGATTTGCACATCGAAGAAATTTTGGATTTGGATTTGGTGGATGCTGACGCCGTGAAAAAAGCAAAATTCAAAGTAGTGGTCGATGCGGTGAATTCCATCGGCGGAATTGCCGTTCCGCGCTTGTTGGAAAAACTGGGCGTCGATGTGGTGAAATTGTATTGCGAGCCCAACGGCAATTTCCCGCACAATCCCGAACCGCTAAAAGAGCATTTGACCGACATTTGTGCATTGGTCCCCAAAGAAAATGCCGATTTGGGAATTGTGGTGGACCCCGATGTGGACCGCTTGGCCTTCATTGATGAAAACGGAAATATGTTCGGCGAAGAATATACCTTGGTCGCCATCGCCGATTACGTTTTGGGGCGCAAAAAAGGAAACACCGTAAGCAATTTATCTTCTTCCCGCGCTTTGCGCGACATCACCGAAAAACACGGCGGAACATACCACGCGAGCGCAGTGGGCGAAGTGAACGTGGTGCAATTAATGAAAGAAACGAACGCCGTGATCGGCGGTGAAGGAAACGGCGGCATCATTTTTCCCGAACTGCATTACGGACGTGACAGTTTGGTCGGAATTGCATTGTTTTTAACGTATTTGGCCGAACAAAACAAATCGGTTTCCGAATTGCGAAAAGAATATCCGGCGTATTTTATGAGCAAAAACAAAATCGAATTAACGCCTGAGTTGGATGTGGACGGAATTCTGTCACAAATGGCCGAAAAATATGCTTCCGAAGAAATTTCGACCATTGATGGGGTAAAAATAGATTTTCCTGAAAATTGGGTGCATTTGCGAAAATCGAACACCGAACCAATTATCCGAATTTACACAGAAGCCAAAAGCCAAGAAAAAGCAGATGCTTTGGCGGAAAGGATTATTCGAGAAATCAAGGATTTGATTTAAGCTTTTTTTATTCCCTATTCAAAATTTTCCACCGCATCTTTCGGAGCCGGGGCATCTTTGTGTTTCCACCGCTTGTGGGTCCACAAATAATATTCCGGTTGTTCGCGGATTTGCGCCTCCAATTCCCTTAAAAAAGTTTCGGTAATTTGATAATCGACATATTCGGAAGGATTGTCGGAAATGGTTTTGAAGGTTGCGTGGTAATGCCCGCGTTTTATTTTTTCCACATGAAAATAGACCACTGCCATGTCCAAGCGTTTCGCTAATTTTTCCCCGCCGGTGAACGCCGGTGAACGAACGCCCATAAATTTGGTCCAATACCAAGCCCGGTCCAACTTTGGCGATTGGTCGCCGATGATGGCGTACATTCCACGTCGGTTTTGTTTTTCGTTTTTTGTGATTTGTTTGGTCGCAACATTGGTGGCAATGAGTTCACCATTGAACCTCCCTCTGATGCGGTGGATCATTTTGTCAAAATACGGGTTTTTCAATTTTTTGTACACCCCAAAACCGTTATAGTCCAACCCATAAAGTTGCAAAGCGTTCACCCATTCATAATTCGCATAATGCCCATAGAGCAAAATAATACTTTTGTCCATTTTCCGAATGCGTTCTATTTCATCAACATTGGAAAAGGTAAAACGTTTAAGCAATTGTTCATTGGAAATGGAAAGGCTTTTTGCCATTTCCAAAAATTGATCGCATAAATGGTGGTAAGATTTTTTTTCAATTCTTTTCAGTTCCTTCTTTGATTTTTCTGGAAAAACCAAGCAAAGATTATTGGCCACGGTTTTTCTGCGGTAGCGGATCAAATAATACACCAAGAAAAAAACGAAGTCCGAAAAAAGATAGAACAACGAAAAGGGCAATTTGGAAATCAACCACAAAAAAGGATAGGCCAACAAATAAACTAATCGTTGCATCAATTAAATTTTCGGCAAAGATATGTTATATTTGAATTTTAAGCGACACCAACCATGGGCGATATCCATATTGTGACCATCATCATTATTGCCGCCAACGCAATTATTTCTTTTAAAGGCTTCAGTGACCGTTATTTTTTCGACAAATACAAATTCAATGTGAGCGCCATCAAAAATGGCGAACAAATCCGAATGTTCACCTCGGGTTTTTTGCATGTGGACGGCACGCATTTGTTTGTCAATATGTTGACCTTGTATTTTTTTGCCGGCGTGGTAATTCAAAGCGTGGGGGTGGTCCCTTTTTTGACCATTTATTTGGGAAGTTTGGTTTTGGGGAATTTGCTATCGCTCTATTTCCATAAAGACGAACCACTCTACACCGCCGTTGGCGCCAGTGGCGCAGTGATGGGCGTTTTGTATTCCGCAATTTTGTTGTACCCCGATATGATGTTGGGCTTGTTTTTCATCATTCCCATTCCGGCCTATATTTTTGGGATCGGGTATTTGCTCTATTCCATTTACGGCATGCAAAGCCGGCGCGACAACATTGGCCACGATGCCCATTTCGGAGGTGCAATGGGCGGTTATTTCATTACGATGATTGTTTCACCATGGGTTTTTCAAGAACATTTGTTGATGGTTTTTTTGCTCGCCATTCCCATTGTTGTGTTGTTTATATTAAAAAAAATGGGGAAGATTTGAAAAATTGTATATTGTATATTGCATATTGTATAATGTATATTGAAATGGATAAAATAAAAATATTCGACCGGTTGAAATGCCGATAAAATCATAAGCTTTCAACAAACCCAAAAAAGTTTGGTATCCTTTTTGAAATATCCACTCCTGAAACCTTTAAAAAAAATATGATATGAAAAATTTATTGTTGACAGTTGCACTTTTTGGCCTAAGCTTCGCTTCCACAGCGCAAACGGTTGTTCCCGGAGTTACCGTTTCCGGAGAAGGGGTTGTTTACGTGAAACCCGATCAGGTCATAGTGAACGTTGCTGTTGAACACTCGGGCGATTATGTTGAAAAAGTAAAACAACAAACGGAAAAAGATGTGGATGCGGTCATCGACTTTTTGAAAAAGCAAGGAATTCCTTCCAAAAACATCAAGACCGAATACATTCGTTTGAACCAGCAGTATGACTATCCCACCAAAACCTACAACTACTCCTCCACGCAAGGAATTTCCATAAAAATCGAACAGAT
>DASSWG010000165.1:0-13691 GCA_035705295.1 Flavobacteriaceae bacterium
CGCCAACAGGCGATCAAAGAAAAATTGTATTTGTTTTTGTTGCAAAAACGCGAAGAAGCGGCTTTGCAGTATGCCATTACCTCGCCCACCATTAAAGTGGTGGATTATGCCTACACCCAGCCAGAACCCGTTTCGCCAAAAAGCAAAATAGTTTTATTGGCGGCTTTGATTCTTGGCTTGCTGGTGCCGTTCGGAATTTTGTACCTCCGCTTTTTGCTGAACACCAAAGTGCAAAACAAGGAACAGGTTCAAAAAATAGTGGGCGATATTCCGATCGTGGCCGAAATTCCGCAATTGGAAAAAAATTCCGTGGACATCATCCGCCCGAACGACCGTACGGTTTTGGCAGAAGCTTTTCGTATTCTCCGGACCAATATCAATTATTTCAAACCAGCGAATAAAAAAGAAGGTGAGGGCGAAGTTATTTATGTAACCTCTACCACAAAAGGCGAAGGAAAAACCTTTACCGCGGTAAATTTGGCCATTACCTTGGCCTCGACCAACAAAAAGGTGTTGTTGATCGGTTGCGACCTTCGCAACCCACAATTGCACTACTACATTAAAAAAGACAAAAACAGCATCGGGGTTTCCTCCTATTTGTTCGACGAAAAAATATCGATTTCCGAATTGATTTTGAAAGACCCATTGAAATATGGAAATTTGGACATTGTGCTTTCGGGGAACATTCCGCCAAACCCTGCCGAACTTTTGCTGAACGGCCGTTATGAAGATTTACTGGAAGAAGCAAAATCAAGTTATGACTACGTCGTGGTCGATACCGCGCCCACCATTTTGGTGACCGATACCTTGTTGATTTCTTCGTTGGCCGACATCACCGTTTATTTGGTCCGCGCCGGCGTCACCGATCAACGATTGTTGGAGCATGTGAAAGAACTCCACAAAAACAAAAAGTTGAAAAACATCGGTTTGGTCATCAATGGCTTGGACGAAAAAGGCCATTACGGCTACAATTATGGATATGGTTACGGTTACGACGAAGACCAACTCATAAAAAGCAAATACAAATTCTGGAAACGAAATTGATCTTTGATTAATTTCCGGCCAACTTTTTAAAAATGGAAATCGTTCAATCGACGATTTCCATTTTTTTTAGCAGAAAAGAAGCGTTCATATTTTGACAAATTCCTTTTTTGAAACGATAATCAAAATAAAGCTCGCCGTTTTTGATTTCCGCATCGAAATAATGGTTTTTCACCTGCGGGAAATTTTCCGCGACTTTGCACAAGCTTAAATCGTGCGTGGCGATAATTCCCGTGGAACCGGAATTCACCAATTTTTCAATGAATTTTCTCGAGCCCACGGCTTTGTCGGTGCTGTTGGTGCCTTTCAAAATTTCGTCCAGCACAATAAAATATTGATCGGTTTTTATTTGATCGACGATGAATTTCAAACGCGTCAATTCCGAATAAAAATAGGAAGCTTCGTCGCTCAGTGAATCGCTGGTCCGCATACTGGTGATCAATTTTATGGGTGAATATTCACAAGCCGAAGCGCAAACCGGCAAACCGATATTGGACAGTACAATTTGCAATGAAACCGTTCGCAAAAAAGTACTCTTCCCCGCCATGTTCGCGCCGGTGATGATCAAAAACTCGGATTCGTCGATGCTAAAATCATTTTTTACACTTTTCGCCGGATCGATCAATGGGTGAACCGCTTTTTCTGCTTCAATAAGGGTTTTTCCATTGGTGATTTTCGGGAAAACATAATTCGGGTGGTTGTGCGCAAAATTTCCCAAGGAATTGTAGGCGTCCATAAATTCGATGGTTTCGAACCATTTTTCCACATTGTTGGAATATTCGCCGATCCATTTTTCCAAACGCTGCGATTGCCACAAATCCCACAACAGAAAACCATTCCCGAGCATTCCAAAAAGCAGGTTGTTGCGCTGGTCCAACGCGTCGATGTGTTTCGAAAACAAACGCAAAACCGCCGAGGCTTTTTTCTCCCGCCTACCGGACGGGCAGGCTTCGGAATGGATCTCGCTCCGCTTTTCCGCCAATATTTCCGAAGAAAAATTGGTGGTTTCCAACAACGCCAATAATTGATGATATTGTTGAAACAAGCCTTGCACTTTGTCCACTTTTTCGGAAAGCGAATTGATTTTTTTCAAGTAAACCCCGGTGATCGACAAGCCTATAAAAAACCAGAGCAACAACTGCATTCCGGAAATAAAATCAAGAAAAAAGCAAGCAATGACCCCAGCGGACGCAATTGAAAAAGCTGTGGGCAACCAGTTGGCAAATTTCGGGGTGAAAAACGAATATTCCGAAAGCCATTTCAAAACCGAAGCCGCGGTGGTTTCAGAATTTACCAAGCTTGCCACGGCTGAAAAATTTTGTCGGAAATCGGTTTTTGTGGCCAATTCTGCGATCGCAGCTTGCTTGCTTTCGATGGAAGCGATTTCGTTTTCCGTTAAAATATTCGCCAAACACTGCTTTCCTTCCTGTAAAGAAGTGCGGTTTAAATATTGAAAAAACGACTTTTCTCCGAACAAATCAATATCTTGGCTAAACGCATGCAACGGATTTTTAAATTCTTCGCCGTCTGGAAGTTCAAAAAAATCACGGTTCAACACCTTGATTTCGGTTTGGTTGAGATCGATCAAAACTTGGTTTTTGTCTCGTTCATATTGCAGATTGGAATGGCGCGAAACCAAGAAAACAAAAACCAATATCGTGATCAGCACAATGAAAATAACTGCTTTCCAATTTTCGAAGAAAAAATACACCAAAAAAGCAGCGAGCAAAAAAACACCAAGTCGCAACATGCTCGATGTGAAAAGTCGCTTTTTCGTTTTTGCCAATTCATTTTGAAAAAAAGCAACGCGGGAGTTATAGAAGTTTAAAAGTTCATTCATCGGACTGAAAAATTTCGGCTAAAAATACGGAATGTAATCTTGAAAAACTTTTTCGAAACCACAATACTTCTACAAAAAACACTTTCTGCCAGTTTGTCAGAAACTTCTTTTGGTTGTATCTTTGCCCTTTCCGAACTTCAAGGAAAAAAGGGAACTATGGAGAAGATCATTGACGAGAAAATACAAGGAACCGCCCTAACGCTGGAGCCCAAAAAGAACAACGGCCGCAAGCTTTTTATCGAAAGTTACGGCTGCCAAATGAATTTCAGCGATAGCGAAATCGTGGCGTCCATTTTGGCCAAAGAAGGTTTCAACACCACACAACGATTGGAAGAAGCCGATTTGGTGTTGGTGAACACCTGTTCCATTCGCGAAAAAGCGGAACAAACCGTGCGCAAGCGTTTGGAAAAATACAACGCGGTCAAAAAACAAAATCCAAAGATGAAAGTCGGTGTGTTGGGCTGCATGGCCGAACGCCTAAAAAGCAAATTTTTGGAAGAAGAAAAAATCGTCGATTTGGTCGTCGGCCCCGACGCCTATAAAGATTTGCCCAATCTCATCGACGAAGTGGACGCCGGCAAAGAAGCCGTGAACGTTATCCTTTCAAAAGAGGAAACCTACGGTGACATTTCGCCCGTGCGTTTGCAAAGCAACGGCGTTTCCGCATTCGTTTCCATTACACGCGGTTGCGACAATATGTGCACTTTTTGCGTGGTGCCGTTCACCCGCGGGCGCGAACGCAGCCGCGATCCGCAAAGTATTTTGGAAGAAGTGAAAGATTTAGCGGAAAAAGGCTTTAAAGAAATCACGCTCTTGGGGCAAAACGTGGATTCCTATTTGTGGTACGGCGGCGGGTTGAAAAAAGATTTCGCCAAAGCCTCGGAAATGCAAAAAGCCACCGCGGTCGATTTTGCCGATTTGTTGGATTTGACCGCCAAGGCGCAACCAAAAATGCGCATCCGGTTTTCCACTTCCAATCCGCAAGATATGACGATGAAAGTGGTCGATGTGATGGCCCAACACGAAAATATTTGCAATTATATCCATTTGCCCGTCCAAAGCGGGAGCGATCGCATTCTGAAAAAAATGAACCGCTTGCACACGCGCGAAGAATATTTCAAACTCATCGACGGCATTCGCGAACGCATTCCCGATTGTGGAATTTCGCAGGATATGATCACCGGTTTCCCGACCGAAACCGAAGAAGACCACCAAGACACGCTTTCGTTGATGGACTATGTGAAATATGACTACGGGTTTATGTTCGCCTATTCCGAGCGCCCCGGAACTTTGGCCGAACGGAAAATGGAAGACGATGTTCCCGAAGCGGTCAAAAAACGCCGTTTGGCGGAAATTATCGAAAAACAACGCGAGCACAGTCAATTCCGCACCCAACAATTTATTGGAAAAACCGTGGAAGTGCTCATCGAAAAAGAATCGAAAAAATCCGACCAGCATTGGAGCGGAAGGACCACGCAAAACACGGTCGCCGTTTTCCCGAAAGGAAATTTCAAAGTCGGCGATTTTGTGATGGTGAAAATCACGGATTGTACGAGCGCTACGTTGATTGGAACCTCAATACCTGCGGAGATAGTGTCTCATAACAGGAATTGAATGTTTAATAAACACGAGATTTCCGTCGTTAGGAAAAACCCTTTCAGAGTTTGAAACCCTGAAAGCGTTACTGAAAACTTAAAATAACAATCAAAAGATTCCTGCCTTCGCAGGAATGTAGTATGGAATCAATTCAAGCAACAAAACAACGCTTTGGCATCATCGGCAACGACCCGAAACTCAACCGCGCGGTCGAAAAAGCCATTCAAGTCGCGCCGACCGATATTTCCATTTTGGTAACGGGCGAAAGTGGTGTCGGAAAAGAAAGTTTACCAAAAATAATCCACTCGCTTTCGCACCGAAAACATGCAAAATACATTGCCGTGAACTGTGGTGCAATTCCCGAAGGAACCATTGACAGCGAATTGTTCGGTCACGAAAAAGGCGCGTTCACCGGCGCCACGCAAGCTCGTGATGGTTATTTCCAGGTCGCCGATGGCGGAACGATTTTTTTGGACGAAGTTGGTGAATTGCCACTCACTACCCAAGTGCGCTTGTTGCGCGTGTTGGAGAACGGCGAATTCATCAAAGTCGGTTCTTCAAAAGTGCAAAAAACCGATGTTCGGATCGTGGCGGCCACGAATTTGGAAATGGGCGAAGCGATCAAAAAAGAAAAATTCCGCGAAGATTTGTACTATCGGTTGAGCACCATTGAAATCAACCTTCCACCTTTGCGCGAACGCAAAGAAGACATTCATTTGTTGTTTCGAAAATTCGCTTCGGATTTTGCCTTGAAATATAAAATGCCGACCATCAAACTCACTGAACAAGCGGTGGAATTGCTCCTCAAAAACCGATGGGCCGGAAATATTCGCCAACTTCGAAACGTAGCCGAACAAATTTCGGTATTGGAAAAAGAACGCAGCGTTTCCGCGGAAACCTTGAAAGCCTATTTGCCAAATTCCTTCGGAAGCAATTTGCCCGCAGTGATCGCCGACAAAAAAGCCGAAAGCGATTTCAGCAACGAGCGCGAAATTTTGTACAAAGTGCTTTTTGACATGAAAAATGATTTGAACGATCTGAAAAAACTCACCTTGGAACTGATGCGCAACGGCGACAGCAAAAAAGTACAGGACGACAACGAAAGCCTCATCCAAAAAATATACGGCGAAGACGAGGAACAAGAAACGTTCGAAGAAGAATTGGAAGAACAATTGGAAGTTTTGCAAATTCCGGAGCAAAACCGGCCGTTGCAAAAAAAAGAAGATAATTATTCGTTCGCGGAAGAAATAGAGGAAGAAGAAACCCTTTCTTTGCAAGACAAAGAATTGGAACTCATCAAAAAATCATTGCAACGCCACAAAGGAAAACGCAAAGCCGCGGCCGATGAACTGGGGATTAGCGAGCGCACGCTTTACCGAAAAATAAAACATTACGGCCTGTGATATCCAAAAGGTTAAATGTTAATTGGTAAAAGTTAATCGTTAATGTTATTAGATTTTTGAACCTGAATAAGAAAAGAATATGGCATTGAAAAAACAATTCAAAATAACGACATTTTGCTTGGCTTTTATCGTTTCAATTGCTTCGGTTTCTTGTGGGGTTTACTCATTTTCCGGGGCAAATGTTGGCGAGGCCGAAACCTTTCAAGTAAATTATTTCCAAAACACCGCACTGCAAGTGGAGCCCGGAATCGATAGGCAGTTCACCTTGGCTTTGCAGGATTTGATCCAAAGCCAAACCAGTTTGGGGCTCACCAATTCCGGGGGCGATTTGATCTACGCCGGCGAAATCGTCGATTATTACATCGCCCCAATGACTGCGACGGCACAAAGCACCGCGGCACAAAACCGGTTGACAATTGCCGTGAACGTTCGCTTTTTCAACACCTTGGATCCCGAAAAAGATTTTGAAAAACGCTTTTCGTTCTATTACGATTACGACGGAAGTGCCTTGCTCACCGGCGCACAATTGGACACTGCTTTGGACGTTATTTTCACCCGCATCACCCAAGATGTTTTTAATGCCTCGTTGTCGGATTGGTAAATGGAAAAATCGGAATTCATAGCGCTTTTGTCCAATCCCGTGGAAATTGACCTTCCGCAAACCAACCGATTGGAAGAAATTTTGGAAACCTATCCCTTTTTTCAGCCCGCGCACGCCTTGCGATTAAAAGGCTTGAAACAGCACAAAAGTTTTTTGTACAATTCCGCGTTGAAAAAAATCGCTGCGCACACCGTTGACCGTGCCATACTTTTTGAATGGATCACTTCGGAAAATTTTTCACAAAATGAAGTTTCCGAAGAAATCAATCAACAAAAAGAAGAAAGCGAACCCGCTGGCGAACCTCAAAAAAACCTGCACGAAATTTTGGAAATGAGCCATCGCGAAGCAAACCAAGTGATGGATCCACAATTGTTCGAAATTTCAAAAAGCCTGCAGTTGGGCAAAGCTTTGGATTTTGAGCCTTCTGAAAAACATTCTTTTTCGCAATGGTTGAAACTAACCTCGGCAAAACCCATTGTGCGCGAAGACCAAAAGGAAACTATTGAAAAACAACGCAAATCGGAATTGATCGATGCGTTCATTTCGAAAAACCCAAAAATCCATCCACCTGAAAAAAACCATTCCGGCAACCTCTCCGCTCCCTCCAAAGATTTTTCGGAACAACTGATGACGCAGACCTTGGCGCGAGTTTATTTGGAGCAAAAAAACTACAAAAAAGCCATTCAAGCCTATAAAATATTAATTTTGAAAAATCCCGAAAAAAGTGGTTTCTTTGCAGACCAAATTCGGGCAATAGAAAAATTACAAGAAAATAACACCCAATGAGCACATTTACAATATTTTTAGTGTTGATTTTGATCGTAGCATTTTTGCTGGTCGTGGTAATTATGGTTCAAAACCCCAAAGGTGGCGGCTTGTCTTCGTCGTTTGGCGGCGGTGGCGGTCAACAACTGGGCGGGGTTCAAAAAACCACCGACTTTTTGGATAAAAGCACTTGGGCATTGGCCACCATTTTGTTGGTGCTGATCCTGCTTTCCAACTTGACCATTATGGAAGGGAACACCGTTCCTGAATCGCAAGTGATCGGCGGCGACGAAGTGGAAAACACGGTTCCGGAAACAGTTCCATCCCCCGTTCAAAACGAACTTCCGGAAAACGGAACCGAATAAAAACATTCCTTGATTTTTATCAGGTAAATGCCGGCTTCTGACAAGCTGGCATTTTTTGTTTAAACTTGTCAGCCATATTCAAATGGCATACTTTTGGGAATATGCATCGCAGTTTTAAATATGAACAACTAAAAAAAATATCATCTTATGAAATTAAAAATCAAACCTTTGTCCGATAGGGTTCTTGTGGAGCCCGTTGCGGCAGAAACCAAAACCGAATCGGGAATCTACATTCCAGAAACCGCCAAAGAAAAACCACAAAAAGGAAAAGTGGTCGCGGTCGGAAGCGGCACCAAAAAACACGATATGACCGTAAAAGTCGGCGATATGGTGTTATACGGAAAATATTCAGGCACGGAATTGAAATTGGAAGGCAACGATTATTTGATGATGCGCGAAGACGATATTCTCGCGATCGTTTAACCCCAGAAAAAACGAAATTTAATACTAGATTCCTCCCGAATATTCGGGACGGGAATGACAATTAACATTAACCAATAACACTATTAACGCAAACAAAATGGCAAAAGATATAAAATTCGATATTGCGGCACGCGACGGAATTAAACGTGGCGTTGACGCATTGGCAAACGCCGTGAAAGTGACCTTGGGCCCAAAAGGCCGGAACGTGATCATCAGTAAATCTTTCGGAGCCCCCGTGGTGACAAAAGACGGTGTCACCGTTGCAAAAGAAATTGAACTGGAAAACCCCTTGGAAAACATGGGCGCGCAAATGGTCAAAGAAGTGGCCTCCAAAACCAATGATTTGGCAGGAGACGGAACCACCACCGCCACCGTTTTGGCACAAGCCATCGTGAAAGAAGGCTTGAAAAACGTGGCCGCCGGCGCAAATCCAATGGATTTGAAACGCGGAATCGACAAAGCCGTGGAGGCGATCACCGCCGATTTGGCAAAACAAACCAAAGAAGTAGGCGATTCTTCCGAAAAAATCAAACAAGTTGCGGCGATTTCTGCCAACAACGATGATTTGATCGGCGATTTAATCGCAAAGGCATTCGGAAAAGTTGGAAAAGAAGGCGTTATCACCGTCGAAGAAGCCAAAGGAACCGAAACCCACGTAGATGTTGTGGAAGGAATGCAGTTCGACCGCGGCTACCTTTCCCCCTATTTTGTGACCAACAGCGAAAAAATGACCGCTGATTTGGAAAATCCATACATTTTGATCGTGGACAAGAAAATTTCGTCCATGAAAGATTTGTTGCCGGTTTTGGAGCCCGTTGCACAATCGGGAAAACCTTTGTTGATCATCGCCGAAGATGTTGATGGCGAAGCTTTGGCTACTTTAGTGGTGAACAAATTGCGCGGTTCCTTGAAAATCGCTGCGGTAAAAGCTCCAGGGTTTGGAGATCGCAGAAAAGCCATGTTGGAAGACATCGCCATTTTGACCGGGGGAACCGTGATTTCCGAAGAACGTGGGTTTACCTTGGAAAACGCAACGATCGAACAATTGGGAACTGCCGAAAAAGTGGCAATTGACAAAGACAACACCACCATTGTCAACGGATCGGGCGACGATAAGTTGATCAAAAACCGGGTGAACCAAATCAAATCGCAAATTGAAACCACCACCAGCGATTACGACAAAGAAAAATTGCAGGAACGCTTGGCGAAATTGGCCGGCGGAGTTGCTGTTCTATACGTGGGCGCTGCTTCTGAAGTGGAAATGAAAGAGAAAAAAGACCGTGTGGATGATGCGTTGCACGCCACACGCGCCGCCGTTGAAGAAGGAATTGTTTCCGGTGGCGGGGTTGCTTTGGTCAGGGCGAAAAAAGCGCTCGAAAAAATAAAGACCGAAAACATGGACGAGGCTACCGGGGTGGAAATCGTGAACCGTGCCATCGAAGCTCCTTTGCGAATTATTGTTGAAAATGCCGGGGGCGAAGGCTCTGTGGTGCTCAACAAAGTAATGGAAGGCAAAAAAGGCTTCGACGCCAAAACCGAAACCTATGTGGACATGTTGAAAGCCGGAATCATCGATCCGAAAAAAGTAACGCGAATTGCGCTGGAAAACGCAGCTTCCGTTGCGGGAATGATTTTGACCACCGAATGTGCGTTGTTCGACATCAAAGACGAAAACGACAACGGCGGAGGCGGAATGCCGGCCGGAATGGGCGGCGGAATGCCCGGAATGATGTAAGCCGTTTTCACAAATTTTAGTGATCAAAAAATCCGCTCCATATTTGAGAGCGGATTTTTTTTGAACGTCACAACGTTTTTATTAATAAATTTTCACCCCAACAAAGAATGTTGGGTCATCAAACTGGGTTTTTCAATGCCCATCAACTCCAAAATAGTTGGGGCAACATCGCCCAAAATTCCCGAATTGATTTTTTTGCAATCCTTGTCGACCAAAATCACCGGCACCGGATAAGTAGTGTGCGCGGTGTTCGGCGAACCGTCGGGGTTGATCATTTTTTCGCTGTTGCCGTGGTCGGCGAGCACGATCACTGAATACCCGCTTTCTTTTGCGGCATCGATGATTTCTTGCATACATTCATCAACCGTTTCACAGGCTTTTACGGCAGCTTCAAAAACGCCTGTGTGGCCCACCATATCGGGATTGGCAAAATTCACACACATAAAATCCGCTGTTTGTCCTTCAATTTCGGGAAGCAATTTATCTTTCAACTCATAAGCGCTCATTTCGGGTTGTAAATCGTAGGTTGCCACTTTCGGCGAATTCACCAAAATACGTTTTTCGCCTTTGAAAGGCATTTCCCTTCCGCCGGAAAAGAAAAAAGTGACGTGCGGGTATTTTTCGGTTTCGGCTGCCCGAATTTGGGTTTTCCCAGTATATTCCAGCACTTCGCCCAAGGTGGCCTTCAAATTTTCTTTTTGAAAAACCACGTGGATATTTTCAAAGCGATCGTCATACTGCGTCAAGGTCACGTAGTACAACGGCAATTTTTTCATTTCTTGTTCCGGAAAATCTTCTTGTGAAAGTGCTTGGGTCAATTGCCTTCCCCGGTCGGTTCGAAAATTGAAAAAAACCACCACATCGCCTTCTTTGATCGTTGCGACGGGTTCATTGTTTTCCACCATCACAATGGGTTTCAAAAATTCATCGGTAATTTCATCGGCATAACTTCTTGAAATACTTTCGATCGGGTCGGTGGTTTCCTCTCCTTTTCCGTGCACCAGCAAATCATAGGCTACTTTAGTGCGCTCCCAACGTTTGTCGCGGTCCATCGCATAATATCTTCCGACAATACTGGCCAATTTGCTGTTGGTTTTTTTTAAATGAGGAAGGATTGCTTCCACAAAACCTTTCCCGGAACGCGGATCGACATCACGGCCATCGGTAAACGCATGCACGAATTTTTTGGAAATGCCGAAATTTTCGGCAGCAGTGAGCAAACCTTTTAAATGATCGATGTGCGAATGAACACCACCATCGCTCAACAAACCCAAAAAATGAACGGGTTTTTGGTTTGTTTTCGCATAATTGAAGGCTTGTTCCAACACCGGTTCTTCGATCAAACTTTGGTTTTTTACCGCTGAATTGATTTTAGCCAAGTCTTGGTAAACAATTCTTCCCGCACCCAAATTCATATGGCCGACTTCACTGTTTCCCATTTGCCCTTCCGGCAAGCCGACATTGGCCCCATCGGTACGCAATTGCGCATTTGGGTGGTTTTTAAGCAACGAATCAAAACAAGGGGTTTTGGCCTGAAAAACAGCAGAAACTTGTTCATCTTGCGTTTTTCCCCAGCCGTCCAAAATTAATAAAAGCACTTTTTTGTTCATGATAATTTCGTTTGGGTAAAGATAGGAAACCCCGGAAATTTTTGGTCGGGAATCAACTAAACTCGAAACTATTTCCTCCAAGAATGTTAAACTTTGTTAACCCATGTAATTTTTTCCCTATTTATACGTCTTATAAATAGCTAGGATGAATTTTTTCATAATAGATTGGTTAGTTAATCGGAAACCTTGGGTGTAGTGGCTCAAGGTTTCCGTGTTTTTGGGAACATTTTGCCCCTATTTGTTAAAGTTTCTGGAACTCTTGCAACTTTTTGTTTTGCAAAGGGTCTTATAAACAAGAATGAATTTTTTTCATGATAGATTGGTTAGTTGATCGAAAACCTTGGACGCAACGTTCAAGGTTTTCGTGTTTTCAACCCTTTTATCAAAAAAAATCAACTCATTTTTATAATATAAGTATTGCGCTTCCCTTTGTTGATGATCACGTATTTTTCGGCGATTAAATCGGCAGGGGTGATTTTATAATCTTCGGCAACTTTTTGTTTGTTCACCGAAATTGAATTTTCTTTCAGCGCCCGTCGTGCTTCCCCGTTTGAACTCAAAAAATTGGTTTTTGCCGAAAGTGCCGCGATCATATCCAAACCATTTTTTATTTCTCCCACTTCTATTTCCGCTTGCGGAACGCCTTCAAAAACATCCAAAAAAGTGGCTTCGTCCAGTTTCTGTAAATCCTCGATCGTGCTTTTTCCGAACAAAACGTTCGATGCTTTTACTGCGTTTTCAAACTCCTCGCGCGAGTGGACCAACACAGTAATTTCTTCGGCCAAACGTTTTTGCAATTGTCTTTGGTGCGGCTTCGTTTCGTGGATTTCTACCAAGGAGTCGATTTCTTCTTTTGACAAAAAAGTAAAGATTTTTATATATTTTTTAGCGTCCTCATCACTGGTGTTCAACCAATATTGATAAAATTTATATGGCGAAGTCCGTTTTGGGTCCAACCAAATGTTCCCGCCCTCGGTTTTTCCAAATTTGGTGCCGTCGGCTTTCGTGATGAGTGGCCAGGTAAGCGCAAAACCTTTTCCATTACCGATCCTGCGGATCAATTCGGTGCCCGTGGTGATGTTCCCCCATTGGTCGCTTCCACCCATTTGCAACGTGCAATTTTGAGTATTGTAAAGCTCCAAAAAGTCATACCCCTGAACCAGTTGGTAGGTAAATTCGGTAAAACTCATGCCTTCCCCGGCATCGGCCGATAAGCGTTTTTTCACCGAATCTTTGGCCATCATATAATTGACGGTAATGTGTTTTCCCACGTCGCGGATAAAGCCCAAAAAAGAAAAATCCTTCATCCAATCATAATTATTGACCAAAATCGCGGCATTTTTTTCTTTGGCGTCAAAGTCCAAAAATTTGGAAAGTTGCACCCGAATGGCTTCTTGGTTGTGGCGCAAAGTTGCTTCGTCCAACAAATTGCGCTCGCTCGATTTTCCGGACGGATCGCCGATCATTCCCGTGGCACCGCCCAACAACGCGACGGGTTTATGTCCGCACAATTGAAAATGGCGCAACATCACCACGCCGACCAAATGGCCAATGTGCAAGGAATCGGCGGTGGGGTCAATGCCCACATAGGCGTGGCGCACCTGCTCCATCAAATGTTCTTCCGTTCCGGGCATCACATCGTGCAACATCCCTCGCCATTTGGCTTCTTCCACAAAATTTTTCGTCATTTTTTGCTGTTTTATTTTCACTGCAAAGGTATCATAAACGGCAAAAATTCCTATTTGCTTTTTTTTATATTTACACCTATGATTTTAGTGACCGGCGCAACAGGATTGGTGGGCGCGCACCTTTTGGCAAAATTGCTGCAATCGGAACAAAACCTTAGGGCATTGTTCCGATCGGAGCCCAAATTGCAAGCAACCAAAAAAATATTCACCTATTATTTCGGGGAAGATACGGATCGTTATTTTTCGAAAATAACTTGGTTCAAGGCCGACATTTCCGATATTCCTGCTTTGACCGAAGCCTTCGAAGGAGTTTCGCAGGTTTATCATTGCGCCGGATTGGTTTCTTTCGATCCGAAAGATTATCACAAACTTCGAAAAATCAATATTGAAGGAACCGCCAATGTCGTTAATTTATGTTTGGAATTCAAGGTGGAAAAATTGTGCCATGTGAGCTCCATCGCCACTTTGAGCAAAGAACCGGACAACAAACCAGTGACCGAAAATTCAACTTTTTCGCACAATGGAAATTCGGTGTATGCCATCACGAAATTTGGTGCCGAAATGGAAGTTTGGCGCGGTTCGCAAGAAGGTTTGGACGTGACAATCGTCAACCCCGGCGTGATC
>DASSWG010000166.1:0-3460 GCA_035705295.1 Flavobacteriaceae bacterium
ATTGACGGGCAAAAAATCCAAAAAAATCCTTTTGTTGCCTTTTTGGCAAAAAATCGCCGGCGTTGCAGCCTTGTTGGCGATCATTTTTTTAATCGGTGATTTTGTGTTCAATGATTCCGCCGAACAAAAAGTGGTCAATTCTAAAGCAACAAAGCTGGAAACTTCCGAGGAAAATGAAATTCCTTCCGAAGCTGTTTCAAAAGAGGGTTTTGAAACCCAGAACGCGGTTGCGGTTGAAGAAACCGACCCAGAAACCGAAAATCAAAACCTGGTTTTTAAAAATGAAAACGCAGGGGCTTCTGACAAATCGGACAAAAATGTTTCCCAAGCTGAAAACAAAAAAACCGTTGATTTAACGAAAATCGTTTCGACAAATACTAAAAAAGCAACAGAAAAAACCGTTTCAGAAAACCGAGGCGAAAACAATGCTTCCAAAAAAGCACTCCCCGAGCCAATACTTTCTCAAAAAAATGGACTGGCCGTTGTTGAAAACAGTGAAAAATCGACTGTTTCGCCCGAACAAAAAAATAGCGCCCAAAAAATACCCGACGGAACTTACGCTTCCGAAATTCTTGAAAACGGTTCGGAAAACGAAGTTGACAAACCCAAAAATTCTTCTCCCAATGAAAACAAAAAATCATTGGTCGAAATTGCGGCGGCCCAAAAACAAGTGGAAGAACAACCCGAGAAGCATCTAAAAACCAACTTGACCGAAACTTCGAAATGGCAAGTAAAACCTTTTGCGGCACCCATTTACTACGGTGGGTTTGGTAGCGAAAACGCGTTGGACCCCAGTTTGGCACAAAATAGCAGCGAAGGGGAGGTCACATTTTCCTACGGGGTCCATTTTTCCTACAAAGTTTCCGAACGTTTGAAAATACGCTCGGGCGTGAGCCAAGTCTCGATGGCGTACAACGTGCAGGATATTGCTTTTATGCCGTCTGTAAAACCCACGACCCTGAACAATGTGAGCTATTCATCCGAAGCTTCACAACTCGAAATCATCAGCACCTCGAACATTCAAAATACCGCGAGCGCAGAATTTACCGGAAGAAGCCCCTTTACCGAGGGAACCCTACAGCAACAGATGGGTTTCATCGAAGTCCCCCTGGAAATAGAATATGCGTTGTTCGATCAAAAATTCGGCGTGAGCATCATTGGTGGTGCAAGTACCTTGTTCTTGAACGAAAACACGCTTGCTATCGACTCGGAAAATGGAACCACGAACATTGGCCGGGCGAACAACCTAAACGACGTGAGTTTCAGCACCAATATTGGGCTGGGGCTGGATTATGAAATTTCCAAGCAGTTCGAAATCCATTTGGAGCCCATGTTCAAATATCAAATAA
Organism: Flavobacteriaceae bacterium; assembly: GCA_035705295.1. Lineage (GTDB taxonomy): Bacteria > Bacteroidota > Bacteroidia > Flavobacteriales > Flavobacteriaceae > DASSWG01. The sequence goes on from DASSWG010000166.1 coordinate 1,350, forward strand.
ACACCTTCGGTGAAAATGCCAATGGGTTCCAACCCTATTATTTTGGGGTTTACACCGGAATTGGATTTAAGTTTTAACCCTGAGAAGTTTGGGGTTTTTTAGTTGGTTAGGTTCGTTATTGCGAAAGCGATGATGAGTGGAAACCGCCCTTGGTTGGGGCGGTTTTCTATTCCCGCGCAGGCGGGAATCTCGTTAATTATTGTTTACATTTTTTCAACGCTTCCAAAATCAAATTTCTTGTCACTTCCCGAAGTTCGTGTTTTTCGTGTTGGGTTTTCCCATCGGTGGAAATAAACGGCAGTATTTTCGCCCGCATTTTTCCGGGGCTTCCACTCAAAAAAGTGTAGGAAAACCGTTTTTTGTTGTCGAAAAAAACCATCGGAACAATCGGGATTTGGTGTTCGATCGCCAAGCGAAATGCACCATCGCGAAATTTGTCCAACAAGACAGTTTCATCATCGGGAACACCGCCTTCGGGAAAAATACAAACGCTCAAGCCTTGTTGCAACCGGCGTTCGGCCTGCTCAAAAACTTCTTTTTTGCTTTTTGTGCTGTTGCGGTCCACCAAAATACAGGTTCGTTTATAGAAAAACCCGAAAATAGGAATTTTCGCCAATTCGTGTTTCCCCACAAACACAAACGGGTTTTTCACAATATGGAGCATCAACATAATGTCGATCATGGAAGTGTGGTTGGCGACCAACATGTAGCTTTTATGAGGCTCCAAATGCTGTAAACGAACTATTTTTGGAGAAAAACCCATTCCGTAAAGAATGATTTTTGCCCAAATCCGCGCCAATGCAAAAAATTGTGGATACCATTTTTCGCGTGATGTAAAAAGCAGCAACAATGGAAACATCAAAATAATGGGCAACCCAAGGAGCAGGTAAAACCAAATGCGCCAAATCACGATGGCTATACTGCGAAAAATTTTCATATCCCCAAAAGTAACAACAATTCTTGAGCATGTTCCCCAAAAAAAATACCTTTGCGGGTTGTGTGGCGCGAAAATCAATTATTCAATAGCCCAGTAACTCAATAACCAATAACTTAACAACACAAAATGTCCAGAATCCTAACCGGAATACAAAGCACCGGAACGCCCCATTTGGGAAACCTTTTGGGGGCAATTGTTCCAGCTATCGAAATGGCGAATGATTCGAAAAACGATTCGTTTTTGTTCATTGCCAATTTGCATACCTTGACGCAGATCAAAGATGCCGAAACCTTGCGAAAAAACACCTATTCGGTCGCCGCGGCGTGGTTGGCATTTGGGTTGGACATTGAAAAAACGGTTTTTTATCGCCAAAGCGATGTGCCGCAGGTAGCGGAACTCACGTGGTATTTAAGCTGCTTTTTTCCGTACCAACGGCTCACTTTGGCACATTCGTTCAAGGACAAATCCGAACGTTTGGAAGATGTGAACGCCGGTTTGTTCAACTACCCCATGTTGATGGCAGCGGATATTTTGTTGTACGACGCCGAATATGTTCCGGTGGGAAAAGATCAGTTGCAGCACATTGAAATGACGCGCGACGTGGCTACGCGTTTTCATGCCAAAATGGGGGAAACCTTTGTGCTGCCCGAAGCCAAAATTCAAGAAGAAACCTACTATATTCCCGGTACGGACGGAGAAAAAATGAGCAAGTCGCGCGGCAACCTCATCAATTTGTTCTTGTCCGATAAAGCCTTGCGCAAACAGGTGATGAGCATCCAAACCGACAGCACGCCTTTGGAAGCACCAAAAAATCCGGATACTTGTAATGTATTTGGATTGTACAGACTCATTGCTTCCCCAGCACAAACCGCCACAATGCGCCAAAAATATGAAGCCGGCGGATTGGGGTACGGCCACGCCAAACAAGCGTTGTTCGATTTATTGGTGGAAAAATACGCGAAACAACGCGAGTTGTATTCCTATTATATGAACCACCTCGACGAAATCGACGCCGCTTTGGAAAAAGGAGCCGAAAAAGCGACCGCAGTTGCGGAAAGGGTTTTGTCGCGGGTTCGGGAAAAGTTGGGGTATTGATTTTTAGTGATCAGTGTTCAGTAGGCATTAAACAGAAAAACCCTTTCAGTGTTTTGAAACGATTAAAAGGCGGATGAAA
>DASSWG010000167.1:0-7431 GCA_035705295.1 Flavobacteriaceae bacterium
TTTTCGAAAGAATTGTACATCGAACGTGAAGATTTTAAAGAAGAAGCCAACCGCAAATTTTTCCGGTTGACTTTGGGGAAAGAAGTCCGTTTGAAAAACGCGTACATCATTAAAGGAGAAAGCGTAAAAAAAGATGAAAACGGGAACATTTTGGAAATTCATTGCAGCTACGATCCCAAAAGCAAAAGCGGCAGCGGAACCGAAGAAAGCCAACGAAAAGTAAAAGGCACTTTGCATTGGGTTTCCGCAAAACATGCCGTCCAAACCGAGGTGCGTTTGTACGATCGGTTGTTCACCGTGGAATCGCCCGATACGGACAAAGAAAAAGACTTTTTGGAATTTGTGAACCCGGAGTCCTTGAAAATCGTGACCGGATTTGTGGAACCAAGCTTGAAAGCAGCCAAGGAATTGGAACATTTTCAGTTTCAGCGGATTGGTTATTTTTGCGTGGACCGAGACAGTTCGCCCGAAAAATTGGTTTTCAACCGAACGGTTACGTTACGCGATTCGTGGGCAAAAAAGGGAAATTAAGAATACTTTAGCATTCCCAAAAAGGATATTAACCGGTTGTTAACAACGAGCGGAAAAGTTTTTGATACCTTTGAAGAAATCACTAACTTTTAAAAAAAATCACAAAACATTATGGACAACACAGGAAACACCCTTATAGCATTATTGACCGGCGCAATTGTCGGCGCGGGAGTTGCATTGCTTTATGCACCGGACAAAGGGGAGAACACACGCGGAAAAATTAATAGCGAAGCAAAAAAAGCAAAATTGAAATTCGATAAACAATTTCAGGAAACCACCGACCGTTTGACAAAATCGGCCCGGAAAGCGAAAACAAAATTTGATTCGCGTTTGGAAGAAACCCTTTCTTCGGCCAGTTATAAAGCGGATGATGTCATCGATGCCTTGGAAGGAAAATTGGAAGAACTGCGCGCCAAAAACGCCAAACTTCACAAGGAACAAAAACAAAAAGCGACCACGACCAAAACCAGCAATGCGATAGCATAATTTTTTGAATGGCTTTTACAAAACTTACCGACCATATTGATGAATTGAGCAACCACTTGGAAGCTTACTTCAACAGTATGGTCGCGTATTATAAATTGGACTTTTTCAAAAAGTTCATGAAAGGTTTTTCGGCCTTGGTGAAATTGCTCATTGTCGGAAGTATTTTTCTGTTCTTTTTGGGGTTCATTTCTGTCGCTTTTGCCATTTTGATCGGAAAATCGATCGGAAGCTTGAGCGGTGGGTTCTTCATCATCGGTGGGGTTTATTTGATAGGCTTCATTATATTGCTCGTTTTCTGGAAAAAATTGATCGAAGGCATTTTCTTGGAGAAATTCTCGAGGTTTATTTTCAATGACAGTGAAGTAGAAAAAGACTTGGAAGAGCTGGAAGACGTAATGGAAGAAGAAGATTCTTGGGGAAGGGATGTTTGACAATATTGATGCTATATTCTCGGCAAGTTATGAGATTTTTGATGGCTAAAACACAAACAAATGAGAGTTTACCGTACATTCGAAGAAATTGATCGCGAGCTGAAAATTTTACGCCTGCAATCGAAAATCGAAAAAGAGCAGCTGAAAATCGGTGTTGCAAGGGTCAAAGAAGATTTCTCACCGGTTTCAATGGTGGGTAATTTTGTGGGCGGTTTTGCGAAAAAAGCCGTGCTGTTGAAAATGGTGTCGGGAATTATTGGCCGGTTAAAAAAATGATCGTTGTTTTAAAAACCATTCTTGAAAGTTGAATTCTCTATTCTTCTTTACTCCCCGAACTTCTCTTTTTGCCAATTCCTTTTTTCAAATTTTGTTTTTTCATTTCCTCGCCAATTTGGTTCGAGGCGGTGAACGAAGCGATCATATTGTTCAGCATATCGCTGCCGGCTTGGGGCGAATTGGGCAATAAAATCAAATTGCTGTTGGTTTCTTCGCCGATGGATTGCAAGGTGTCGTAATGTTGCGTCACCACAATCAAGGCGGAAGCTTCTTGCGAATTGATGCCCACATTGTTCAACACATCGACCGATTCTTCCAATCCGCGGGCAATTTCTCGGCGTTGGTCGGCGATTCCTTGGCCTTGTAAGCGCTTGCTTTCTGCTTCGGCGCGTGCTTTGGCCACGATTTTTATACGTTCTGCTTCGGCTTCGAATTCTGCCGCGACTTTTTCACGTTCGGAAGCGTTGATGCGGTTCATGGCTTGTTTTACCTGTACGTCCGGATCAATGTCCGTTACCAAAGTTTTGATGATGTCGTACCCATAGCCTTGCATGGCCTCGTTCAATTCACGTTTCACGGCAATGGCCACATCGTCTTTCCGCTCAAAAACATCGTCCAATTTCATTTTTGGCACTTCGGCGCGGACCACGTCAAATACATAGGACGTAATTTGATCGTGTGGGTTTTCGAGTTTGTAGAACGCATCGTACACATTGTTATCGATCACTTGGAACTGCACTGAAATTTTCAACCGCACAAAAACATCGTCTTTGGTTTTGGTTTCCACGTTGACGTCCAACTGCTGGATTTTCAAATTGATTCGCCCCGCGATGCGGTCAATGATTGGAATTTTGAATTGCAGCCCGGAATGGCGGATACCAATGAATTTTCCAAACCGCTCAACAATTGCAGCGGTTTGTTGTTTGACAATAAAAATCCCGGAAAGCAGGATAATAATTCCGAAGAAAACCAGTATCCAAAAAACGAACATTCCCATAACTAAATAAATTGATTTGGGTTAAAGATAAGGTTTTTTCGCTCGTTTGCGATGAAAATTATCCAGTTAAATGAATAGGACAAAAATGGTACGTGATACAATCGCGCACCAGCGCGAGGGAAATTCAGTTTAAGAATTTCAGGACAATTTTTCGATCGCCGTTTTAATGCGCGCAATACTTTCTTCTTTTCCGATGGAAGCCATAATGTGGAACAAGTCCGGGCCTTTCATTTCGCCGACCAAAGCCAAGCGCAAAGGTTGCATCACTTTTCCGAAACCGATTTCTTGCGAGGTGATCCAAGATTTGACTGCGTTTTGCACCTTTTCTTGGGTGAAATTCTCTTCGGCTTGAAGAATATCGATTACTTTTTCCATCAATTCCGACGTGCCGTTTTTCCATGCTTTTTTGGCGGCTTTTTCGTCGAATTCGGTGGGGGCTTCGAAATAAAATGCACCCGTTTCCCAAAAATCGGACACAAAAGTTGCCCGTTCTTTTAGGGTTGCCACGATTTCTTCCACATAATCCGAAGTTGCCGAAATTCCTTTTTCCCGAAGGATTTTTTGAAATTCCTCCGCTAATTTCCGGTTGTTGGTCGTTTGCAAATAATGGTGTTGGAACCATTTGGTTTTTTCGGGGTCGAATTTTGCGCCGGATTTGTGCACTTTTCCCAAATCGAACGCGTCGATCAATTCTTTCAAATTAAAAAATTCTTGTTCCGTGCCCGGGTTCCATCCCAAAAATGCCAACACGTTCACCACGGTTTCGGGAAAATAACCTTCTTCGCGATAACCTGCGGAAATTTCGCCCGATTTTGGGTCGTGCCATTCCAGTGGAAAAACCGGAAAACCACCTTTGTCGCCATCGCGTTTGCTCAATTTTCCTTTTCCTTGGGGTTTTAAGATTAGTGGAAGATGCGCAAATTTCGGCGTTTCCCAATCGAAAGCGCGATATAGCAAAACATGCAAGGGCAAAGACGGAAGCCATTCCTCGCCACGAATGACGTGGGTGATTTCCATCAAATGATCATCGACAATGTTCGCCAAATGATAGGTAGGCATGCCGTCGCTTTTGAACAATACTTTATCGTCCAAAATATTCGAATCGATTTCGATCGCGCCCCGAATTTCGTCTTTCAGCAACAAATGTTCGTTTTCGGGCGATTTGAAACGAATCACATAATTTTCGCCGGCATCTATTTTCGCTTGGGTTTCTGCTTTTGAAAGTGCCAAGGAATTGTCCAATTTCAAGCGATTGTGCCAATTGTAAATGAAGGTTTTTCCCTTGGCTTCGTGATTTTTTCGGTGTTCGTCCAAGGCTTCTGAAGTGTCAAAAGCAAGATAGGCCCAGCCCTTTTCAACGAGTTCGTCCGCGTATTTTTTGTAGAGGTGTTTGCGTTCGCTTTGGCGATACGGCCCAAATCCGGCTTCTTTTCCCGGGCCTTCATCAAACGGAATTCCGCACCAGTCCAAGCTATCGACAATGTATTTTTCGGCGCCTTCGACAAAGCGGGTTTGATCGGTATCTTCGATGCGCAACACAAAATCACCTTGGTGTTTTTTTGCGAATAAATAATTGTACAAAGCGGTTCGAACGCCGCCGATATGAAGGGGTCCCGTTGGGCTTGGAGCAAATCGCACGCGAACTTTTTGGGCCATAAAAAATCGTTTTTCTAGGTTTTGTGCAAAGATACGATCTTATGCGAAACCTTTTGCGAAGACTTGTGTTTTGCAGGAATTTTAAAGCAAAGCAAGTTCCGTTTTTTGCTTTTTGGTCAATTTTTCAACTACCAACTCATAGGAATGGTCGATCAATTCCCGGACCAATTTTTCCGGTAAGGATTCGGGTACAACGCTGTTCCAATGTTTTTTGTTGAAATGGTACGCGCTGGTTATCAGCCCATCATATTCTTCGCGAAGCTCGAGTGCGCGACCGGGATCGCATTTTAAACTGATTTGGTACGGCACATTTTCCAAACCAGTGAGTGCGAACATTTTTCCCAATACTTTAAAAACCAAGGTGTCCGGCCCGAACGGAAATTCTTCGGTGACGCCTTTTTTGGCGAGGCAATATTCACGAAATTGCTCAATGTTCATTTGATTGTGAATTATTTATTTTTCTGGTGTCATCTCGAGCGCAGTCGAGAGGTTCCCGAGATGCGTGAATTTAAAGCCTTTTTCATATTTCAAACCATACCCGAAAATTCGATCGAGCGAGGCGTGTGAAAACAAAATCACACCTATTAATTGGAGGATTTCGTTTTGGATGAAAATCCCGAAGAAATACACCAAAATCGCGATTCCTTTATGATGGAACAAATTATAGCAAAATGCTCCGGTTTTATTTCCGAACAAATAACCCAAAGTTCCAATATCGGGTGCGAGCAACAACACCAAAAACCACCACCAAGCAAAATCCAAAAGGGAAAATGCATAAATTCCCAATAAAAACATTGCAAATTCTTCGAGTTTTAAAACGGTTTTCATATCCACAATTCGTTATTTTATTTTTCCTAATACCTATTACCTCAATCCTACAACCTATAAAGGATTGGTCGGCTCGGCGCGGCATCGTTTTCAAAATTTGCCACTTGCAAATTCAGCACATAATTTCCGTCTTCGATTTCTTCGGGAATAAAAATTAGTTCCGTGATGGTGGCATCAAACCGTGTATTTTCAGGGTAGTTCCAAAACGCACGGTGCGCCAATAATTTTCCGCCATCCTTTTCTTTATCCACCGAGGGCAAATCGATCAGCAAATGTTGTATACCACATTCGCGAATATATTCTGCGGTTTCTTCCAATAAATATGGCCAATTGGTATGGCTGTATTTTTTGGATTTCTTTGCTTCCGAATTGGGCAAGGTTCGGATGATCAAGGCTTCGGTTTCGTTTTTCCACAAGATTTTTTCGAGCTGTTTTTTGGAAAAAACTTCGTCACCGTTCAGTTTTTTGGGAAAAATTGAAATTACTTTTGCTTTGAAAAAAAAGCGGTCCAAAGTTTTGTCAATGCTGTAAAATGCTTCCGAAATATGGCCCACGCATTCCGTGTGCGTGCCGTGCGCGTGCGGGTTGAAAAAGATATTGTTGAAATTCACCGAGGCGCCTTCCGAAACTTTTGCGGTCCAATCACCGTCCTTCACGGGTTCAATTTTTGGTACGTCCAAATACCACGCCACCGGGTTTTTTTCATTTCCGCATAGTGAAAGTGAAATATCAAGCGGTTTCGATAGATCGATGCTTATTTTTTCAGTTGGAAATTCGATGGTGGTTTTCATAGGCTACGAATTGACGCAAATCAAGGCGAATTAAATGAATTGGTTTTCGCAATTTTAAGGTTCAATATAAAACAACTCCGCCGCAATTCCGTCGCTTAAAAATTTTCCGTTGGGCGTGATTTTCAAAAATCCGTTTTCCAAAAGTAGCAAATCTTGTTTTAAATAGGTTTCGGCCTGTTCCAACAAATATCGTTTTTTTTTGTCTCCGAATTTTGTTGCGATTTCTTCGATCAAAATCCCTTCCCGCAAGCGCAAGCGCGTCATCACATATTCGTTGTAGCGGTCGGTTTCGGAAAGGATTTCAGTTTCGTTCGGTAATTTGTTTTGTTGAATTGTGACGATGTATTTTATGTTGTTCGAAATATTCCAACTGCGGGTTTTTCCGTCGTAACTGTGCGCTGCCGGACCAATTCCCACATATTTTTTCCCATGCCAATACGCCAAATTGTTTTGTGAAAAATATCCGGGTTTTCCGAAATTGGAAAATTCGTAATGTTCAAATCCGGCTTTTTCCAAGGTTTCGATCAAAATTTCAAAATGTTGTTTTGCCATTTCGTCGTCCACCGGTTTTATTTTTCCGGTTTTGATGAATTTTGCCAATGCGGTTTTGGGTTCCACCGTCAGTGCGTAGGCGGAAATATGCGGCACTTCCAATTCGAGCGCAATTTGTAGGTTTTTTTTCCATCGCGCGTTGCTCATTCCGGGAATTCCATAAATTAGGTCAATGGAAATATTGTCGAAATTTTTTTTCGCAAGTTGAATGGATTTTACGGCTTCTTCCGCATTGTGCGCCCGGTTCATCAATTGTAGATCTTCTTCAAAAAAAGACTGCACGCCGATGCTGAGCCGGTTGATTTTCGTATTGGAAAGTTCCGCAATTTTTTCTTGGGAAAGATCATCGGGATTGGCTTCCAAGGTAATTTCCGCATTTTCCGAAACGGAATAATTTTCAAAAATGGTTTTAAAAATTTGGTTCAATTCCGACGAAGTCAACAAACTCGGGGTTCCACCACCAAAATAAATGGTTTTTACCGTTTCGGAAATTTCGTTTTTTCGCAAAACCAGTTCTTTGCAAATTGCATCGACCAATTCCCCTTTGCGTTTTAGCGAAGTGGAAAAATGAAAATCGCAATAGTGGCAGGCTTGCTTGCAAAAAGGGATGTGGATGTACATTTTTTAGTTGTTTGTTGTTCGTTGTTGGTTGCTGGGCTCAACTATCAACCAACGACCATCAACTATTTTACCCGCTTTTCATTTTGTTTCACAAAAGCAGCCCAACCCGAATAATTTTTTTCCGATGAAATTTTTCCTTGGTTGTAAAAATGACAAACCGCGGCGGCCAATCCGTCGGTGGAATCGAGGTTTTTGGGAAGTTCTTTTAGTTTTAAAAGGCTTTGCAACATTTTGGCCACTTGCTCCTTGCTGGCATTTCCGT
>DASSWG010000168.1:0-11968 GCA_035705295.1 Flavobacteriaceae bacterium
CCGATCAACAATGCACTGAGGTATCCTAAAATTTGTGTTATCTCCATTCAAAATTCCCGCTTAAGAACAAGTCGGGTTTTTAAGGGTTGGTCGGTGCAAAACTATGGAAAAAAAGGTGGGTAAAACCTCTGGAAAACAAAAAAAGCAACGACCATAAATAGGTGGTTGCTTTTGGTAAAAAAAAATTTGCTTCTTTATTCTTCTTCTGCGGTCGCCATTTTTTTGTAGCGTGCTTGCAACGTTTTGTCCGTCCGCATTTCGGAAGCGATTTTTTGATATTTTCTTGTGGAAAGCCCCGAACTTTTCACAACTTCATCCATATTGTCTTGAAGCGTTTCCTGCATTTTTTTTACTTTTCGCATAATCCGGTCGTGTTTTTTCAACTCTTCCGGAGTGGCGTCGCTTTTCATATTTGGATTAATGTAGGCGACGTGAATTTCATTGAAACGCTTCATATCCATTCCTTCGCTCTTCACAACTTCCACCATTTTCTGCTGGGCCTCTGCGTTTACAGCTTGTAATTTTTCAAAAGCGGTGGAGAATTCCATGAGTTCTTGGTCAGAAAATTTCTGTTCGGTTTCTTGCGCGAAAATAGCGGTGCTTCCCAAAAGGGCAAAAAACAATAGCAATCTGCTCATATTTTTTATTCTTGACATAATTAATTTGTTTTTTATATTAATCTGGGGTTATTATTTCGGATAAAAATAAAAGAAATATTTTGAAAATTCCTGCTTTTGATTTTTTTCTTTTTATTCAAAGAGAAATTGCTTTTAAAATTCAAAAATCGTTCCATAAAACAAAACTTCAAGCATAAAACAATTCAAGCGGTTTTTCTCCTACCTCTTTAATGATTTTAATTAAACAAAATATTTTTCAATTAAACTAACAGCTACAAGCCGGTAAATTTGAAATCACAACAAGTCGCGGCTAAAGAAACGGAAACCAGTCAAGTGAAACTAATAACAAATAACCCAATAACTATTAACCCAATCGGGGAAACGCTATAGTCTTAGCCTAAAGACGAGGGATTTTCTTCCCGATTGAGGCATTAAAGCGGAATATTTCCATGTTTCCTATCGGCGCGCAACACTTTTTTGCCTTCCAACATACTAAAAGCTTTCAATAGCTTTCGGCGGGTTTCGCGGGGTTGAATCACTTCGTCAATAAACCCGCGTTCCGCAGCACGGAACGGATTGGCAAATTTTTCGGCATATTCGGCCTCTTTTTCCGAAAGTTTGAGTTCCGAATCCTCGGCTTCTGCTATTTCTTTTCGGAAAATAATTTCGCTCGCCCCTTTTGCGCCCATCACCGCAATTTCGGCCGTGGGCCAGGCATAGTTCAAATCGGCGCCAATGTGTTTGGAATTCATCACATCGTAAGCGCCGCCATAGGCTTTTCGGGTAATTACCGTTACCCTCGGAACGGTTGCTTCGCTCAGCGCATACAACAATTTTGCACCGTGCAAAATGATGCCGCGCCATTCTTGATCGGTGCCGGGCAAAAACCCGGGAACATCTACCAATACCAATAACGGAATGTTAAAACAATCGCAAAACCGTGTAAAGCGGGCCGCTTTTTTGGAAGAATTCACATCCAACACGCCCGCCAAGCTCATGGGCTGGTTGGCAACAATACCAATAATTCTTCCCCCCAAACGCGCAAAGCCCACAATAATATTGTCGGCATAGTTTTTATGAATTTCAAAAAAGGAATTTTCGTCGATGATGCCTTGAATGACTTCGTGCATATCGTAGGGCTTGTTGGAACTGTCCGGGACGATGTTTTCCAATTCCTCTCGAAATTCGTTCCCCAACTCAAAGGGAATTTTTTGGGGTGTTTCTTTGTTGTGTTGCGGCAAATACCCCATCAATTTTTTGATATCTTCCAAACAGGCAATATCGCTCACAGAAGTAACATGCGTGACCCCCGATTTGGTGGAATGGGTAGTTGCCCCGCCCAACTCTTCGGAAGTCACGGTTTCGTTGGTCACGGTTTTTACCACGTTCGGACCGGTCACGAACATATAGCTTGTGTCTTGCACCATCAAAGTGAAATCGGTCATCGCGGGCGAATAAACAGCACCCCCGGCACACGGCCCCATAATGGCCGAAATTTGCGGCACCACGCCCGAAGCTTGCACGTTCCGGTAAAAAATGTCGGCATAACCGCCCAATGATCGAACGCCTTCTTGTATCCTCGCCCCGCCGGAATCGTTCAAACCAACAATTGGTGCGCCCACTTTCATGGCATGGTCCATTACTTTGCATATTTTTTCGGCGTGGGTTTCGGACAATGCACCGCCGAAAACGGTAAAATCCTGCGCGTAAACATACACCAAACGACCATTAATAGTACCATAACCGGTCACCACGCCGTCACCGTAAAATTTTTGTTGATCCATCCCGAAATCTGTGGTTCGGTGGGTCACCAACATGCCCATTTCTTCAAAAGAGCCTTCATCCAAAAGATAATCCACCCGCTCGCGGGCGGTGAGTTTCTTTTTTTCGTGTTGTTTGGCAATGCGCTTTTCACCACCGCCCAACTTGGCCTTTGCTATTTTATCTTTTAATGCTTTGTTGTTTTTGCTCATTTTTTGAGTTGCTGGGTTATTTAGTTATTAGGTTATTCAATATTGGTCTTTTTAATGCCAACTCCCCCGATAGCTTCCAGACTGATTTCTGAACACTGATCACTCTGAAATCGGCAGTCGCACCAATTCCCGATCTTTCAAATATTTTTTCAAAGCAATCAAGGCGGCCAATTTTGCTTCCTCTTCAATTTCTTCTTCCAATTTTTCGGCGGAATAGTGTTTTTTCACGAAATGCGTATCGAAATTTCCACTACGGAAAGCTTCGTGTTCGCAAACAAATTTCCCGAAAGGCAAAGTGGTGGCCACACCTTCGACTTGGTAATGCTCAATTGCATCGATCATCAATTGGATGGCCGCTTCCCTGTTTTCTCCGTAGGTGATGAGTTTTGCCAGCATCGGGTCGTAATAAATGGGGACTTCCATGCCTTCTTCAAACCCGTTGTCCACACGGATTCCTTTTCCCTGGGGAAAAGAATATTTTTCCAATGTGCCCACGCTTGGCAAAAAATCGTCCATTGGGTCTTCCGCATAAACACGTAGTTCCAAGGCGTGACCTGAAATTTTTAAATCTTCTTGCGAAAAGCTCAATTTTTCACCCCGTGCGATTTTTATTTGCTGCTCCACCAAATCGAGGCCGGTGATGAATTCGGTCACCGGGTGTTCCACTTGCAGGCGGGTGTTCATTTCCAAAAAGTAGAAGTTTTTGTTTTCGTCCAACAGAAACTCCACCGTTCCCGCGCCCACATAATCGCAAGCTTTGGCAACTTTGATGGCCGCTTCGCCCATTTTTTTTCGAATTTCATCGGTCAGCACCACCGAAGGAGCTTCCTCCACCACTTTTTGATGGCGGCGCTGGATACTGCACTCGCGTTCAAAAAGGTGAACGGTGTTTCCATGGGTATCTGCCATGATTTGAATTTCGATGTGCCGCGGCGAAGCAACATATTTTTCGATGAAAACCGAACCATCTCCAAAAGCCGACTTTGCTTCGCTTATTGCGCGTTTCATTTGTTCGGCGAGGTCTTTTTCTTTTTCCACCACGCGCATGCCTTTTCCACCACCACCGGCCGAAGCTTTTATGAGAATGGGGAAACCAATTTCTTTGGCAATTTCTTTGGCTTTTTCGACATCTTCAATGGCTTTGTCAATTCCCGGCACCATCGGAATGTTGTATTTTTTCACCGCTTCCTTGGCCGCCAATTTGCTCCCCATCACTTTAATGGCTTTGGGTTTTGGGCCAATAAACGTGATTCCGTTTTTTTCGACTTTTTCGGCAAACGCAGCGTTTTCGCTCAAAAACCCATAACCGGGATGAATGCCGTCCACCTTTAATTTTTTTGCGGTTTCTATAATTTTATCGCCACACAAATAGGATTCGCTGGAGGGTGGTTCGCCGATGCACACCGCTTCGTCCGCAAATTTTACGTGTGGCGCGGCGCGGTCGGCTGTAGAAAAAACCGCCACGGTTTGTATGCCCATGTTGCGGGTGGTTTTCATAATGCGCAAAGCAATTTCCCCACGATTTGCTATTAAAATTTTCTTCATATAAATACAGATTTCACGGATTAAAACGGATTTCAGGATTAGGCCACCATAGCTGCCTACTGCCACTGCCAACTGAACACTGATTTCATTCCATCTCGATCAACAACTGATTTTTGTCCACGGTTTGGCCCTTTTCCACCGACACCGATTTTACGACCCCATCACGTGGGGCAGTGAGCGTATTTTCCATTTTCATTGCTTCCAGCACCAAAAGTGAATCGCCTTCTTTCACCTCATCACCGGCTTGCACGTCCACGTCAAGAATCAAGCCCGGCATTGGGGCGTTGATGTCGTTCACTTTTAAGGTAGTTCCCAAGGAGAGCCCCATTTTTTCGATCAACATAGCAAGTTCGTCGAAAATAATCACTTCGTAGGTATTGGAATTTATTTTGACCGAATATTTTTTATTGTGAAAATCCGACGTGCTTATTTCGGCCTTGAATGATTTTTGGTTTTTTAGAACATGGTATTTTCCTTTGTCAATTTGCTGAATATCCAAGGAATCAGGTTCTTTATCTTTGAACTCAAATTCATGGGCGCCCGCCTTGATTTTATAATGCTTATCCATGTTCGTATCTTTTTTGAATGGTAAATATAAAAAGAACCCAACACTTTCAACTGAAATGAACCAGTACATTTCAAAATGTTAATACAACGTCAATTCACAAAATTTTACCATCATTTTTTGTTCAACCCATCATTTCAATTGTAATTTCGATGTATAAACCATAAAAAACAATAACCATGAAAAAGTCAATTTTAACAAGTTTGGTATTTATATTCGCAATTAGTGCGGGTTTTGCCCAAAATAAAACCGATGTATTGCCACAAGAATCAAAAGCTTTGATCAAAAAACATTTTCCGGATGTGATGGTGAAAAGCGCCGAAAGGGAAAAAGACCTTATCAATATGGGAAATGGCGAATTGTACGAAGTGGTGCTCGCCAATGGGATCAAAATGGATTTCAACAAAAGCGGTGGATTGACCGAAATCGAAAGCAGGGACGATATTGAAATCCCTGAAGGATTACTTCCAGGAAATATTGTTTCATACGTGAACGATAATTATGGAGATTTGTACATCGTTTCTTGGGAAGATGACAAAAACGACCAAGAAATAGAACTTTCCGACGGCACCGATCTAGAGTTTGATTCAAACGGGAAGTTTTTAAAAGAAGATTAATCAGCTTTTGTTTTCCGCTTAAAGAAGCCACTTGAAAAAGTGGTTTTTTTTTGCCTAAAAAACATTCTGAAAAGATCAAGAAGCAACTTGAAGGTTCCTGTTTTTCAATAGGACCCCTGCGATCAAGAAAACCCATATTAAAATCGAAGCTTCAATGATTCGTTGAAAAAGACCAATGAAACTTCCGGTGGGGTCGGAAAACAGCAGCAACACAAATATTCCACTGATCGCCCCCAAAACCAAGGATGCAACCCCCAAGAAAGAACTTGTTTTTTTTAGCCCCCGACCGACCAACAGCAAGCAACACGGAACGACGGTGTAAGTTGCCACGCTCAATATATTATGGATTATTTGCGAAATACTTGGATTGATAAATTCTTTGTTGCAACCTGCATCGCATGGAAAAATACTGACCAAAACGGTTCCCAATCCATAAAAAACGGCAAAACCAAAAAAACCCAAGCTCGCTTGATCCGATTTTTTCAAAAACCGATGGACATTCACTCCAAAGAAAAAAAGCAAAACCCCGCTGGGAAAATAGCCCAAAAACCGAAGGTGGACCCCATAGGGCGTTCCAAAAGCATAAGCTTCGCTTATATATTGTGAAACATGGCTGTATTCCTCGAACTGAAAACTACTGAGAATTGCCGTTGCCAAAAAAAGCATGCCGCCAATAATCCCGAAATAAGCGGTGGTTTTGGAATTCATTAATTCTGTCTTCTGTCTAATAATTGTTCAAGGCAAGGGGAAAGTGTCCTGCAATTTACAAAAAATCACCTGATAAAAACCGGTTCATTATCGTTTTTCGTTTCTTTTTCACTGAATTGGTAGCCATCGTAATCGAAGTTTTTCAACCCTTCCGAATTTTTTACGTTTTTATCGAACATAAAGCGCGCCATGGAACCGCGTGCTTTTTTAGCAAAAAAACTGATGATTTTCAATTCTCCGTTTTTGAAATCCTTGAAAATCGGCGAAATCACTTTTGCCTTCAACTTTTTTGTATTGACCGCTTTGAAATATTCCTGACTCGCCAAATTGACCAACAATTCATCCGGTTCCATTTCCGCATTCAATGATTGGGTGATTTTCTCTTGCCAAACTTCGTACAAATTCTTTTTTCGTTGAACCGGCAATTGCGTGCCCATTTCCAGCCGATGGGGTTGAATCAAATCCAAAGGCCGCAAAATTCCATACAACCCAGAAAGGATACGCAATGTATCTTGAACCTCGTCCAATTTTTCAATTGGAAGTGAGTATGCGTCCAAACCCATATAAACATCGCCCGCAAAAGTGTACAAGGCAGGTCGTGAATTTTCTGAAGTGTGGTCGGCTTGAAAATCTTGGTTCCGTCCGAAATTCAATTCGGCCAATTTATCACTGATACCCATCAATTTGGAAAGTTGTTTTTTGGAAACCCGGGATAGTTTTTTGTTGATTTTGGCAGTGGTTTCCAAAAACCGGGGCTGTGTGGCCCGACTTTGAACGGCCGGGGGCAATGTTGATTCAAAATCTAGTGATTTAGCTGGGGAAACAATGATTTTCATGAAGGTGGTTTTGGAAATATAAAAGATTTATTTTTCACCTGCTTTTTCAAGGATAGTATCCAATAATTCTTTACTGAACCTAAAGTTTGTATCTCTTATTTTAGCAATAATTGGTTTGACACTTTCGATAATTCCAAGTTGCTTTGCCCCAAGAATTAATCCAAAAGTTCCCGAATAGCTCAATTGAAGTTGAGCAGCAATTTTTCTTCCTTTCAAATCATCGAGAATCAATATGGAATTTTGCATTTCCAAAGACAAAGCGATCGCACTTGCTTCCCCTTCATCCAATTCCATTTCTAAAATTTGTCTGTAAATTCTGTTGGTGGGGTGGGAAATCAATATCCAATCGGGAAGTTTTTCCCCATATTCCTTTCGAATTATGGGCGTTATATGAATTTGTTTGCCAAATTTCCCCAACAACCCCAATTCTGCTATTTTCCCAAGTATTATAAGGCAACTGGTATCGGCAATAATTATATCAGAACCGTGCTGCATCTTTTATTATTTCCGAAGCAGGATAATTAATCAATGAAACATCATAATCCGCTAAAATTTCAGAGAAAGCGACTTTTGACAATCCGGCCAATTCAGCAGCTTCCCCAAGGGAAAGTTTTCCACTTTCATACATTTTGGCAGCCAAAAACCGTTTTGTTTCCCGTTCGTTGAGGGAAATATTCTCGGGGATGTTTAAGCTCAAAACTTTCATTGCTTAAAGTTTAATTGAAAAAATCTGCAATCTCATATTCAATATCAAAGATACCACTAAAAAATCATTTCAAAAAAATCACAAAAACGCTTGCTGATTTTTTGCATAAGCACGCCATTTTTCGATGCACAGCTGCATATCTTCCGGAACCGGCGAATCGAACGCCATCCATTTTCCGCTGGTCGGATGTTCAAAGCCCAAGGTTTTCGCATGCAATGCTTGCCGGGGCAAAATTTTAAAACAATTTTCCACAAATTGTTTGTATTTCGTAAAGGAAGTTCCTTTCAGAATGCGCTCGCCGCCGTAACGTTCATCATTGAAAAGCGTGTGGCCAATATATTTCATATGCACACGAATTTGATGTGTTCGCCCGGTTTCCAACCGGCACGAAACCAAGGTCACATACCCAAACCGCTCCAACACCCGATAATGTGTCACCGCTGGTTTTCCATTCAAGTCGGCATCTTCCCCTTCAAAAACCATGTTCTGCAAACGATTTTTCGGATGCCGTCCAATATTCCCTTCCACGGTTCCTTCATCATTTTCCACATTTCCCCATACCAAAGCAACATATTCGCGCTGGCTGGTTTTGTCGAAAAATTGTTTGGCCAAATGCGTCATCGCCGTTTCGGTTTTGGCAATTACCAGCAATCCGCTGGTGTCTTTGTCGATTCTGTGCACCAATCCCGGGCGTTCGCTGTTGCCTGTCTTGGGCGAAGCTGAAGGATGCGGCAAATTTTCAAAATGATAGATCAATGCGTTGATCAAGGTGCCGGAATAATTTCCGTGCCCGGGGTGCACGACCATTCCCGCGGGTTTGTTGACCACCAAAAGTGCATCATCTTCGTGCACAACGTCAATGGGGATATTTTCCGGGACCAACAAAAATTCGTGCGGCGGATGTTCGAACATCACCTGCACTTCGTCGCCTGCCTTTACTTTGTAGTTTTGTTTCACCGGTTTGCCGTTCACATAAATATTCCCGTTTTTGGCAGCTTGTTGAATTTTGTTCCGGGTGGCGTTTTCGATAAAATTCATCAAAAATTTATCGACGCGCAAAGGTTCTTGGCCTTTTCCGGCCGTAAAAGCATGATGCTCGAACAAATCGTCGTTTTCTTCTATATTTTCTTCATCGTTGCTCATAGTCTCAAAAAATTATGCCCGTCACAAAAAATCAATTTTACCCATCAAGGATTTTTGATTTATTCAACTTATTCTTGAACCATTAAGGCATTAAGTATCATTAAGTTATTTCCTTTATGAATTTAGTGTTCCCTTTGGACAAAATAATTTAATTATTCGTCGGGTAAGTTTTTAAAATATTCATTTACAAAAGGTTTCATTGATTTGGTAATGTTGTCCGTAAAAAAATTAATGAGCAAGCCCTGTGGTTTTTCGAGCAGCTTCATGTAAGTCAACAATTGGGCTTCGTGAACCGGCAAAATATATTCAATGGCTTTCAATTCCACAACTACGCAATTGTTCACCAATAAATCCAACCGCAATTCAGTATCAATAATGATATTTTCATACGTTACAGGCACCAAAACTTGTTGTTCTATATTATATCCTTTTTGAATCAATTCATGCTTTAAACATTTTTCATAAACCGACTCCAACAACCCAGGTCCGAGCGCTTTATGAACCTTAATAGCACATCCTACTTATTTCATATGATAACTGGGTGACTTTTTTCTTTGTCATTACTATGTTTCCTTTAAGGAGGAAAGGAATATTTTGAACCACCACAGCTTAATTTCCCTTCACTTCTTAATGGTTCAATTTTTTGGATATTTAAAATATTAGCGAACTTAAAACTTTTTTTATTCGGTCTCAGGTTCGGGAGTGGAAATTCGCGAATTGTAATTGAGTGAACCATCGCCCAACACCAAATCGATGACCGCGGTTTTTTTCAATTTGTCGCCAGGCTTCACAACTTCGCCTTTGTGGCGCAATTCCAAAACGGCGTCTTCGGCAATGTCGGGTTTGTAGGTGATGTCGCCAATCTTAAACCCCATGGACAACAAAGTGGCTTCTGCCTGTCGACGTGTGTTGCGTATCAAATTGGGGATTTCTATTTTTGGATATCCGGAAGGGTTCAGCGTCAAATAAATCATTCGGTTTTCTTTCACAAAATCGCCTCCTTCCGGGGCTTGATCGATCACCGAATAGGGCGGGTAGTCGGGGTTGTACTTGGAAGAATCGATCACTTCCCAACGTAAATCGAGTTCGGTCAATTGCTCATCGACCACGTCCAACGCGAGTTTTGACAAATCCGGCACCTCAATGCGCTGATCGTGCCGCGTATAACTTTCCAACCACTGAAAAGTCAAAAATACCAACAACAAAAACACCAATATGGCCAATCCGATTTGAATTAAAAATGTTTTGCTGGTAAGGAATTTGAAGATACCCATGAATAAAAAATTAGGAAACAAAGATATAAAAATCACGCTTGGTTTTGCGCACGTTGAAATAAACGATATTTTTGGAAAAGATATTTGACCAAAAGGTACCCGCCTTCACGGGCATTGATATGAAAAAAAACATTGCCATCGCCATGGGCGGTTATTCCAGCGAATTTGAAATTTCCATCAAAAGCGGAAATTTGGTTTATAAACATTTGAACCGGGAAAAATATGCAGTTTACCGCGCCCATATTTCAAAAGAAAAATGGGTGGCTTTAAACGAAAAAGAGGAAGAATTCCCAATCGATAAAGCCGATTTTTCCACTGAAATAAACGGAAAAAAACTGGTGTTCGATTGTGTTTTCAACACCATTCATGGAACGCCTGGCGAAGACGGGCTTTTTCAAGCCTATTTGGAAACTATTGAAATGCCCCAAACCGCCTGCGACCATTACCAAGCTGCGCTTACTTTCAACAAACGCGATTGCATCAGTGTTTTGCGCGGACATGGCATCAAAACGGCGACCAACTATTTTTTGGACAAAGGTGACCCGATTTTTCCTGATAAAATCATCGAAACCGTCGGTTTGCCTTGTTTTGTGAAAGCCAATAAAGCCGGAAGCAGTTTTGGCGTTTCCAAAGTGAAACACCTTGAAGAACTGGTCGCTGCGATTCATTATTCTTTTGAAGAAGACGAAGAAGTGATTATCGAATCCTATTTGGAAGGAATGGAAGTCGATGTGAGCGTCATCAATTACCAGGGAAAAATAATGGCCTTGCCGGTGACCGAAATTGTGTCGGAAAATGAATTTTTCGATTACAAAGCGAAATATTTGGGCGAATCGCAAGAAATTACACCCGCGCGACTTTCGGAAGAAGAAACGAAAAAAGTACAGGATTTGGCCGTTCAGATCTTTAAAAGGTTGAAATTAAAAGGGCTCTCCCGAACGGAATTTATTTTTCACAATGGCGAACCGCATTTCATCGAGGTGAACACCACGCCCGGATTGAGCGAAGCGAGCATCATTCCGCAACAGGCCTTGGCCGCGGGAATCAGTTTGGAAAATTTATTTGGCAATTGCATTGAAATGGTGTTGAATGATCGGTGATTTGGTGATCCGTGATTGGTGATCGGGCACCGGTTAATTGGATGATCAGGTATAACTAATTTTTTAAACCAAATCCAGCACTCATAAATTTTCTATCTTTACCGAACAAATAAAATTAAATTAAACAAATTCCCACTCCTGCCCGTCCGGCAGGCGGGTTCGTGGGAAGTTGGAAAGTTGAACCAAACAGATTCTCACCTTCGTGGGAAATTAATATGAAAAAAGCGGTTTTTCCCGGTTCGTTCGATCCCATTACCCTTGGGCATCACGACATTATTTTGCGCGGGCTCGGCTTGTTTGACGAAATTGTGTTGGCCATTGGTGTGAACGCCGATAAAAAATACATGTTTTCACTGGAAGAGCGCAAGGCTTTTTTGGAGGAAACGTTCAAAAACGAACCCAAAATAAAGGTAAAAACCTACCAAGGCCTAACGGTTGATTTCTGCAAAGCCGAAAATGCCGAGTTCATTTTGCGCGGCTTGCGCAACCCTGCCGATTTCGAATTTGAAAAGGCCATTGCGCATACCAACCGCTATTTGGAAAAAATAGAAACCGTTTTCCTGTTGACCTCCAGCGGAAAAAGCTACATCTCCTCCTCCATTGTTCGCGACGTGATTCGAAACGGCGGTGATTATTCCGGATTGGTGCCTTCTTCAGTATGCAGTAAGCAGTAGCAGTTGGCAGTGTTCGGAAATTTATAGAACAAAAAACGCCTCCAAAAATTGGAAGCGTTTTATGGTTTTAAAGGCATATTCAGAAGTAAGGCCTTTTTGTGATTATTTGAAGTTAAAATTCCTTGACAAAAATTCCCCTCAATTTTTTGAACTGATTTTTTTTGATTTTAGAGGTTTCTTCTTTGGGATTTGGGCATTTTGGGCATTTTT
>DASSWG010000169.1:0-18021 GCA_035705295.1 Flavobacteriaceae bacterium
AATTATCGGGCCGAACGGCGCCGGGAAAACCACGATTTTCAAAATGATCATGGACGAAATTCAACCCGATGCCGGGGAATTCCTTGTGGGCGAAACTGCAAAAATCGCCTATGTCGATCAAGCGCATTCGAACATCGATCCCGAAAAATCCATTTGGCAAAATTTCAGCGACGGACAAGAATTGATCATGATGGGAGGGAAGCAAGTGAATTCCCGAGCTTATTTAAGTCGCTTCAATTTCGGTGGAAGCGAACAGAACAAGACCGTGAACAAACTTTCCGGAGGAGAACGAAACCGCTTGCATTTGGCCATGACCTTAAAAGAGGAAGGGAACGTTTTATTGTTGGATGAACCCACGAACGATTTGGACGTAAACACTTTACGTGCCCTCGAAGAAGGAATTGAAAATTTTGCCGGTTGCGCAGTAGTGATTTCCCACGACCGCTGGTTTTTGGATCGAATTTGCACCCATATTTTGGCATTCGAAGGAAATTCCGAAGTTTATTTCTTTGAAGGCGGTTTCTCCGATTACGAAGAAAACAAGAAAAAACGCTTGGGCGGTGATTTAATTCCGAAACGGATTAAATATAAGAAGTTGACGCGGTAGTTTTAAATAAACTTTTCCAAAGTTCAAAACTTTGGAAAAGTTGTTGAAAATTTATTCGTTTTCACCGACGGGCTCCAAGGTTCCTGTTGCAAAAAATGCGCGAACCCCATTGAAATAAATATTGATCGGATCCTCATTTCGAAGCATGTCCAAAACACTCTGGAACATAGTGGAGGGCAAATGCATCCGTATTATTCCATTGTTTTCGTAATCGGTTTCAAAAGTCATTCCCGGATCGTTGAACCGGATCCAAGCAATGGGCTTTCCGTTTGTTCCTTCCAGTTGAATCTGCGCGCGATTTGATTGATACCCGTCTTGTCCGCTGTAAACCAAAACGTGGTATTTGTTGGCTAATGGCATGATTTTGTTTTTTTGATGAATACTTTGTTTATACCTTTAATGTCGCTGTTTCCATAAAGTAAACATCAATTTTGAAATGTTTTAGCTCACATACTATTTTTTGATGTCGCTGAACCTCGTTCCCTTGGTTTCAGTCCCGGAACTTCGGGAGTATTTTAGTTGACTATTCACAGGTTGAGTATTCGGGTTTAATATGGGTTTAAGTTGTGAATTGCTTTCAGAATTGTATTTTAGTTGACTATTCACAGGTATTTGAAGAACATTGATCGAGCTGCAGAAGTTGTGAATTGCTTTCAGAATTGTATTTTAGTTGACTATTCACAGGCGATTGAGAAAGCACGCCGGTGTTGCGCTAGTTGTGAATTGCTTTCAGAATTGTATTTTAGTTGACTATTCACAGGGGAGTAACACTTATGGTTGCACTTTTAATTGTTGTGAATTGCTTTCAGAATTGTATTTTAGTTGACTATTCACAGGCTGATTAAAAATGTGATCAATCAAGGCTTGGTTGTGAATTGCTTTCAGAATTGTATTTTAGTTGACTATTCACAGGGCCATTCCATTGCCACATGCCTATAACATTGTTGTGAATTGCTTTCAGAATTGTATTTTAGTTGACTATTCACAGGCGATCAAAAGCCGAACGGTAGAAACCACCAGTTGTGAATTGCTTTCAGAATTGTATTTTAGTTGACTATTCACAGGTCCCAAGAACGCACACGCGTCTTCAACTTGTTGTGAATTGCTTTCAGAATTGTATTTTAGTTGACTATTCACAGGAGGTGCTAAGCGTGTTGAAAGGAAATGATAGTTGTGAATTGCTTTCAGAATTGTATTTTAGTTGACTATTCACAGGGCGCAAATAATCGGCAAATCATTTTCAATAGTTGTGAATTGCTTTCAGAATTGTATTTTAGTTGACTATTCACAGGGCGCCTTTACCGCTTGCTTTGTTGCCATCAGTTGTGAATTGCTTTCAGAATTGTATTTTAGTTGACTATTCACAGGTCCCACGGATTTTGGTTAGAAATAGATTGAGTTGTGAATTGCTTTCAGAATTGTATTTTAGTTGACTATTCACAGGGCTTCTATCAGGAAAACGAAACGTTGCTTAGTTGTGAATTGCTTTCAGAATTGTATTTTAGTTGACTATTCACAGGCAAAAGATAATCGCCCGCATCGGTCGCTGGGTTGTGAATTGCTTTCAGAATTGTATTTTAGTTGACTATTCACAGGAAAAACAAATCGAACGCCACGAAAATCAAAGTTGTGAATTGCTTTCAGAATTGTATTTTAGTTGACTATTCACAGGGCGGCCGCCCGATCATTTCGGCATTCCGTAGTTGTGAATTGCTTTCAGAATTGTATTTTAGTTGACTATTCACAGGATACCCTCCCTAAAAAGCTGGTATCCTGTTTTTTATGCAGCGAGTTAGGATTAAAAAATGAAAGGGTGAATTAGGGTTTCGACTGCGCTCTACCTGACATTTTTAATTTAAACTTTTCCAAAGTTTCAAACTTTGGAAAAGTTTAAAAAAGTTCCAATTGTTGGCTCGGTTTTTCGGTTTCCGTTTCTTTTTGTCCATGGAACAATTCGATCATTCCGAATTGTTTGTCGGTGATTTGCATAATGCCCACTTTTCCTTTTTTTGGAAGCATACTTTTTGTTCGGTTAATATGTACTGTTGCATTTTCACGGCTGGCGCAAAACCGCATATAAATACTGAACTGGAACATGGCAAAACCATCGTCCAACAAATCTTTGCGAAATTTGCTGGCCGCTTTGCGTTCGCTGCGGGTTTCGGTCGGCAGGTCAAAAAATACGAGCACCCACATAGAGCGATATTGGTTTAAACGTGAAAAGTGATCCGACATATTTTCATCGGGTTTTATTCAAATTCCGGGTACAATATTTTTCGGCCGCTGCCCAAAAAACATTCGTACAAACTGTTGGTGGTCCTGCTCATCGCAACCATCAGTGGACTTCGGTTGCCATCTATCAGCACATCCATTGCTGGAATCGTCAACAAAACGGATTTACAGTTCTTGTTCAATTCTTCGATGTTTTCATCGTTTTCCACTATTTCATACACCAATGTGTCCACAAACGGTCGGTAGGGCTCCATTACATCATCGGCCAAACAAAAAGCGTTGTATTTATTTTTGTGGAAAATCCCCACCGAGGGCAACATCCCGCTGCTCACCAATGCCCGGGCGGCAACCGCTCGCAATATTGCATAGCCGTAATTCAATAAATTGTTCGGGGGAACGCCTTTTTGATTGCGGGAAAAACCTTCAATGTTGAATAAATTTTGAAAATAATGGGCAGCAGCGATGGCTTCATGGTTTTGAGCATCCCCACTTTTTACTTCCCTGGCCCAGCGTTTCAGTTTCAGCGCATTTTTTCCGCAAGCGCTTAAATGTGCCGCTTGGTTTTCGATTTTGGCCGAAACGGTTTGCTGCCACAAATTTTTCTTTAGCGGAAGGCTAGCGTTCAGTTGATGCCTTATGCGTTCGGTTTGCTCGCTATGGCCGACCAAGGGTTGCAAAAAAGAGCAGGGGAGGTGCTGTTTGTCGCAGGTAATGATGGCCGTTTTGTTTTGGATAAGTTTTGTAAGTAAACCGTTGGTAATGGTAATTTGCGGGTTTTCCAAAACGATATAGCCCAAATCCTCGATGGGAATGCTGGCTTCCTTTTCCTCTTTTTCGGGAAAGTTGACCACCAATTGTTCATTTTTGGTGCTGAGATAGGCGGGATTGCCGAAAAAGAGGGTGCGTTTGATCATAATAGTTTTTTATTAAACCTTGAGGATTTTTGAAACCTTCAAGGTTTGTCAGGTCTGTGATTATTCTATTCCGGTAATTTTCGGTGGGTATTTATGGCAATATTCAAAATTTTCAAGATCACCGAAATAACAGATTACTTCCTCTCGGGCAATTTTTGTTTTTTGTGTTGAAATAATAGCCGGATAAGAAGAATATTTCCAATCATAATGTTCCGTTAAACACGCCTCTATTGGATTGTAATGGATATAATGGATCAATTTCCGTAAGTAGGTTTCGTCCTTGACTTCTTTTCGTTTGAAGTTTTGTGAAAACAAACTTCCATTCCTTTGGTGTTGCTTATTGAAAGCCTTGGTGTAGGAATTAAAAAAGTTGCTGTATTGTTTTGAAATCAGTTGTGGGATCAAACCTCCAAGGTTTTCAAAACCTTGGAGGTTTGCATTTTTCTTTTTCAACTTTTCCATAAAGACTTCTTTTAAATCCGCTTCTGATTTTACCCTTATTAAAAAATGAAAATGGTTGGGCATCAAGCAATAGCAAAGTGTATTGACGACCGGTTGCAAATAATGGACATATTTCTTTAAAAAAAAGCGGTAGTTCCGATTATTGTAAAACAAACGTTCTTCACCATTTGCCCGGTTGTAAATGTGATAAATATGGTCGGGGGACAATGTGGCCTTTGTTTTTTGCATTTGTTTTTTTGAATGTTGATTTAAACCTTGAAGGTTTTGAAAACCTTCAAGGTTTGGGGGTTTGGGTTGATGAGCTATGTCGCCCCTTCTTCGCTTTTGACCCGTTCAATTTCTTTTCGGACATTTTCGGCCCATTGATAATTCTCGGCAGCCAATGCTTCTTGCAATTCCTCTTCCAACCATTCCAATTTAATTTTTGAAAATGGGATGAATTTGGTTTCATCGTTCCTATCAGTTTCATCAACTTCCTTAATCCTCTTTTCCAACTCTTCCGCTTGCTCTTTGGTGTTTTTCGGATTGCCATAAAAAGTAATTTCATTGAACAAGCAAGCGATGAGTTCCCTTAAAGTGATGCCGTCTTCATATTCAAAAAGAACAGTGTTTTTTTTGGTTTCAGGGTTCCAAACACTTATTTCGCAATGCTTGTCGAACACCACGGGAACATCCCTTAAATTCTGAATAGCTATAAAAGAAGTTCCATACCGTTCTTCTCCATTTTCGGTTTCTGTTGATTTTGCCATTGCCGAAAAACTCAAAAACTTGACAAGACTGTTGTCATATTCGCTTGTTTTTCTATCAAAAAGCGAATGGGCATCTATATGCCAATCAAAGCGTATTTCAAAGAATTCCACCTCCTCCTTGGTTTTTTCTTTTTTGATTTCATCAAACCATTCTTTTACTTTCCAACCTCTTGTTTCTGCCAAAAAATGTTCTTCCAGTTTATCAAGGTAGGGTTCCAAATTTGAAAAAATAGCGCCATACGTGATGTCCTTATCAAGTATGAGTTCGTGATTGTAGTAATACCAAAACGGCCTTTCTATTTTAACCAACTCGACTTTTTTTAAATTCTCATTGTATTTAGAAATGTAAAAACCGTCTTTTTTTAAATGTATAACATCGTTCATAATTCAGTGGTTTGTAAACCGTTTTCTTTCTTATAGTTAAAGCAGCATTTAGAACTTTTCCAATCCAAAGTTTGGAACTTTGGAAAAGTTTGTTAATATCCCGGCGATTTCTTCCTTGCTTTTCGTTCGTACCAACAGGTGAAAATGGTTCGGCATCAAACACCAGGCAATCGTATCGGCTATTGGGTTTATATGTTGCCGGTATTTTTTCAGGAAAAACGAATAATTCTTCCGCTCTCAAAACAGGTTGTCATCGCCGTTGGCGTGGTTGTAGATGTGGTAGTAGGTTTCGAAAGTTAGCATTTTCCTGATTATTCTTTTTAAAACTTAAACTCTATTGATCCATCTAAATTCATTTTAAAATCTTTGCCCTCTATTGCAAAATTCCAGGCTTTACTCCTGATTCTCAGTAAAGGTGCGTATTCTTCAAAATTCATTGAAGAAGATTCTTTATATTCTTTTTTTATGTCGGTTCTATTTCCGGAAATCAAGTGATGTTGTAATTTAATTCTACCGTCTTTTTCAAACTCATACATTTTATACAATCTATCCGAAAGTTCTTCCTGTGAAAGCTCTTTAAGTTCTTCCTTTCTTTCTTTATAAAAAATAGCTTTTTGCCCTGATTTTAATATGGCGTACAATGGAATTTCAGCTTTCTTCTTTTTGATGGAATTAAACAGCGGAATTTCAAGAAAGTCTTTTTCACTTTGAATATCCAATTTTGCCAGATCGAAGATTCCTATAATATTGATTGCCCGTTCTTCTTTGCCTTTTATTTTTCCTTTGTAATACAGGCAGAAAACATTTTCTCCATTTTGCGCATAAGTAGTTTGTTTATGTTCTTTTTCTGATTTAAAATCGTGCTCGTGGGGTTTTACGGCAGCGGAATGACTTAACCGAACGAAGCACCTAATATGTCTGATTTTATTGACTCGTTCCCCTTTTTTATTCAGCATATAAATTCCTTTTTTCATAGCCGATTTAAAGCTTTCGGCTTCATTCACTTGACCTTCTATTATATTGAACAAATCTTTATCAACTATGGATTTTTCAATTTCAGCTAAATTTTTAAAGCCAGGAGAGGAAGTATCTTTCGCATAAAGCAAAGGTTGCCTGACTACCAGTCTTATATATTCTTCCAATTGCATTTTTTTATCATCATCGAAAATAATTTTTCCTTTCTCATTCCTTTTAGGCTGCTTGATTGCTCCGTATAAACTTTCACCGTGCAATTGTCCGCGTATTGTATCACCTTTTGCCCATTTAATACTTCCATCTTCGTTATAATCTATTTCACCTCGTTTCCGGACTTTTTTAAAAGTTGGGGTTAAGGTTCTGTATTCTTTTAGATTATTAATGAGCGTTTCTTCTTCTATGTTCTTGATGTATGAAGTCTCAAAATCTTCCCAGTTTATAGGAGCCTCGTGATATGTTTTTCCGGTTCTATTATCAATTTCAAGTTGATATTTTTTAAGAATTTCATCTCGATAAGCGGGTTTGGGAATCAAAGTCAGAATGGCGGCATCTACCGCATGATGACTATGGACAGATCGGTCTTTTTTCTCGCTACGAAGTTTTACTTTGTAAATTTCCTTAAAACTATTGACCACATTTCCTTTTTGAACTTCTACACGATTAAAAACCGTTTTTAAATAAGGTACGGCATATTTGGTCATTATTTGTGTATCCCGCAGCTGACTGTTTCGCCAACTGGCTTTATATTCTTCTATAGTAAAGGTTTGTAGTTTTTGTTTTAGGTAATCTAAATCAAATTTTATTTGATGACGTTTTTGAATGAAGTAATCTTTTATTTCTTTGGTACTGGCATAACTTGTTTTCTTTAAATATTCATCCAACTGATTTTCTAAATCAGTGATTTTGCTCCATTTAATAATGGTAATTTCTTCTTTCTCCCCTCTATTTTTGACAACTTTTTTTTCTATCGTGCGCTTTCCGAAAATGGCTTCAATGTTTTTAACAATAGGCTGAATGGGGTTGCCATTAAAAGTTGTTTCGCTATCATAATTATCAAGCTGCGTTGGGAACTTTTTTCCTTTGACATTTGAATTGAAATACTTATCAGCTAATGTTATGTTTTTCAATTCGTTATCAAAACTGATGCTTGCCGGAATGGTATGTTCAATATCATAATGTTCCCCATTCAACACATCGCTCATATTTATGGTTGCCCCGGTGTACATACATTTCCGATCTTGTTCTTCCCAAAGCCGAATTTTTCTGATTAGGCTCTTATTTTCAATATTGAAATTAGTGTTACATTCCTTATTTATTTCCTCAATAGTTTTTTTAAACTTTTCATTTTGTCGTTCGCGTTCGTTCTGCCATTTTTCTAAAGATTTCCGGTAATTGGCATTGTTGAGTTCCCTGGCAATTTCCACCACAATTCGGGTATGGGCATCTATTTGTTCGGTTTGCAAAAGATAATTGAGTAGCTGTTTTAATTTGTGCAGCGTTTTTAAAGCCATTGGGTTTTTAAAACCTTTGCTAATCGGTTCGGGGGTTCCCAAAAGTTCTAATGAAACCCCATTTGCTTCAGCATCTGGGTTTTTATGTAAAAAATGTTCTAACTCGGATTCTTTTATATAAAAAGTTTTTCGCAACTGTTCTACTTCATGGTATTCATCAGCATTCGGATATTTTTCTTGTTCCGATGGATGCCATAAATAGTTGATATTTTTATCTGAAACTTGATAGTATTCTTTTAAATAGTCAAATATTTTTTGGTGGATGCGCGGTTGCTCTATAAAACCACCTTTTTTAGCTTGAAATGGCTTTCTGAGAAACTCCCTGTAATGTTTTTTGACATAGACTAAATATTCATTTTTCTTTTCTTCGGCGGTTGCTTCCCAAGTTTTTTCACCGAGAATATCGATTATTTTTTCCTGAACCAAATTCATATCCGATTCATCCAAATCTTTATTTTTGTCCAAATGATAATCACCGTCCGCTATAAGTTCTGTCCTAAAAAGACCATTTAAAATGTTGTTCAACTTCCGTTCGACGGAAACATTTTCATAGATTTCATCAATTTCTTCTGCGAAATGATTAATAAAACCTTCTGATATTTCATGAGTTCCCAAGACCTTTTGCAGGTTTGCCATATACACGGCTTTGGAGTACAAAAATCCTTTTTGAAGATAGGGCAGTATTTTTTTAATGGCGGAAAGGCTTAAAGTAGCATATCCTTGTTGTAATCTTATTTTGGAAAACTTTGTAGCTTTTTCTTCTGGTAGATTTAATTTTTCTAAGGCAAATTCTTTTAACTTCTCTTCGCTGCCAAAGGTGGACAATATGTGCCAAATATCTTCGAATGTATAATTGGTAGTGTCTTTTTTAGTGGGTTGGGCATTTCGAACGAATGCTTCGTTCCAACCATAATTTTCTTTCCAATTTTCTCCAAAAATATCTTCAAATTTTTTGAGTAATTTAGCGGAAAGAACCTTGGTTTTTTCCCGTGTGGCATAGCCAGAGTTAATGGTTGCTCTGTCTATTTTTAATTGATTTAAAATAGTTTTGAGGCTGAAATCATTTCCGGTTTTGTAAAAAATAGGATATATTTTTTCTCTTAGGTATAGTTCCTGCTCCCAACCTTCAGGAGCTTCAATTTTCAAATTGTTGATAAAAACCCACGTGCGATATTCTTCATATAGAGGATGACTACTCGGAGCGCGCCTTTTGTTTTTTTCATAAGTGCATAGACCCACCAATCCTTTCTGTGTTCGCAGTGGCCGCTGCCAGATAATTGCTTTCCACAATTTTTTATAAAATTCTTCATCCAATCCTTGGACTCGACAGATTTCTTTGAGTTCGTTCTCGTAATCCTTTCTAAGATTATAACGCTGCCTTATTCTTACTTTTTGGTGTTTTCCTGAATTTTCTTTTTGATAATAATAAAGTGCCGCTCCTAAACTGTTGTGTTTTTCAATATAATCCGAAATTTCATTTCTGCCCGGTGTGCCATTTTTCTTGCTTCCTTCCAACATCGTTTTGGCTTCTTCTTCATCCCGCCCTTTAAACCCACGACGTTGTACCAAATGGTAAAAAACGCGTCCTAAAATTTGTGGATTCTCTTGGAAGACTTTTTTATCAGTTTCATTTTTACTTATTGCTTTTGCTCGAAATAAATAATGATTTTCGTGTTTGTCACTTCCAAATAAATGATAATCCGGTTTTCCGTCTCCGTTAAAATCATAGCGTAACCAATTGATAAAGGATTCGGTTTGGGGGTATTTCCGTTTTTTACCTTTTTCATATTTCCGCCAATTGTCCAATTCACCAATAGTAAGTGGACACATATCCTTTTGAATAAGGAACTCGAGTAATTCCCATTTTCTGTATTTCTCAGCCTGATAATTTCTACGTTTTCCACGGCTTTCAGTTCGTTTTCTAACTTTTGGAAATTCAATCCCTTTTTCCTCACCTACACCTTTGTCAAAAATCAATACACCTGATTTTGTGATTTGGTTGCTTGATACTGAAATATCTCGAATTGCCCATCCGACGCTGTTGGTTCCGAGATCCAATCCTAAAGTTAAGTTGCTCATTATGTTATTTTTTATATATTTGTACTTCTGAAAGCTTTTCACAATAAGGCTATAAGCCGAAGAAAAATCTTTAACCCTGCGTACTCCGTGGGGTTTTTATTTAAAACTCTTTTAATATTCATCTCCTTGTGAAAAACATTCAAATTGACCGGTCAGTCCTTATTTCTTTTCCTAAATTCTCCTACCACAAAAAACGGAAGAACCAAAACAATAAAAATATTGTTTCGACTCACATTGGGTTTTTTAAACCTAAAATTCGCTGGACAAAAACACATTTAGGGGAAGATCCGTTTGTTAAACGGGCAATAAATATAAAACAATTTGTTTAAAACCATCTGCTTTCTTTGGTATATTCTAAAAATACTAGGGAAATTTTACAGCTGAATTAAAAAATTCTTCCCAAAAATCAAAACCAAAATAAACCTGTTTAAGCAATTTGCCCCCCAATCAACAAATACCATCAAAAAAATCCTTGGCACAAGAATTGACCTCTTTATTGGACAAGCAAAAACACTATGTTTTTTGCGCTTTAAACCAAGATATAACAAAATTCGATCTGCCCAAAATGACAGATTGACCCCAAAAAAAGCATATGTCCAAAAGAAACAGCATACATTTTGACAGTTTGTCATTGGAAGGAATCGAGGAAGATGCGGAATTGATTCCGTTGATGACCCCCGAAGATGAAGAAGAAATAAACAAAGAAAACCTGCCCGGCACTTTACCGATATTGCCTTTGCGCAATACGGTGTTGTTCCCTGGCGTGGTCATTCCCATCACCGCCGGTCGCGACAAATCCATTAAATTGATCAATGATGCCAACAACGGTAGCAAGGTCATTGGTGTGGTTGCGCAAAAAGACGGCGATGTGGAAAACCCCGAATCGAAAGATTTGAACAAAACCGGGGTGGTTGCGCGCATTCTTCGGGTGTTGAAAATGCCCGACGGAAACACCACGGTCATTATTCAAGGGAAAAAACGTTTCAAAGTTTCCGAAATAATCACGGAAACGCCCTACATCACCGCAAAAATAGACGAAGTTCCCGAAGCACGGCCCGCAAAAGAAAATGAAGAGTTTTTGGCGATTATTGATTCCATCAAAGACCTTGCGCTGCAAATTATCAAAGACAGCCCGAACATTCCGTCGGAAGCTTCTTTTGCCATTAAAAATATTGACAGCCCCTCGTTTTTGATCAATTTTGTTTCTTCCAATATGAACCTTTCCATTGCGGAAAAGCAAAAATTGTTGGAAACCAATGATCTCAAAGAACGTGCCTTGGCGACCTTGAAATACATGAACACGGAGTTTCAAAAATTGGAGCTTCGCAACGATATTCAGTCCCGAGTGCAAAACGATATGAGCCAGCAACAGCGCGAATATTTCCTGCACCAACAAATGAAAACCATCCAAGAAGAATTGGGAGGGGTTTCGCACGAAGACGAAATCGAGGAAATGCGTTTGCGCGCCAAGAAAAAAAAGTGGGGAAAAGAAACCGCGAAACATTTCAAAAAGGAGCTGGCCAAAATGCAGCGAATGAACCCGCAGGTGGCCGAATATTCCATCCAGCGGAATTATTTGGATTTGTTTTTGGATCTTCCTTGGAACGAGTTCAGCAAAGATAAATTCGATTTGAAACGCGCCAAAAAAATTTTGGACCGCGATCATTACGGATTGGACGAGGTGAAACGCCGCATTGTTGAATACTTGGCGGTGCTGAAATTGCGGAACGATATGAAATCGCCCATTCTTTGTTTGTACGGCCCTCCGGGAGTGGGGAAAACCTCGTTGGGAAAATCAATTGCTGAAGCTTTGGGCCGCGAATATGTACGGATTTCTTTGGGAGGTTTGCGCGATGAAGCGGAAATCAGGGGCCATCGAAAAACCTATATCGGCGCGATGCCCGGCCGAATCATTCAGAATCTGAAAAAAGCCGGCACCAGCAATCCTGTTTTTGTGTTGGACGAAATCGATAAATTGACCAACAGCCACCAAGGCGACCCGTCTTCGGCTTTGTTGGAAGTGTTGGACCCGGAACAAAACAACGAATTTCACGACAACTTTTTGGAAATGGGTTTTGACCTTTCCAAAGTGATGTTCATCGCGACTTCGAATACCTTGGGAACCATTCATCCCGCATTGCGCGACCGAATGGAAATCATCAATGTGAACGGTTACACGATCGAAGAAAAAGTGGAAATCGCCAAACGCCATTTGTTGCCAAAACAGATCAAAGAACACGGAATGAAACCCGAAGACATCAAGATCGCCCGGCCGCAAATGGAAAAGATCGTGGAAGGTTACACGCGTGAATCTGGTGTTCGTGGCTTGGAAAAACAAATCGCGAAAATGGTGCGTTACGCGGCCAAGAACATCGCGATGGAAGAAGATTACAACATAAAAATCACCAACGACGACATTGTGGAAGTGTTGGGCGGCCCAAAACTGGAACGCAACAAATACGAAAATAACGAAGTTGCGGGCGTGGTCACGGGATTGGCGTGGACCCAAGTTGGCGGCGATATTTTGTTCATCGAATCCATTCTTTCCAAGGGAAAAGGGAATTTGAGCATTACCGGAAATTTGGGGAAAGTGATGAAAGAATCGGCCACCATTGCGATGGAATATATGAAATCGAACGCCGAGAAATTCAAAATAGCCCCGGAATTGTTCGACAATTACAATGTGCACATCCACGTTCCGGAAGGGGCAACGCCAAAAGATGGGCCAAGTGCCGGAATCACGATGCTGACTTCATTGGTTTCTTTGTTCAGCCAACGAAAGGTCAAGAAAAACTTGGCGATGACCGGGGAAATCACCTTGCGCGGAAAAGTATTGCCAGTGGGCGGCATCAAGGAGAAAATTCTTGCGGCAAAACGGGCGCACATCAAAGAGATTATTTTGTGCAAAGAAAACAAGCGCGACATTGACGAAATCAAGGAAGAATATTTGAAAGGTTTGACGTTCCATTACGTGACCGATATGAGCGAAGTTTTGGAAATTGCGATTACCGATCAAAAAGTGAAAAATGCCAAAAACTTGGAAAAGTTGGTTTCCGAGAAAGGTTAGAATTTAAATAACCGCCGATCAAAAAAACCGAAAGTCTGAACGATTTTCGGTTTTTTGTTTTACAAGAAGATTTTTGCAGGTCAGCAATCGCTCAAATTCACTTTCACTGCCAATCCGCCTTTGGAAGTTTCTTTGTATTTGGAATTCATGTCTTTTGCCGTGTCCCACATGGTTTCGATGACTTTGTCCAAGGGGATTTTTGCTTTGGAAGCATCGCTTTCCATGGCGATTTCGGCGGCGTTGATTGCTTTGATAGCGCCCATCGCGTTACGTTCGATGCACGGCACTTGCACCAATCCGGCAATGGGGTCGCAGGTCATTCCCAAATGATGTTCCATGGCGATTTCGCTGGCCATCAGTACTTGTTCGGGCGTTCCGCCGAGCAGTTCGGTCAATCCGCCAGCGGCCATTGCCGAAGAAACCCCGATTTCCGCCTGGCAACCGCCCATTGCGGCCGAAATAGTTGCTCCTTTTTTGAACAAACTGCCAATTTCGCCAGCCACCAGCATAAAACGTTTCAATTCTTCAAATGTCGCCTGGTGGTTTTCGATGGTCATATAGTACATCATCACGGCGGGAACCGTTCCGGCACTTCCGTTGGTGGGCGCGGTTACCACGCGTCCCAATGCGGCGTTCACTTCGTTGACGCTAATGGCAAAACAACTGACCCATTGCAAAATTTGGCGGAATTTCACTTCGGTGTTCCGAATGGTTTCCAGCCATGTTTCGGGCGAAGCGTAATTGGCTTCGCCCAACAATTTTTTGTTCATATTGAATGCGCGCCGATGCACATGCAACCCGCCGGGAAGCGTTCCTTCGGTGTGGCACCCAATGTACATGGATTCCAACATTACTTTCCAAATTGCGCGCAAACCTTCGTCGATTTCCGCTTCGGAACGCAAGGATTTTTCATTTTCCAACACAATTTCGGAAATGGGTTTGTTTTCACTTTTGCAATAGGCGAGGAGCTCCGTGGCTTTTTCGATCGGAAAAGGGAACTGCTTGAAAATTTCGATTTTCTTTTTGGCGTTTTTGCGCTCTTCTTCGACCACAAATCCGCCGCCAATGGAATAATAGGTGGAAACGGTGGTTTTTCCATCGCTCAAAACGGCTTTGAATTTTATTCCGTTGGGATGAAATTCCAAAAATTTCCGATGGAAAACAATAGCTTTTTGTGGGTCGAAGTCAATGCTTTTCTCGCTGTTGAAAGATAAAGATTTTGATTGCTGTATTTTTTCGATTTCGGAATTGATGATTTCCGTATCGATCGTAACCGGATCGTAACCGCACAAGCCCAAAATCACTGCCACATCCGAAGCATGGCCTTTTCCGGTGAGCGATAACGAACCGAACAAACCGACTTCGATGGAAACCACCTTTTCAAAACGCTCCTCATTTTTTAATTTTTCAACCCATCGCAATGCCGCGCGCCATGGTCCCAGCGTATGCGAACTGGAAGGGCCGACGCCAATTTTGAGCATATCGAAAACACTGATGCTTTCCATCTTTTTTTAAGCTTTGCGCAAATGTAC
The DNA here is from genome assembly GCA_035705295.1 of Flavobacteriaceae bacterium. Taxonomy (GTDB): domain Bacteria; phylum Bacteroidota; class Bacteroidia; order Flavobacteriales; family Flavobacteriaceae; genus DASSWG01. The sequence goes on from DASSWG010000169.1 coordinate 14,513, forward strand.
CATATTTTCTTGATCAATTCACGCTCATAAATTGAACTTAAGTTCCGTATTTGCGTGGCTTTTTATACAGTTTGGATTTTATCGGAACACTGTTTGTTTGGAAAATACAAAACGAGCAATAAAAAAAGCCCGACACTTTCGTGCGGGCTTTCATTTGTCGGGGTGGCAGGATTAAAATCAACATCTCTAATCTCTTTGCCTGTGCGGGTTAAACGAAAATCGATTCTGCGTGACTCACGATTAACTCTGGTTTTGCTTTGAACATTTTACCAGAATTTGGTTTCCGGTAACGATGTAAAAATATGAAAACCTATGGTTAAACAAGAACAATAAATGGTAAATTTCATGCTTATCCGTCGATTCTTTTTTGGATTTCTTCTTTGTCCAGACCGGTGTATTCGGCAAATTCATCTATTGAAACAAACTGGTAGGATTCCTTGTCGAAATGTTCTCGGATTTTGGCCAGAAGATTTCTACCGAAACGTTCTGTACGTCCGGTAATGCGCTGAATGTCTTTTGGGTAAATGCAAATCCTTGTCGTTTTCATACTATATCCATACTTTATCTATACTCCATCCGTACTTTGTTGGTACTCTTCCCTCCTATTTTAGCCCTTAAATTACTGTTTAAAATCCAGTTTTGAAAATTTTCGTGGAATTTTTGGAAAAAAGCTTCAGAACCGGAATAGATGGTTCCTTGTTTTTTTTATCCGCTTTATAATAGGTGTGCTTTGTTGTTATTAATCATAAAAATCAAAGTTATGGCAAGGCAAGCAGGTATTATTAAACTGAAAGGGACTATCGGGGATATTTCCTTTTACAAAACTTCCGATGGGTTCTTGGCCCGGCAAAAAGGAGGAATCGACGGGGATCGTATCGCAAATGATCCGGCATTTCAACGTACACGGGAAAATGGGGCGGAATTTGGACGCGCTGGAAAGGGCGGCAAACTCATTCGCAACGCCATTCGGGTGTTGTTGCGCAGAGCAAAAGACAAACGCGTGACTAGTAGGTTGACCACCCAATTATTGGCTATTGTCAAAACCGATACCGTCAATGAACGTGGTTTGCGCACCATTTTGAATGGAGACCTTAACCTATTGAACGGTTTTGAGTTCAACAAAAACGGGAAGTTGGGTTCTACTTTGTTCGCTCCTTATTCCAATGCAATCGACCGGGTCACCGGCGAGGTGAGTGTGGATTTGGATGTGTTCGAACCTTTGCTGCGGATCAATGCTCCCGGAGGAACCACACATTTCAGCATTGGGATGGGCGGGGCCGAATTGGATTTCGAAAACGAAACCCATGTTTTTGAAACCGCACAGACGAACATTCTTCCTTATGACAATGCTCCTACCACCGCAATCAATTTGTTGGCGGCGCTTACTCCCAATTCCACCTTACCGATTATTGGTGTGTTGGGCGTGGAGTTTTTCCAAGAAGTGAATGGGCAAATGTACCCACTTAAAAACGGTTCGTTCAACGCGTTGGCCGTGGTCGGGATCGATACTCCGTAAGCTATGGAACTGATGCTTCAAAGGAGTTATTTCAAGGAGGGTACCAACGGGACCTTCCTTGTTTCCGACCGGTTTTTGTGCCATACCATCGAATTACCATGGCGTGGGAACCGACGAAACGTTTCATGTGTTCCGGAGGGAACGTATGAAATCGCCCCGCGTTTTTCCAAAAAATTCAAAAACCACCTGATCTTAAAAAATGTCGCCGGACGTTCGCTGATTTTGTTGCACCCCGCCAATGATGTGCAAAAAGAATTGCGCGGTTGTATCGCTCCGGTTACTTATTTGGGCGGAATCGGAAAAGGAATTTATTCCAAACAGGCTTTGGACAAAATCCTGTCCCTTGTACATCAAGCCTTGGAAAGAAAAGAAGCAATCACATTAATCATCAAATCCATCAATTATGAAACTTGCAGAACGTTATCAAAAACCCACTCCAAAATTCTTTAAAACCCTTCGCAATATAGGTTTGGCTTTGGCCGCCGTAGGCGGTGCCATTATTGCTGCCCCTGTGGCACTACCCACGATTGTCGTTACTGTCGCCACTTATTTAACGGTCGCCGGCACGGTGGCCACCGCAGTAAGCCAAGCGGTCGTTAACGATGATGAAGAAGAAGATAATGGTTTTGGTCAGAATGTAAAAAAATCCTGAACTGCTTTGGATGGTCTCCACCTTCCCAAGTCCTCTCCCGGAACTACCAAAAGCAGTTCCGACCTCTCCAAAGGAGAGGTGAAAAGAACTCGACGCAGGACATCGGGAAAATTATTTTACTATGGAAAAAAGTTATCTACATACCAAATTCGCCATCATGGGCGGTTCTTTCGCTTCCACGGTTCCATCTCTGGGAGCTGAAGATTTTTTGGTATCCGCTATTTTAGCCGTATTTGGAGCGGTGATCAGTTTTGTTGTTTCCGTGTTTTTGAAATACTATTTCAGAAAATTGAAACGCAGCCGGTTTTGGACCGGACGAAAAAGCAGGAAGGCAAAAAAGTAAAAAAGCAGGGCGGAAAGCCCTGTTTTTTTTTACAACTGTGGCTCGTAGGAACGCATCAACACAATTTTATGTTTTCCGATATTATCGGCCTGCCGTCTCAAATCGCACTCAGCTTTTTCGATGTGCCGAAGCACTTTGAAGCTTTCTTCCCAATGGTTGCCATCATAATTGTTCAATGTCTCATTAAAAAGCTTTTTGACGGAACCGATATGGATAAATTCCATACGGGATCCTACCAGATAAGGTTTGAAATAATGTCCTTCGTGAAGAATGTTGCAAATCCAAAAAAGTTTTTCGATTTGCAATTCATTATTTGCGAATACCACAAAAGAATTGTAATACGGTTTCTTGGAAGGCCGTCCGGCATTTTTCCCTTTGTTTATCAAATAAAAATGGGGCGTTTCGTAACGGCTTCCTTTTCGGTGTGTTTTGATTTTATACGTGTTCATAATTAAGGATTTAAAAAAATATTTTTTTCGGAAAAAAGAAAACAAAAAAAGAAAGCCGCTCGCTTAGGGGCGTGGCAATGCTGTCAAGGTTTTCGAGGAAAATTTTTATGAGGGTGGTTGTGCATAGAGGGACCCCGCATCAGGTGCGGGGTGACAAAAAAAAGGTAAAAATTTTTGTCGAAACCCACAGGGCTTGACCTTTACAGCATTATGGCGGCTGGCGGAGGAAGCCCCTTATCTTTGCTTTCCTTTTTGTGTTTTTTTCCTGGAAAATGGTAATAAGTGAATGAGTGAATAAGTGAGTTTGATGGGGTCAATTAGTTAGTGGTTAAAAGATGGCAATTGGGAAATTGGGGTATTTGGTGATGGGGCGATGGGGGTGACGAGGAGAATTAGCGAATAAAAAAAATAAGCGAGTGATTGGGTGATGGAGTGATTGGATGATGGAGTGATCTTGGTAGGGAAATTTAAATGGAAATTTGCTTGGGTTTAAAATTTTGATTAGAAATAAACTGTTGGTTTATAGAACAGAATAAATGTAAACTTTTT